>NZ_JAUBUY010000014.1:0-35296 GCF_036705565.1 Microcoleus sp. AT8-B5
AGGCTATGAATGCCCATTCTTGTGACTACTTTCCTATGCCTGACCTCATTCCCGAATTTCAGACCTGAATCCTTACGGTAGAAGAAAGCCCACTATTAAAAAAGTGGGAGTGAAATAAGTAAGTGTGAGATCACAACTATTATTTAAGGATAAAATTAAAGTGTCTCAAGATTTATACTGGCTACGTCAAACTCCAAATTGGGTGTGGTATTCTTTTATTCCCTACTTCGGCGGATTGGCGATCGCCTATGCAGGCCAAAAGTCAAATATTCGTAGTTGGATGGGATGGGGTGTTGGCATTACTTTAGCAGCACTAGCGGTATCTTCTTCAACTAATTTGGGTACGATCGTGTGGATTGCTCAAATTGTTACTGCTTTTAGTTTGAAAAAGCGCTATCTCATCAAAACCGCACCCAGAGGTTTACTGGTTCCGGCGAGTGCGACGAATGCCGAAGAATTGGCAAACGTGCGCGGCAAAATAGATATTAATGAGTGTACCAAAGACGATATGGTCAGAATCTTGGGTTTGCCGATCGTCTACGCCAACGATATTGAATCTCTGCAAAACGAAGGCTACATTTTTACCTACGCCGAAGAGTTATCAGAAATAGCAGGAGTTCCCGAAAGTCACGTCAGACGCATCGCCCCGATGATTTGCTTCAGCTACAATTATCAAAAAGAATCGCAGTTTACTTGGAAACGGTTAAATATTCTTTCGCCGGAAGAGTTAATCGCCAGCGGTTTAGATCGATATGTTGCGGAAAAAATAGTTAGAGAAAGGCAGAGAAAAGGCGCTTACAAATCAGTTGTCGAAGTCAAGCGGCGGACGGGACTGCCTTTTGATTCATACCGCCATATTTGTTGATTTACAGTTGTTAAGTAAGTCCAAAGCAAAAAAAACAAACAATAATATGCGATCGAACCTTGTAGGGCCGGGTTAGACCAACAATAATTGCCTAAAACTAATCATCTCGTAAACCCGCCCCGGCCCAACTAAAAAGTATTATGACGACAAAATTAGAAGTAGAACGACAAAAATTGTATGATACAGATTACCTGAGATGGATTGAAACTACTGTGGAAAAGTTGCGGGATCGCGACTATTCAAACATCGACTGGGAAAATCTGATTGCAGAAATAGAAGACATGGGGCGAAGTGAACGCCGGAGTTTAGAGAGTAATCTGGTGGTAATTCTCCTGCACTTGCTTAAGTGGCAATTTCAACCGGATCAAAGAAGCGGTAGTTGGAAAGGCAGCATTGCCGAACATCGCAGACGCATTCGCAAAGCTATCAAAGATTCCCCCAGTCTCAAACCATATCTTGAAGAGGTATTGACTGAATGCTATGCGGATGCAGCAGAACAAGCAATTGCTGAAACTGGATTGCCTGTAGAAACGTTTCCGCAATTATGTATCTACACTTGGGTCGAGGTTCTAGATTCTGAATTTTTGCCAGATTTTCTGGCAGATGAGATGATTCAAGGGTAGTATGGCAAAAAACTCGATCGCCTCCTGGTAATTGACATTCAATGCACCGGCTGGCAAAAATCTCCCCAAGCAGGCGGGCCCAGCAAAATTATTAAAAAAAGTATTTATCCTCTTGACATTTACACAGAATAATGATATTAAAATAAGTTGATGAAACCCGTACTTTTCCCTAGCATTAACTCCAAGACGGGGTAAGTTTTCAAGACGATGCCTTAAATATCAGTGGTATCCTATCAGAATTATTATTGAAACGCAGAACGACACAATAGTAGCAGTACCGCTAACATCACACTTATGTCTGACTCTCCTCCCTCCCCAATCTCCCCAGAATCTGCACCGGAAAGTGCTGCTACCGAAAACCGCAGTTCCAAAACTCGGCAACTGTTGGGCATGAAAGGGGCCGCTAGCGGGGAAACTTCCATCTGGAAGATTCGCTTGCAATTGATGAAACCGATTACCTGGATTCCCCTGATTTGGGGCGTGGTGTGCGGGGCGGCCTCTTCTGGAAACTATGTTTGGAATCTAGAGAATTTCTCGATCGCAGCAGCTTGTATGTTGATGTCAGGGCCGTTGCTGACCGGGTACACTCAAACTTTGAACGATTTTTACGATCGCGAAATCGACGCCATTAACGAGCCCTACCGTCCGATTCCCTCCGGTATCATCTCGATTCCCCAAGTAGTAACGCAAATTTTGGTATTATTAGGCGCTGGCATTGGGGTGGCTTATGCTCTAGACTTGTGGGCGGGTCATGAATTCCCGATAATGACTGTTTTGACTCTCGGCGGCGCGTTTCTAGCTTATATCTACTCTGCGCCCCCGCTGAAACTCAAGCAGAATGGCTGGTTGGGAAATTATGCCCTGGGTGCTAGCTACATTGCCCTGCCTTGGTGGGCGGGTCAAGCTTTGTTTGGTACACTAGATCCGACCATTATGATCTTGACCCTGTTTTACAGTTTGGCTGGGCTGGGAATTGCGATCGTCAATGATTTCAAAAGTGTTGAGGGCGATCGGCAATTAGGGTTAAAATCTTTACCAGTGATGTTTGGCATCAGCACCGCAGCTTGGATTTGCGTTTTGATGATCGACATCTTTCAAGCTGGGATTGCAGGCTATCTGATCAGCATCCACCAAAACCTTTACGCTGTCATTCTGCTGCTGCTGATAATTCCCCAAATTACTTTTCAGGATATGTACTTTTTGCGTAATCCCCTGGAAAATGATGTTAAATATCAGGCAAGTGCTCAGCCTTTCCTGGTTTTGGGTATGCTGGTAGCAGCCTTGGCACTGGGTCATGCGAGTTAAGCAGAGTTTTGAGGTTTGAGTTAAAAAATTTTGAATTCAAAAAATCTAATTCACTTCTCAAAAAAATACCAAGCTCTGCAGCGTTAAGAAAAGTTTTGAATTTTGAGTTTTGAATTAAAAACTTTTTAATTCAAAAAAACTAATTCAAGGCAGCGTGTTATTCAAGAAAAAATGTCGAATTAAAAATTAAGAATTGAAGAAGGCTAGCTTTTTTAATTTTTAATTTTTAATCGGACTTGATGAGGTTTGAAGGTCTGATCGTGGCAGAATTTTTCTCAAATATCAAAGATACATTGAGCAAAGTCACTAACGCAATAAGCGGTAATTCCGATCGAGAACCGCCGAAGGCTGCGAAGGGCAATAAGCTCAACTCGCCGGAATCGGAGGCGGAATTTTCTCCACGGACAAGGGATGAGCGCTCCGAGTATGTGGTATCAGAAGATGCTGCATCTCTAGAAGAGTCAGAATATTTAGACTCAGAATATTTAGACTCAGAATATTTAGAGTCAGAATATTTAGAGCCAGAATACGCTCGATATCCAATAGTCAAACGCAATTGGCAAGGGTTGAAGCGCTTAATTGCTTGGTTGGAAATTGAACCTCAAGTTACCAGCTTGCAAACCAAGGGAAAAGAATTGTTGGGGCCGGGATTAAGTTTGCTGGGAACTAAATCACCCCAAAAATCCGATAGTAGCGAATTGCCGGAAAATAGCGAATCGCAGAACACCCAACTGCAGAGACATACGGAACTACAGGAAATTAGCACACCGCAGGAAAATAGCGCACCGCAGGAAAAAACTAAAAAACGGATCTCCCGCCGCCCTAGATTTTGGATAAGTTTAGGTGTGGTAAGTATAGGCGGGGGCGCTTTAATCTACGGTTTATGGATTTTGTACACCTTAGACAAAGGTTTGCCAGATGTTAACGATTTGTCAGCGTTTAACCGCGACGGAACGCTGACAATTAAGGCAGCAGATAATACGATTTTGTTGCAGTCGGGGCCTGCAACTAGAGATAAACTGAAACTTAAAGAAATTCCCGAACTCTTGGTTCAAGCTTTTATTGCCATAGAAGACCGCCGTTTTTATCAACATCGCGGGGTGGATTATCAAGGTATTGTGCGATCGATTGTTTCTAATTTGATCGCGCGAGATTTAGTGCAGGGCGGCAGTACAATTACGCAACAATTGGCTCGCGTTGTTTTTCTCAATCAGGAAAGAAGTATTAGGCGGAAAGTTCGAGAAGCTCTTTTAGCTCAAAAAATAGAGCGGGAGTTGAGTAAAGAGCAAGTTTTAGAAAGATATTTAAATCTGGTTTATTTGGGTTCAGATGCCTACGGAGTGGCAGATGCAGCGTTGGTTTTCTTTAGCAAAACAGTCGATAAATTAACTTTGGCAGAGATGGCAACTTTAGCGGGTTTGCCCCCGGCACCGAGCGAATATTCGCCTTTGGTTAATCCCGATATTGCTAAGCAACGCCGCAATCTTGTGCTGCAACAAATGCAGGAAGCGAAGGTAATTACAGAGGCTGAGGCGAAGGCGGCGATGGCGGAACCTATCGCCGTTAAACCAAGTCCGCCGAAGCGATTTAAAGTGGTCGCGCCTTATTTTGCTAGTTACATTCGGAAGGAATTGCCACGCTATGTTTCTCAGGATGCTTTGGAAGCTGGCGGTTTGACTGTTGAGACGACGGTGGATTTGAAGTGGCAGAAAATAGCGGAAAAGGTGGTTAAAGATGCGATCGAAGTTGATGGCCGCCGTCAGGGTTTTGAACAGGCCGCTTTAGTTTCTATGGACACTAAGACTGGGGAAGTTAAGGCCCTGGTAGGAGGTGGAAATTTTAAGGAAAGTGAATTTAATCGCGCTACGCAGGCTTTGCGGCAGCCCGGATCGACGTTTAAAGGGTTGGTTTATGCCGCGGCGATGGCGGCTGGTTTTTCTCCCTATGACGGTTACGAAGACGAACCAATTATTATCGACGGCTATCAACCGAATAATTATGGCAAAAAATTTAGCGGTTGGCGATCGATCTCTGATGCTTTGACGCGTTCGGTGAATGTCGTAGCTGTGAAGGTGTTGATGGATGTGGGGTTTGAACCGGCGATCAAAGTAGCCAACGATATGGGAATTAAGTCGAAATTGAGTCCGATTTATTCCCTGGCTTTGGGATCTTCAGAGGTGAATTTGCTGGAGTTAACCAATGCTTACGGTACTTTAGCAGCGCAAGGGAATTTTATTGAAGCCCACGGAATTAAGCGGGTGATTAATCAGCGGGGAGATGTGATTTATCAGGCTAATTTTAAACCGAAGCGGGTTTTGGATAAGGATAGTGCTGCGATTACTACTTGGATGTTGGAGGGTGTTGTGCAAGACGGTACGGGGGGGCCTGCGGCTTTAAACGATCGCGCTGTAGCAGGCAAAACTGGTACTTCGGAAAATGTCCGGGATTTGTGGTTTATTGGTTACATTCCACAGGTTGTGACTGGAGTTTGGCTAGGAAATGATGATAATTATCCCACCTGGGGAACTAGCGGTACGGCGGCCTACAATTGGCGCGATTTTATGAGTCAAATTGTTAAGGGAATGCCGGTAGAGAAGTTTCCTAAGTTGCCGGAGTTGGAGGGCCGCAAAGGCAGTATTAAGGCTAAACCGGTGGAGCCTAAGAGGATTATTCGGGGAATGATTGTGAATGAGGATGGTGCGATCGTACCTTACAATCCCAATCCTCAACCCCGGTATCGCCAGTGGGAAGAGCCTGCTTATCAAGAGCCTGCTTATCAAGAGCCGGGATATTAAGCGGGTTTTACCAACAATTGCCACCCGTAGGGGCGGGTTTCACGAACAATAATCGCCTAAAACCAATAATCTCATAAACCCGCCCTCACCCAACGGCAAATTTCAATATACCTCTCCCATAATTATTGTGGAACAGGCATCCTGCCTGTTCAAAACTGGCTTTTCTGGAGATGTCTAATATCATGTCCGCTCGATTGACCATAATATCCCGGCCGGGCGGGTTTTTGAGATTGTCCATTATTGGCAGATATTATTGGTGAACCCGCCCCTACCTAATTTCGGGCGAAGCGAAGCGGAGGGAATCGACCGGACATGATATAATGTACAAAAAAATCTAATCTCGTTTGATCCGCACCATAAAAAAGCCGTCCATGTGATGTCTGTGCGGCCAAACTTTCACCCATCCTTCGGGTGATGGCTGTACTGGTAAATCAATTGTTGGCGGTTCGATTTGCCAGTGAGGATTGCTGTCTAAGAACGATCGAATAACTGTTTCATTTTCCAAGGGATGAATTGTGCAAGTTGCATACACTAATACGCCGCCGGACTTGACAAATGTCGCTGCATTTGCTAGCAATTCCGATTGCAGTTGAGATTGTTGTTGAATGTTTTCGGGCGTGTGGCGCCAGCGGGCGTCGGCGCGGCGGTGGAGGGTTCCGAGGCCGGAACAAGGTGCGTCTAGTAAAACTCTGTCTGCGAGGTTAACAAACTCTGGGAAATGGCGGCTGTCTCCGGTATGAATTTTAATGGATTTCATCTGGAGTCTGTCTGCATTTTCTTTAAGTTTTTTGAGTCTGCTGGCGGTTTTGTCGCAGGCATAAATAGTGCCTTCATCCTGCATTAATTCGGCGCTGTGGGTGGTTTTTCCCCCCGGCGCGGCGCAGGCGTCGATGATAGTTTCCCCTGGCTGGGGCGCTAGTAAATGGGTGACTAATTGAGCGCTGCTGTCTTGGATTGTCCACCAACCTTCGCTGTATCCGGGGAGGTTTTGAATTGCGCCGATGCTGCCATTTAGTCTTAATGCTTGTGGCAAGTTGGGGATTCTGCTAGTTGAGATGTTTTGGGATTTGAAGGCGGTTTCTATTTGGGCGATCGAGCTTTTTAAAGGATTGATTCTCACGTCAATTGTGGGGGATTGGTTGAACCATTCACATAGTTGTTCTGTTTCCGTTTCGCCTATTTGTTCGATCCACAATTCTATTAGCCATTCGGGGAAGCTGTGCAAAATTCCTAGGCGTTCAACGGGTGATTTATAATTGGTAACTGTTAATGGGTTTAAGTCGTTATCTGTTAAACGGATGTATTGGCGCAACAAACCGTTGACAAAACTGCTGAGTCCTGAAAATCCGTTTTCTTTTGCTAGTTGAACGGTGGTGTTGACGGCGGCGGAGGGGGGAATCTGGTTGAGATATTCGAGTTGATATAACCCTAAATGTAAGATTGTGCGGAGTTCGGGCGGTTGTTGGGAGGATTTCTTTGTCGCTAGTTTGTCGATGATGAAGTCGATCGATCGCATTCTCCTGACGCTACCGTAAACTAATTCTGTGACTAAACGCCGATCGAGGTCGTTGAGTTGAGAATTGCTGAAAGCGCGATCGAGTGCGGCATCTGCGAATGCACCGCGGCGGTGGACTTCGCGGAGTGCGAGAAAAGCTATTTGGCGGGGATTTTGCATGGTTAAGATATGGAGACCTAGAAACCGGGTTTTTTACGATAATACTTCGTTACAGCCCGCAGATTCGGTGAAAAACCCGGTTTCTGACCACCCGTGCGTCCAGGACTCTAAAAGTTTCAAATTTCCTCTGGATTTATCCCCATTTCTCGGAGTTTTTCTGAAAGGCGATCGGCTTTTTGCTGTACTAACTCTTTCTCCTCTCGTTCTTGTTCCATTTGTCTTGATAACTCCACATAAGACAAAAACTTGAGTCCATCGGGACGATAAATTTCTAAATCTCCCGATGCAGTTTCAAAACGTGTCTGCAAACGCGGACTTACCCAACCCTCCATTGATTCAATATAGTTGAGTTCTCCGTCACTTCGCACCCAACCCATTAACTCATTATCCTTTAAATCGTAGAAATAACATTCTTCAACCCCATAATTATCGTAAAACTTAAAAAGCTTAAATATTGTTCCCATGCGGTTGCCAGGGGAAATGATTTCAAAGACAACTTGCGGCGCAATATTATCTTCAAGCCACTGTTGGTAGGAACCTCTGTAACCTTTCGGTCTGCCAAACACTACCATAGTATCAGGTGCTTGGCAAGTTTTGTTATCTCCTTCGACAGGATACCACAGCAAATCACCTGCTACAAAGACATTTTCGTGGTCTTTGAATAAGGCATCTATTCCGCCTTGAATTTTTACTATTAATTGGAACTGTTTGGTGTTGTCAGACATGGGTTTTCCGTCGCTGTCTGGGTAGATGATTTCTGGCAAAGTTTGAGAGGGAATTGTTGTTGTCATGGGGATGACTCCATTGCTAGTAGCATCAATTTCTATTTTAGATCGATTTTATAGGACTTACCCAGGGGGCCCAGAAACCGGGTTTTTCACGAAAAGACTTCGTTGCAATCGGCAGATTAGGTAAAAAACCCGGTTTCTTTGTCGGAGTGCGTAAGTCCTGTTTTACTTATTCGGGTTTTGTTGACACCCATGGTTCTAATACAGCGGCTTCCAGGTTTATAAAGTACACCCCAGAAACCGGGTTTCTTCTGGATTTCTCGCCAGAAACCGGTTTTATTCAAGAAACCCGGTTTCTCTGTACTTCACTTACCTGGAAAGTGCTGTAAATTGCGTTCTTCTATGAGAAGTTCTAGCAAAACTCGTCTGTCGCCCTTTGTTTTCTTAGGAACGCGAATTAAATAACTTACAATTTTAATTGTTATTGTGGGATGGGCGTCCCGCCCGTCCAAAAAGGATGGGCGTCCCGCCCATCCCAATTTCAAGAGTGGAAGTTATTTAATTCTCATTCCTTATAGCGGACAAACGATCGCTATTTTTGATCGACAATTACCCCCTCGGAGTTATCTCCTAGCAGCTTTTCTTGAAGAAGCTCGGTCTACGAAAGGACAAATATACCTAGAAATTATTGATAAAATTGAATGTAGCAAAATATGAGGGATGTAAAAGTAACTGAAGTGACTGGCAATTGTATAGATGCTGAACTTTATACCGACCGTATTGTAATTACAGAACTATGGCCCACAGGTGAAGAAGATGCAGAACCAGAAAGCACGGAGATCCTTTTGACAGAAGCAAAAAGGCTACTGCGGGAGTGGTAAGCAATTTTGAATCTGTGGTGTGAACAGCAGGCACAATAAATCATTAATCAGCAGATTAAGTGGTTCTCAGGCTCTGCCGGGGAACCGATATCACTCTTGAAGAGCCTCGCAAGTCATAGACTCGCGGGAGGCAGAGCCTCCAAATCTGCGTCCCCCGGCAGAGCCGGGGAACAAAAAAAATATAAAAAATCTACTTTAAGATTTGTTACAATACACAAAACTTCATACTTTCCCCAACACTGGATGACCTTTTTCAACGCCTCCGAACCCCTAATCCGCTGCAAACAGGAACATCTCGACGTACAAGACATCGAAGGCCTGTTGCAACTCCGCTGGCAAATTGGAAATATTACTCTTTTCTCAGGATTTTATACCCGCATCGACCAAACTTTTCTGCTTTGGGGTTTGGTGACAGGGGGGATTTTTTTTACGGCTCAGTTTTTCCCCCTCAGTTGGAGCTTTCAGGCGATTTTGTGGTCAACTTTGACTCTAATTGGCACTGCGGTAATGGCCGTTTTGACTTTGTTTTGGGTAAGAGTCGAGCGTGTTAGCTGGATTCTTTACTCTTGGGCGATTTTGATGATAACTGGTTTGGTTCTGACGGATTGCAGTATTTTTGCCGGTTGGGGAGGTTTGTTACTGCACCTTTGCGATTTGTGGTTGGGATTGAGCGCGATCGGCTATTTGTTGACGGGACTCGGTTTGCGATCGCGCACTTTTCTCCTGATTGGACTAACTCATTTATTTAGCATCCCTCTATTAACTTTTGTTGCACCTTGGCAATATCTAACCACAGGCATAATTATGGCCGGCTGTTTGTTGTTATTGTCCGAATTGCAGTGGGATATGCGATCGCCGATCGACAATAGTTTGCTAAGCGCAGAACAGAAAGAATTTAATAGAATTCAACAGCAACTGCGACAGAGTGGCGCGATGGTATCCAAATAAATCACAAATGTAAAGAATTCTGAACGAGTGCTGACACTTTCCACAAATCGTACACAATAGTAAAGATACAGCATCAATAAAAAACAAAGTTTAACCAGAACAGGTGTTTTGCTGTTTTACCTGTGAATCGCCAACTTTAGGGGAACGGTGTCCGGGAGGCGACGGGCTAACAATGCTGTACTTGCGACGAAAAAAGTTAATTCCGGTTGAGAGTAGTTGTTAAAACAAAAAAAGTGGTGCAGGGTTTTTACCGTTTCCCCTGCTTCGCAGTCTCTGAGGAGAGGCTAAACCCTCTACTAGAACAGCCCGACGAGATTGACACAAGTTTTGACAGTTGCTCATGCCGATTTATGAGTTCAGTGTTTAAGAAAATTGAGGAAATGCTCGCTGACGAGCATTGCAGGACTTAGGATTAAATAAGTCCTGCTTTAGTTTGGGAAATTTAAGTTCTGTTTTACTCTGACGTGCGTTTTCGCAATATTTCCCTTACTTCCATTAAAATCTGGCCCAACATATTTTTGCCGCTGCCATCTTTACCGCAACCCCAATAGTAATCAACTGGGGAATTTTCGACTATTTCCTCATCCGCTGTAGCGAGTAAAATTTCTCTAATTTCGGCATGAGTTTCAAATTTTCGGAGTACGGCTTTTCGCATGATATCATCTTTTACTTTTTCCCAATCTTTGCGGAGGGGACGAGAGCGATCGCGCCCCATTTTTGCGGCATCTTTCGGCGTTTTTGCTTGGCGAATTTGGTCGCAATGAGCCGTTTTGGGAAACTTTTGTGCTTGAAAATAATGCTCGGTAGTTGGCCAATATTCTCCGTCTAACTCGAATCCATGACTGGAAAAATTAGAAAAACAGCCGTATTCGCTGGCAGTGGTGTAGAAGTATATAGCCATAAAGTCTGCGATTTCAATTTCGTTAATAATCTTGGTTTATAGTCAGTTTTACCTCTGTGGATTATCCACTATCTTCAACCGCAAATCAATAGTTTCAAGATAGGAACCGATGTAAGACAGCAGGGCATAGATAAATACTATCACCCCTACCATTTCCAAAATTTCCTCAACAGAAGCCAACAAACCGTAGATCAAGTTTCGCTGGCCAACCGCATCTGCATAATAGCCACAAACCATTTCCATGCCAAGTGCTCCACCGACATATATACTGCCTGCCAGTAAAAATAAATCCCTTGTTTTTCGGGGTAGGTGCCGGAGAAACTTGAGATAAGCCAGCGCAGTAACCGCAACAAAAATCGCCCCCGGAATTACCCAAATGAAGTAAAAAATGCCCCCTAAATCCAGTGCTTTTCGCAAGTCGTTAATAATTAATATTTCGTGCAAACTCAAGATTTCATCTAAAGAAAAAAATACAAAGATGAACGCCAGCGCTTTCCAGTGTCCAAAATACCGATCGCCCTCCTTCTTCTTAGCACTAGCAATAATACCTAGCAAAATCGCGCAAAACAGCAAAGTAAATGACGAGTACCACGAAGGATAATTTATTTCTCTGTCTAAGTTAAACAAACTAATCCAGCGTTCTTGATAGTTGAAACCGTACCGCAGAACTTGTACGATGCAACCAGCAACAGCAAAGAAGAGCACCCAAATGCTGAGAGAGAAAGCAACTCTCTTCGGCGAAACAGAAATAATGAATTTCATCAAATTTTTGATAAACTAGAACAAGCAAAATCAAACTATAAAGTAAAAAGTAAAAAATGGCAATAGCGGCGCAATCCGTCCCCTCGGATTTTTATCTACAAAAAATTACCAATCACTGACAATGCACGTTCAAATTGAAACTTTCACTGTCCGCAAGCGGTTTGCCCTTACCATCAGCCGCGGTACAACAACCCAAAGTACGAATTTATGGGTAAAATTAGCACACGAAGGCATCGAAGGTTGGGGAGAAGCATCGCCTTTTTCCACAGGTTCTCGGCCCCAAACTACCGAAATTCTGCTAGCTGCATTGCAGGAAGTTGCACCGCTGCTAGAAAAGTTTACTCCGTTCGATCGCCAAAAAATCGAACAAGTATTAACAGAGGTCAACTTACCCTCAGCCGCCCGCGCCGGCATCGACATGGCAATGCACGACTGGCTGGGCAAAAAAGCAGGCTTGCCCCTGTGGAAAATGTGGGGATTAGATCGATCGGGCATCGTCCCCACCTCCGTCACAATCGGCATTAATTCGCCGAGGAGTGCAAGAGAAAGAGTGCGCGATTGGTTTGGTAAAGATGCGACAGATCCAGCAAGCATCAAATACCGCGCCGTTAAGGTTAAATTAGGAAATCCCGCAGGAATCGAAGCCGACAAAGCTATGTTAATAGCAGTGCTAGAGGAAGCACCACCTAACCTTAAAATCAGTGTAGATGCTAACGGCGGTTGGAGTTTAAAAGATGCAGCCGAGATGTGTCACTGGCTGGAAAGATACAAGATAAATTATGTTGAACAGCCGCTTTCACCCCTCGCAGATATGGATGAGTTCTCAGAACTGTACCGTCAATCGCCCCTGCCAATTTTTGCTGATGAAAGTTGCTTTAATAGTTCCGATATACCCAAGCTAGCGCACTGCGTTCACGGCATCAATATCAAAATGATGAAGTCAGGCGGATTGACTGAAGCAATGCGGATGATTCACACAGCCAAAGCCTGCAATTTGCAAGTAATGTTCGGCTGCTATTCAGATAGCGCGATCGCAAATACAGCAGCAGCACAACTTTCACCGCTAGCTGACTATTTGGATTTGGACAGTCACTTAAATTTATTAGACGATCCTTTCACCGGTGCGATCGTCGAAAATGGGTGTTTGTTGCCAAACGGGCGATCGGGATTGGGAGTGCAGCGAATGAAGATTGTAGAATAGAAGTATCGCTCAAGATAAATCTGGAGATAGTATGATACCAGTAGAATCAATAGGACAGGGAATTGATAGAGAAGCCAAACTTTTTTTTGAAGAACATAAACCACCGACTGATTTAATTTTTGATGATGGTGCAGAAATGGAAAGCAACCGCCACCGTATAGCAATGACCGTTTTAATCCGTTCCGTAGAACAAGGTTTAGCTAACCGGAACGATTTTTTTGTCGGTGGCAATATGTTTATTTATTACAGCGCTAAACAGATTCGCAATCAGGATTTCCGAGGCCCGGATTTTTTCGCTGTGTTGGGTGTTGACAGCAATACTTCCCGACAAGGCTGGGTACTTTGGGAAGAAAACGGACGTTACCCGGATGTCATTGTGGAACTGCTATCGCCGTCAACGGCAAATCAGGATACAGGGAAAAAAAAGGATATTTACGAGCAGGTTTTTAGAACTCCTGATTACTTTGTTTTCGATCCTTTCGAGCCCAATTCTTTGCAAGGATGGCGTTTAGATTCCAACCTGCGCTATCAGCAGTTAGTACCCAACGAACAGGGTTGGCTGTGGTGCGAAACGTTAGGTTTTTGGTTGGGCACATGGGAAGGAATTGTCGATCGAGAAACTGCGACTTGGGTGCGTTTTTTCGATGAATCTGGCAATTTAGTTTTGTTGCCGGAGGAAGCCGCTCAACAACAAGCCGAAGCCGCTCAACAACAAGCGGAACAGGAACGCCAGCGAGCCTCGCGACTAGAGGCCAGATTGCGAGAATTGGGAGAAGATCCGAATGATCTTACCATGAACCCAAATCACAGCTAACACCCAATCGATTTTAGATTTTAGATTTTAGATTTTAGATTGAAGCTAAAATCTAAAATCGCCCGTCTCAAAAGTGAACCAATGACTAAAAATTATTCGATCAAAAATGGTAAAGTTGCAATCCTGCTGCACGAGGGAATTCTCGGCCATTCCGGCAAAACAGGTTTAGCATTTTTGCGCTACAGCGAAGCACAAACTGTAGCAGTAATAGACAGCCAATGTGCCGGACAATCTTTACCTGAATTAACTGGCATTCCTCAACAAGTACCGATAGTTGCTTCCGTTGCAGAAGCACTGCAATTTGCGCCGGATATTCTGTTAATTGGTATCGCTCCTTCCGGCGGTGTTTTGCCGGCAGAATGGCTGCCAGAAATTAATCAAGCGGTAGCAGCGGGTTTGTCCGTTGTCAACGGTTTGCACGCGAAACTTGCACCTTTGGTAACAGTTCCATTAACCGAAAATCAATGGATTTGGGACGTGCGTCAGGAACCGAAATCTGTCGGTGCGATCGCCTCTGCTGCTGCGGCTAAATTAAGTTGTCGCCGCGTATTAACTGTCGGCACAGATATGAGCGTTGGCAAAATGTCAACCAGTCTGGAACTCAATCGCACTTGCTTGCAGCGGGGTTTGCGTTCCAAATTTTTGGCAACCGGACAAACTGGTTTAATGATCGGAAATGAAGGCCTTCCTTTGGATGCAGTGCGAGTTGATTTCGCCGCTGGTGCTGTCGAACAAATGGCGATAAAATTGGGTTCTGAATGCGATATTCTGCACGTAGAAGGGCAAGGTTCGCTATTGCATCCCGGTTCGACGGCGACTCTGCCGCTGCTGCGGGGTTCGCAGCCAACTCACTTAATTTTAGCGCACAGAGCCGGACAAACTAGCATTCGCAATCACCCGCACGTATCGATTCCCAGGTTATCAAAAGTGGTGGAATTGTACGAAATGGTAGCTGCGGCTGCGGGTGCTTTTGCAGGGGGAAAAGTGAGCGCGATCGCCCTCAACACTCATCACTTAAATGAGGCAGATGCGCTGTTAGCAATAGCTGAAGTTCAAGCAGAAACGGGATTGCCTTGTACCGATCCGGTAAGGTTTGGCGCGGAGGTTTTGTGGGAGGCGATCGACAATTAGTATGCTACAATAAATTTCAATTGAAGATGCAAAGCCATGACACAATCAATTCAAGCAAAAACACTGACTCTGCACGATGTCAAAACAAAATTTAACTTCCAACTTTGTGAAGACGAGCAATTTTTCCGGGAGTGGATGGACGATTTACCAGAAATTACAGATGAAGAAAAGCGATATCTTGACAAAGTAAAGGCTGGCTATACTAACAGTGCCGACCACTCCATGATAGAAGATACCGTAAAAATGGTGGTACTTGCTCCCTTGCTATTTTTAGCAGATTTATACCTGAATCCCTTTCATATAGAAGCAGAAAAATCGGTGGAACTTGTCACCGTGGATGAAGGTATACTTGTCAGGGGAAGTATTGATGTTCTGCTTTTAATTGAATCTTTTTGGGTAGTTGCGATCGAAGCGAAGCGAGCACAATATTCCGTTGAAGCTGGACTTCCTCAGTTACTATTTTATATGCTGAATGACCCCAGTCCAGAACAAGTAACATTTGGGCTTCTGACAAATGGCAGCAGCTTTCGATTTATCAAAGTGACCAAACAAGGCACACCGCAGTATGGCGTGTCTAAACTTTTCGATATTGGGAGTCCAGGAAACGAACTTTACGAAGTCTTTCGCATTTTGAAGCGGCTAGCTGGTATAATTTCCAGTAACACCTCTTATACTTAAATACATAATAAGGCTGTTGAGAACTCAAACTAAACGAGACAGCCAACAAAAATCACAATGAATGAAAATTCTTTGGAGTTGCAGTCAGGATTCGTCCTCCGCCCGGCCTCAGAGCAAGATATGAGGTCAATTAGAATCTTAGTTTGGGGCGCCAAACTCGATCCAACTCAGTTGCGCTGGGAGCAATTCTGGGTCATCGAATGCGAGGGAAAATTGGCAGCTTGCGGACAGTTGCGGAACTTTGCGGGCGCGCAAGAATTGGGCAGTTTGGTGGTGGCGAAAGATTGGCGCGATCGAGGTTTGGGAAGCTACCTCACAAAATATTTAATTCAACAAGCTACAGAACCGCTATATTTAGAATGTTTGGGAAAGCGACTCGCATCATTTTATACTCGCTTTGGCTTCACAGAAGTTTCCGTACAAGATTTGCCGCAGTCGCTTAAATTCAAGTTCGGTTTGTCTCAATTAGCTAAAACTTTATTCAAAATTCCTGTAAGAATTATGCAGTATCAAGCAGGTTGTCTGTAATTATGACTTTTATGAATTTAAGATTCTGAATTTATGAATGGATTTTAAGTTCGACCTGTTCAATAATTGGATAACAGGGTGCGATCGACCTGCATCGATCAAAAACTCCTACCGCCTCCTGATATCTGCGTCAGTCTCGATCGCCTATTGTCTATGCCTAAATAGGTAGGTACACCTCAATATCGCATGGGGAGGGTGGGTGAGTTGCCAAGTTTACTTGCTTATATCATTGATCCGCTTACGGGCCCCTAATGGCGCACTGGCTGTCAGAAACCGGGTTTTTAGAGGTTTGGTGCGTCAGTTACGGACTAGATATTTATGGATATTCCTGATTGGGCGATCGAGAAGGCGTAAGTTCATAATTCACTGTTTGCGGTAGTCCAGTTAGCTAAATTGGCACAGCTACCAGCCTGATATTTAGGCAGAAACCCTTGCAAAATCGTTGTTTGCAGGTTAACCAGTGTCATGTGCCAGTACCAGACTCGGAAAGTGGACTGGCGATCGCACCAAAGATATTGGACTCCTGGCAAATTAGTAAGTGTAAAGCAAGTGAGTCACAACCCAATCAAAAAACTCAACCCCAAAATTCAAGCCAAAAATAAAACATTTTCACAGCAGCAGTAATGCGGAATCAGACAATCTCTAATGTAGCTAACCACATCTACCCTTAAGGTAAATCCCACCAACTGCTCAACCACTAAATCCTTAATTCAATACCTCGGAATTACTGGATTTAGACTCCCCGCAACCGCTTCTCAAATCCCCTCAACATTTCAAAAATTATTTGCCTTTTATCCTGATAAAAGCACGGAAGGCAAGAACAATGAAATATCAAGGCAATCAATCAATCTTAACCGAGGAAATGCAGCCTCTCAAATAGCATAAACCGACAATTACACATCCCCATATATTTTAACACAACAGGAGTAAATATCATGTTCAACGTAGTAAAAGCTTTCGGCTCGATTTTCTCTACCCAAGGATACAGCACAGCTAACAATATGCTCATCAAAAATTACATCAACACCAATTTTAACTACTTCAACGAAGAAGCAGTAGTTGATGAATCTATTTACCCGAATCAAACAGGTCGCGTCCGCTTTCAAGGTAGCTGGTGGCCCGCACGGTGCGATCGCCAAATCACCCTCACACCGGGAGACACCGTTTATGTCATCGGCGTTGACAACATCACTCTGTTAGTTTCCCTCGCTCCCGCAGACTAAATCAGAGCATGAACAACCTGGTAATCAATTTTAACCAGGAAATGCTAGTTTTCAAAGAACACAAAATCGGCGATTAAACTTCGATATATTTTAACACAAAAGGAGTCAACAAAATGTTTAACGTAGTAAAAGCTTTCGGTTCTATTTTTTCTCTTCACACCTACAGCACAGAAAACAATCTCTTAATGGATAACTACATCAACACCAATTTTAACTATTTCAACGAAGAAGCTGTCGTCGATGAATCGATTTACCCGAATCAAACTGGTCGCGTCCGCTTCCAAGGTAGCTGGTGGCCCGCACGGTGCGATCGCCAAATCACCCTCACACCCGGAGACACCGTTTATGTCATCGGCGTTGACAACATCACTCTGTTAGTTTCCCTGGCTCCTGCAGACTAAACTAGAACTCGATCCAAACTGCCTAACTTTTCACACCCAAATCTGATTTCGGCAGGGTTTATGCAAATAAACCCTGCCTTTTGTATGCTTAAATAAGTTGAGACACTCGCTAACCATATTTAAACCAGTGAACTTTCAATCAGTCATTGCCACCTTAAACAAATTCTGGAGCGATCGAGGATGCCTGATCGCCCAATCCTACGACACAGAAAAAGGTGCAGGAACCATGAATCCCCACACCTTTCTCAGAGCAATTGGCCCCGAACCTTGGTCAGTCGCCTACATCGAACCCTGTCGCCGCCCCACCGACGGACGCTACGGCGAAAATCCCAACCGCTTCCAACATTACTATCAATATCAAGTTTTAATTAAGCCCTCTCCTCCCAACATCCAAGACATCTATTTAGACTCCCTCAGAGCATTAGGAATTAGCCCAGAAGACCACGACATTCGTTTCGTAGAAGACAACTGGGAATCGCCCACCCTCGGAGCTTGGGGCGTGGGCTGGGAAGTCTGGCTCGACGGCATGGAAATCACCCAATTTACCTATTTTCAACAGTGCGGTAGCATTGACTGTCGCCCCGTATCCATTGAAATTACCTACGGACTAGAACGCCTCGCAATGTATCTCCAAGAAGTCGATGCCATGACGAAAATTCAGTGGAAAGATGGCATCACTTACGGCGACGTTCACCTGCAAGGAGAAATTGAACAGTGTACTTATAACTTTGAAGCTTCTAATCCCGAATTGCTGTTTACTCTATTTGGATTGTACGAGCAAGAAGCAGAACAATTGACAAAAAAAGGATTGGTTTTGCCGAGTCTTGATTATGTGTTAAAATGTTCTCACACTTTTAATTTGCTCGACGCTAGAGGTGTGATTTCGGTAACGGAAAGAACCCGCTACATCACCAAAATTCGCAATTTGGCGCGGCGAGTTGCTCAGCTTTATTTGGAACAGCGCGAAAAGCTGGGTTTTCCATTGGAAAAAGCTGTAAAAGTTTGAGCAGGAAGCATGGCACGACACGGATTCGGACACGGATACACGGATTAATTTAGCTGTTAGATCCCCGACTTGTTAAAGAAGTCGGGATCTGGGTATCCGGTTTTTTATATTTTTAATTAATTCAATGCGTAATTCTTCAGAAAATAATACAGAAACAAATCCTCAACTGCGAATTGACAGTGTTAGTTTAAAAACACCGATCGCCTCAAGTCATTTGTTGGAAAATATATCCTTTCAGGTACACAAGGGAGCTCGCGTGGCAATTGTTGGCCCTTCAGGTGCGGGGAAAACAACGCTGTTGCGACTGCTAAATCGACTCAGCACTCCCACCAGTGGCTCGATTTATCTGGAAAATACAGAATATCGCCAAATACCTGCGATCGAACTCCGCAAACAAATCACCCTCATCCTACAAGAATCCAAGCTTTTGGGAATGTCGGTGCGAGAAGCATTGGCTTATCCTTTAAAGCTGCGGGGCGTGACTTCATCAAACATTGCTGAGAGAATTAGCGGGGCGATCGAACAACTGCACATACCCCAAGAATGGCTAAATCGCACCGAATTCCAGCTTTCTACAGGCCAAAAACAGCTCGTGGCGATCGCCCGCGGCATCATCCTACAACCAAAAGTCTTGCTTTTAGATGAGCCAACATCCGCCCTCGACGCAGGAAAAGCTGCCCACCTTTTGCAAGTATTGACACAGCTAACAAACGGCAAAACCACTATTGTAATGGTAAACCATCAATTAGAATTAGCTGAGCAATTTAGCACGCGAATTCTGCATTTACAGCGCGGAAAGCTCATCGAAGATTTGCCCTCTCATCAAATTAATTGGGTGCAACTGCGGCAAAATTTAATTCAAGCTGAAGCTGAAGCCCAACAAGAATGGTGAACTCTGGTTGCGTAATTAATTTGGATGTTTTAACCGCAGAGGGCGCAGAGGGCGCAGAGAAAGAGAAGAGAGAAGTTTACAAATTGTTGAGGGTTGCTAGAGAGACAGTCAGATATTAGCTTTGGGAATTTTGTTTAAGGTTGGCTTTTGTGATTTGACGGTAAATTGTTACTGGGAAATTAAACCCATTTTTTGATAAATTGGCCGAACTAAGTTTTTTAAAGCTGGCAACTGTTTGGTAAAAATTATGGAGCCTACAACACAAATTATTCCTCCAATGATGACTGTATTGGGAGCGCCGATATAATTGGCAAATCCGCCGGCAACTAAATTCCCAAAGGGTGTCACTCCAAAAAATGCCATCGTGTATATGCTCATCACTCTTCCGCGTTTGTCGTCTTCTACAATTGTTTGCAAAAATGTGTTTCCTCCTGCAAATTGGATAATGAAACCAAACCCCACAAACAACATCATGATTAATGAGAGCCATAAGATGCGGGACAAGCCAAAACCTATCAGCCCAAATCCCATAATTGCCGGTGAAATCGCAATCAATTTGCCGAGGCCAACTATACTTTTGCGGGAAATCAAATAAATCGCGCCCGCGAAGGCGCCAACTCCCGAAGATGCCATCAAAAAGCCGAGGGTTTGTGCGTCGCCTTGCAGAATTTTGGTGGCAAAAATTGGGACTAATACTGTGTGGGACATTCCGGCAAAACTGACTAATGCTAATAGCAGTAAAATTGCTCTAATCGGGGGGAACCCGAAGGCATAAACGAATCCTTCTTTTAATCTTTGTAAGGGTTTGGTATTAGTTGCGGCAATTTTTCTGGGCTTGATTTGCATCGCTAATAAGCCTGCAATTACAGCGATGTAGCTGAGTCCGTCAATGAGAAAGCAATAACTTGCCCCGACTGTAGCTATCAGCAAACCTGCAATTGCTGGGCCGATTAATCTGGCTCCGTTGAACATGGAAGCGTTGAGGGCGATCGCATTTGCTAAATCTTCTTTCTTTTCTACAAGTTCCGGTACAAAAGCTTGCCGTGCCGGCGCGTCAAAGGCGTTAATTGCGCCTTGAAAGAAACTCAGTACCAGGATCTGCCAAATGTTAACGACTCCTGTTAGCGCTAAAAATGCTAGCGCTAAGGATTGAACCATTGCTAATATTTGAGTGGCAATTAGGACTCGGTGGCGGTTCCAGCGATCGATTAAAACTCCTGCAAAAGGCAGTAAAATTAATGTGGGGATTTGACTTGTAAATCCGACCACGCCGAGCATCCAAGGTGAATCGCTCAAATTGTAGACAAGCCAAATAGTAGCGACTTGCGTCATCCAACTGCCAATCAGTGAGAGGCCTTGTCCTGCAAAAAACAGGCGATAATTTCTCGATCTCAGCGCTGGAGGCAGTTTTATTGTTTTGATTTTTGCTAGTAGATTCATGCTGCAAGTACGGCCTTAGCAATCCTATTTGATTGGTAAACATTTTTTAGGGGTAGCGCCCCTAAGCCTACCCCTAATTAGCGAAGGGCAACTATCGGGGGACTGCCCCTAGACTCATTATTACGAATCATTGAGAATTGCGATATGAGCCGGAGGTTCTATTTTACAACTCCCGAAAACTGAGATGTTGCACCATTCTCAATAAGCTTTTGATGAACAGGCTTTCCGGCCTGTTCCACAAGAAAATTCACTCTTTGTGGAACAGGCCGAAAAGCCTATTAAGCGAGAATGGTGCAAGATGTGAGGAAAACCAAGATTTGAGTAGAGTTAAATTTTTCCACCCAGGAAAACGATCGCCACAGTTAAATTTTTATGTCGCGATCGCTTGACTAACGAGAAATTCCTTCCCTCAATTAATGCTCAACAGCCAAGTACCGAGGTAACGCAGCAAGGGAACATCCCCAGGGGTGCGGATGCGGACGTTGAAATGGTACATTCCGCCAGGGGATGGGTTTCTGACGTTGGAGAGTACAACCTCAACATTGTTGCCGGCGGCAATTGGTTCTGTGGGATAAATTTCTATGAATCGATTTTCTTTGTCCCAGATTACTTCTTGCAATTCTATTGTTTTGTTTCTGACGCGCACTTTAATGTCTTTTTGGTCAAATTCGCCTTTGTAGTAGTCTGGATAGGATATGTTGAGTTGGGCGATCGCCAAACTTACTTTGTTGGAAGGAATTCGCAGCCGATATCTATCGCCACTCATCCCGGCTGTACCGTAATCCAAGCGATAGTTTAATTGGTTGGCGCGTTCGGGGCCGCCGAAAATCGTGAATCCTGGCATGGACTGGGCTAAACTGATGGCGGGTAATCCAGCCACCAAGCAACCTGTAACTGCTAGTGCTGAAAATAATCGTCGCATAACAACTCCTCTAATTAAACTCTTGGTGAACCTTTAATATCGATCGCCCGAAATTTGCGATCGTGCCTACAATATATCGAATGTCTCAGCAATTTGATGAGGGCGAGCCGATTTTAGATTTTAGATTTTAGATTTTAGATTTACTCCCGTCTGCTTTGAGAATGAATCTGGGGGCTGGTTAGAACCCGACGCTTTTCTGTGCCTCCATCCTAAGTCTCCGAAACGCTGAATCTGGGAACCTCCGAACAAATTGCTCGATCGTCAATTATTTTTTGCGTATTTTTTGCGTAATACTGATAACTGACATTCTAACTACAGAATTAGGCGACATAAAATTGTATCATAATCTGTGGCTAACTTAACAATTTAGCGAATTTGAATGTATAAGATAAGTTAAAGATACGGGTCGAATTTGGGCGATCGGCTTTAGTATCAACGAGAGAAGTTTAGGGGAACGGCTGCTTCAATGTAAAGCAAGGCATCGGGCGATTAAAAATCGCACTTCAAGAAACCTGCAGAGGCAGGTTTTGTCTGTGTAGGCGCGGTTTCAACCGTCCTAGGAAGGCTTAAATAAGGAGAGTTCATGAAATTAGCGATCGCAAAAGAAATAGCAGCAGGGGAACGCCGGGTGGCTTTAGTACCCGACGCTGTAGCCCGATTAGTCAAACAGGGGGTCGAAGTTTGGGTTGAGGCGGGTGCCGGCGCACAATCCTTTTTCTCGGATCGTGCTTACGAAGAAGCGGGAGCTCAGGTTGTCGCCGATACCGCTAGGCTGTGGGGCGAAGCCGATATCGTCGTCAAAATCGGGGCCCTGCAAGAATCAGAAGTTCATCAACTCCGGGAAGGAGGCGTTTTCATCGGATTTTTGAATCCTCTGGGAGATCCGGCTTTAGTGCAGCGTTTAGCCGATCGCAAAGTAACGGCATTCAGCATGGAAATGATCCCGCGCACCAGCCGCGCTCAAAGCATGGATGCGCTGTCATCTCAGGGTAACGTCGCCGGTTACAAAGCGGTACTGATCGCAGCCGCCGCTTTGCCGAAATATTTCCCAATGCTGACAACGGCGGCGGGTACAATTCGCCCCGCGAAAGTATTGGTAATGGGTGTGGGCGTTGCTGGCTTGCAGGCGATCGCCACGGCGCGCCGTTTGGGTGCGGTAGTCGAAGCCTTCGACATCCGCCCGGAAACAAAAGAACAAGTGCAAAGTTTGGGCGCTAAATTCCTTGATGTCGAACTCAAGGAAGAAACCGTCGCCGCCGGAGGTTACGCTAAAGAATTATCAGAAGCGGCTAAAGAATACACCCGCCAAGTGCTCACCCAACACGTCAGCGCTTCCGATGCAGTGATTACAACCGCTCAAGTTCCCGGCAGAAAAGCACCTATTTTAGTTACTAGAGAAATGGTTTCTCAAATGAAGCCCGGATCGGTAATTGTTGACCTCGCGGGCGAACAAGGCGGCAATTGCGAATGCACGGAAGCGGGAAAAGATGTTGAATGGAACGGCGTTAATGTCATCGGCCCGATTAATGTGCCTTCGTCGATGCCTGTCCACGCTAGCGAAACTTACTCGAAGAATATCTCCTCTTTACTTCAGTTGATGCTGAAAGATAAGGAACTCAATTTGAATTTTGAAGACGATATCATTGCTGGTGCTTGTGTTGCCCGCGACGGTGAAATTAGCAACCAGCGAGTGCGGGATGCTTTGGCAGCTCAGGCATCAGCCGTTAGTTAGATTCTGTCGTTATGAGGCAAAGTCCGGCAAGGGTTGAAACCCCTGCCTCAAAGCTAAAGTCCTCTGAAGAGGACTGAAGAACTGATTAAATATCTCCCAAAAAGGCTTTTTTGAACAGGCTTTCCGGCCGGTTCCACAAGAATTATTGGAGATGTCTATTAGTCCTCTTAAGAGGACTTTTGCTATGAGTCAGGGAATTCATTCCCTGGCGGACTGGCGGACACAACCGGGAACGAGTTATAACCAATTACCAATTACCAATTACCAATTGTTATGGCAGAAGGATTGATTGCAGGTTTAGTGGTGTTTACTCTAGCATCGTTTGTGGGATTTGAAGTAATTAATAAAGTCCCGCCGACGCTGCACACACCTTTGATGTCGGGATCGAATGCGATTTCGGGAATTGCCGTTTTAGGCGCAATTCTGATTTCTGGCCAAGGTAATGTGACTGTTACTTCGATTTTGGGGACGATCGCGATCGCCCTAGCCACAATTAACGTTGTCGCAGGTTTCTTAGTAACCGATCGAATGCTGCAAATGTTCAAGAAAAAAGAGGTTAAAGCGTGAGCGATTTTCTGCCCAGTGGCATTCAACTAGGTTATTTAGTTGCCGCATGTTTGTTTATTATCGGTTTGAAACAGTTGGGTTCCCCTGCAACTGCGCGTCAAGGGAATGTGTTAGCTGCGATCGGGATGTTAATTGCGATCGTCGGTACTTTGCTGGAAAAGCAAGTCATCAGCTACGAATTGATTGCTGTCGGAATTATCATCGGTTCCATTTTGGGAACAATTATGGCGAAAACCGTCGCGATGACGGATATGCCGCAGATGGTGGGTTTGCTTAACGGTTTTGGGGGCGCGGCTTCTGCACTCGTTGCTGTGGGCGAATTCTGGCGCTATCTCAGCATCCCGCAATCGCCGACGCCAGACGCGACAATCACGATCCTTTTGGGTGTGTTGATTGGCGGAATTACTTTCACTGGTAGCCTTGTGGCGTTTGCGAAACTGCAAGAATTGCTGCCGGGTGCGCCGATGACGTTTCCGCTGCAACAGCCGTTTAATGCCATGCTGGCGATCGCACTTTTAGTCGGCAGCGGTTATATGCTGACGAATCCCGAAAATGTGCCGGTATTCCTGGGTTTGGTGGCGATTTCCAATATTCTGGGAATCATGTTTGTGCTACCCATTGGGGGTGGCGATATGCCGGTGGTGGTGTCGCTGCTTAACTCTTATTCGGGGATTGCTGCGAGTGTGGCTGGGTTCATTTTGATGAACAATATGCTGATTATCGCTGGTGCATTGGTGGGCGCGTCGGGGATTATTTTGACGCAAATCATGTGCAAGGGGATGAATCGATCGCTTTCTAGTGTGCTGTTTAGCGCCTTTGGTAGCGGTGGTGCTAGTGCTGGGGCTGCTGCTGGGGCTGCTGGTGGTGCGATCGACAAAACTGTTCGCAGCATCAATCTCGAAGAAAGTGCGATGATGTTGGGTTATGCGCGATCGGTTGTAATTATTCCGGGTTACGGGATGGCTGTAGCGCAAGCACAGCACGCCGTGCGCGAGTTAGCCGACGGTTTGGAAAAAATGGGTGTTGACGTGAAATACGCGATTCACCCGGTGGCTGGGCGGATGCCGGGGCACATGAATGTGCTCTTAGCGGAAGCAAACGTGCCTTATCCGCAGTTGTACGATATGGACGATATCAATCCGCAGTTTGAAGAAACGGATGTGGCGTTGGTGATTGGTGCGAATGATGTGGTGAATCCGGCGGCGCGTCACGATACGGCGAGCCCGATTTACGGGATGCCGATTTTGGAGGTTGATAAGGCCAAGCATACGATCGTGATTAAGCGCGGGATGAGTGCTGGTTTTTCCGGTGTAGACAATGAGTTGTTTTACAAGGATAAGACGATGATGTTGTTTGGTAGCGCTAAGGATGTGGTTGCCAAATTGGTTTCTGAGGTGAAGCAATTGTAGGATTTTTTAACCGCAGATGAACGCGAATTAACGCGGATGATTAAACCCGGTTTCTTGTAGAAACCGGGTTTTTGTTTTGGGTTTGTATAGATGCTAATACTTCTCTTTCTTTCAGTCTCTTAGAGAGGGAATTCGTGTGACAAGAAGCAATTTTAATCGCCGAATTTTATAAAAAGATACTGCTATATTGTCCGCCCTGCGAATTATCTCAGTGGGATAAATTCAATCCTATCTTGATATTCATTTTCAAAAGATGCTCCCGCAATTTCAATTAACTCGTCAATCACTTGGCCCATATCTGCATTCAAGCGGATTGTGAGAATTCCTAAAACGTGGCGACCTTGGGCTGTATGATCTGACAAATGAACTGGCATTGAACGTCGGTTATTAGTAACGAGGATAAAGTTATTCTCCTCGCACCAACACAAGATTTCTGGATCTTTCGTTCCTTTAGGCGGAACACCTTCATCGCCAACCATTAAAACGACGATATCGGATTGATGATACAAAAGCTGCACCCGATATTCAGGGTCTATATTTTCGTCTAACAGGTATTTAACAGTCATTAATGAACTTTATCCCGTTGTGTAGATATGTTTTTTTGTTCCTTAATTTGACGCATTTTTAAGACAAATGGTGATGGATTGCGATCGTACTCAGCTTCAGCTTTGAGGCTATATTCTAACCAATCTCCTACATATTTACCTACAGTTTTTGTATTTTCCAGATAGTAGAGAATCGTAGCATAAACTTGAGCCATAGTCACTGTCCGAAATTTTTGAGCTATGGCTTCTGGAGTTTGGCCGCGGTAAATGTATTCGTAGAGAATGTGTTCGATACCGACGCGGGTTCCTTTGATGCGGATATCTTCTGGTGTTAAGAATTCAAAGTAATCTTCTAATTGCATGATTTTCGCTCGTGTTCCATAAATTTACTATGCAGCAGATTCGGGAATTATGAAGGATCTGCTGTCTCAAAAAATAGTTCTCGCGCCTCGATCAGATTCCGTCGCGCTTCTTCTATATTGTCACCTTGGCTGGCAATATCAAGTTCTGGGCAAAGGGATACATATCCGTCGCCGTCTCGTTCAATAATTGCTGTCAACTGTTGTGTTGACTTCATACTTTGAAGTGGCGGACTGCCAAGCTCAAACAATTATAGTTTTACTTGAGATTATATCATATCTTTCGCTGTTCGGTGGAGACGGGCGATCGCCCTATACAATGCTAGCTTGGTTTAAATAGTCACGGGCGATCGGTGCTAGTCAAATATACCTGCGATCGGAGATTTTTTAAATATAATGAAATCCTAAAGAATTAATAGAACTGCAAAAATTGTACTAACCTTAAAGCTAAAGTCAATTAAATTAAAAAATTTTCAACTATGTCAGATCAACCTTTTAATATCCGCCAACTAAATGGCCTAGATTATGACGAAGCAGAACCACTCCTGGAAGATTATCAGGAAACGCTAATCGAGCTATTTGTCAATTCTCCCGAAGGAGAAGAATACTGTAAAACTTATCCAGACGTGGGATTTTGGATCTCGCAGTTCATTTATTACGGTTTCGGCTATGAAGGTTTTACGCTGCCTCGCATGAAAGTGGAAGATGTGGCAACTGTAGTCGAAGAGTTGTTTCCCAGGAAAGTGAGTTTGCTTTCGCCGGAAGAAGGTGAAAATGCTATCCCGGAATTATTGGCGTTCTGGCAATTTTTGAAGCGAGAATTTAAACTGCGAAATGCCACTTCAATTATCAAATACCTGCGGGATATCGAGCCGGAATTTAAGGAGATTATGGAAGATTCCTCTAAATTTGGATTTGCCAAATCCTTTGTAACGATCGGTCATCAAGCAGGGTTTGATATAAGTACAAGGGAAGGTCTAACACAATTTCAGGAGATATATAATGCTAGCATTGCTCCTCTAATTGCAGCTAAAAACTCCGATACATCGGGATTTTCCAGCCAACCGATAAGTGATAGTGCTGTCAATGAATCTAAAGCAAGTAAAGAAAAACAAAAAAAAGCAAAAAATACGGCGGCTGAATCGAGAAAACGCAACCGCACTAAGAAAAAATGAGGTTTAGCAAGTATCTATCCTCACTTCACTCTTCTTCTGATTCTTCTCAGCATCTTGTTAGCTTCTTCCCTCCCGCGAAACTTCCAAACTAATAAATAACACATCAAACAAAACCCGAAGATTCCTAACACGATCGCACTTTCTTCCGGTGAGTGGGTAGTTCTATCGAACTTCCCACTCTTCGGACTTGCTTGGATGTTGTTAGTTCGATCGACCGTTCGTTCGCCCGCTTGCAAGTTAAAATTGTGTTGTTCAATCGCATTACTATTTTTCCATCTGCGATCTATTTCTCGAAATGACTGCGGTGGCCCGCAGCTTGTTAAGGATAATCCAATAAGGATAAAAATTAAGAAATAACAGCGACATTTCATGATTTTTACCTTTCGGTCAGCGAAAAAGAGAATAAATCCATATAGGGCTTACTGACTCCGACAAAGAAACCGGGTTTTTACCTAATCTGTCGGTAGCCACGAAGTATTTTCCTAAAAAACCCGGTTTCTGGGCCCCTATCTCCAGGACTATTCTATCTACTATAATAGCATTAAACGAATTCAGGAAACATTTCCAAACTAAACCAGGAAACTGATTCAATGCCATCTATATCTTTTGATGCTTACCTCAAGTCGATTCAAAATAACCTGCAAAAAGGTAGCGAGCGCAGCCATTATCCAGCGCTGAAAAATTTGCTGGATGACTCAGACAATGACATTGATGCCGTCATTGAAGAAAAAGGCAACAAGGCAGGGATTCCAGACTTTACCGTGAGGCGGCGGGAACTACTGGTGGGTTATGTAGAAGCCAAAGACGTTGGGCTAGACCTGGATCAGATAGAAAAATCGGAGCAATTGCAGCGGTATATAGAAGCGTTTCCGAATCTAGTATTGACCAATTATTTAGAGTTTCGTTGGTATGTGAATGGGAAGCGCAGGCAGAAGGAAATTTTAGCAGATCGTAATGAGAATAAGCTGCAAGTAAGGGCTACAGAAAAGATTGTGGCTCTGCTAGATCAGTTTATCAACTATAAATGCGAGACAGGCGAGAATATCAGCAGTCCTGAAGACCTGGCGCGACAGATGGCGAGGTTGACAAAGGCAATCCGGTTAGCAACAACAACTGCGCTGGAGGGAGAAAGGAAAGACGGTGAATTGCATCAACTAAAACAGGGCTTTAGTGAGGTGTTGTTGCCCGATTTGAATGATGCTGACTTTGCTGATATGTATGCTCAGACGATTTCTTATGGGTTATTTGCGGCAAGAGTTGGTCATGCTCAAAATCCAGGGGGTGAACCGTTTACTCGGCGCACGGCTGGCACGTATATTCCGGCAACAAACCCATTTTTGAAGCGATTGTTTAATACGATCGTCGAAACGGATGCAGTCAGTCAGATCGATTGGGCGATCGACGATTTGGTGCAATTGCTGTCTCAAGTTAATATGGGCAGCATTCTCGAAAACTTTGGGCAGCGCACTCGGCAAGAAGACCCGGTGGTGCATTTTTACGAAACGTTTTTGGCGGCGTATAATGCGGCTTTGCGAAAGAGTCGAGGCGTTTATTACACACCGGAACCTGTGGTGTCGTTTATTGTGCGATCAGTTGATGCCATTCTCAAAGACCGCTTCGATTTGCCATTAGGATTAGCTGATAATGCCAAAGATCCAGTAACACAAAAGCCGAAAGTGCAAATTCTCGACCCTGCCACGGGTACGGGTACGTTTTTGTATGAAGTGGTAAAGCAAATTTATCGCAATCTAGAAGAAATTGGCATGGCGAATCAGTGGGATAGCTATGTGCGAGACAATTTGCTGAATCGGTTGTTTGGCTTTGAGTTATTGATGGCTCCCTATGCCATTGCCCACCTCAAGCTAGGGCTAGAACTTCAAGAGCTTGGTTACAAATTTAAGGGCAAACAACGATTAGGCATTTACCTCACCAATACGCTAGATGAGGCAATGAAAAAGTCAGAGATTTTGTTTGGTCAGTTTGTCGCACAAGAAGCAAATGAAGCTTCGACGGTAAAACGAGATACACCTGTGATGGTTGTGTTGGGCAATCCGCCCTATTCAGGACATTCCGCAAATAAAAGCGAGTGGATCGCTGGTTTAGTTCGCGATTACTACTACGTGAACGGTTTACCGCTAGGAGAACAAAATCCTAAGTATTTGCAAGATGATTATGTAAAATTCATTCGGTTTGGGCAGTGGCGAGTCAGCGAAACTGGTTATGGCGTTTTAGCGTTCATTACCAATCATGGTTATCTGGATAATCCAACATTTCGAGGGATGCGTCAGAATTTGATGCAAACCTTTACCGATATCTACATCTTAGATTTACACGGCAATTTTAAGAAAAAAGAAATTTCTCCAGATGGTTCTCCAGATCAAAACGTCTTTGATATTCAGCAGGGTGTGAGTATTGGAATTTTTATTAAAGAGCCTGGAAAGACAGGTGCAGCTAATGTTCATCATGCTGAGCTTTGGGGAGATCGAGCGACTAAATATCAGATTTTGAATCAAAGTTGTATTGACGATGTTGATTGGAAAGCGATCGCACCTCAATTACCGTTTTATTTATTCTGTCCTCAAAACACCGACTCACTAGCAGAATATAATACAGGCTGGAAAATTACCGAAATTATGCCAGTTCACTCAACAGGGGTCAAAAGTCATCGAGATCATTTCGTATTTGATTTTGATTTATCAGAACTCCGCACGCGAATAGATAAATTTAGAGACTTAAGCATTTCAGATCAAGAAATTAGCAAGACCTATGAAATTCAAGATACGAGAGATTGGAAATTAAGCCAAAGACGACGATCGCTCAAATCAAACCCTGATTGGGAAAACTATTTTACACAATGCTTATATCGCCCATTTGACTGGAGAGCTTACTACCATCATGAAGATGTAGTCGAATTACCTAGAAACGAAGTGATGCGAAATTTACTACAAAGAAAAAACTTAGGAATTATAACATCTCGCAATGTTGAAGTTGAAAGAATTTTTGACCAAGTTTTATGTACCTCAAACATAATTAATAATCATACGCTTTGCCTTAAAGAGGCTAATTATCTTTTTCCTCTCTATCTTTATCCTGATACTGATAGCCAACAAGCTTCTCTCTTTGCAAGCAATACAATTGAAACAAATCTATCTCAGAAGTTTGTTGATACGATTCAAAAAAAACTTGGCTACATTCCCACACCAGAAGCCATCTTTTACTACATCTACGCCATCTTCCATAGCCCCACCTATCGCCAACGCTACGCCGAGTTTCTCAAAATCGACTTTCCCCGTGTGCCTTTGACCAGCAACGACCAGCTATTTAAAGACTTGGGTGCAAAAGGTCAGGCATTGGTAGACCTGCACCTGATGAAATCGAAAAAGCTTAATAAGCTGATTACTAAAATGAGTGGCGATGGTGACAATGCCGTTACCGAAGTTACCTATAAACCCGCTGAACAGCGAGTTTATATCAACAAAACCCGCTATTTTGAAGGCATCGCCCCCGAAGTTTGGGAGTTTAAAATTGGCGGTTATCAGGTGTTGGACAAATGGCTGAAAGACCGTAAGAAAGCCAAACGCACTTTATCCTTTGATGATGTACTGCACTATCAAAAGGTGGTAGTTGCGCTCAAAGAAACCATGCAACTGATGGTAGAAATCGATCAACTGATTCCGGGTTTTCCCATAGAGTAAGATTCAGGACTTACTGACTCCGACAAAGAAACCGGGTTTTTACCTAATCTGTCGGTAGCAACGCGTCTTTTCGTAAAAAACCCGGTTTCTGGCCTGGTGTGCGATGATCGGAAATCAACCCATTTACACTTACAACACTCAACTCATCCAATCAGTCGTTGTCGAAATTCTTTAACTGCTGCGAGGGAATTCGGATATCGAACATATTCTGCCAACAATTCTATATCTAAATTAGGCAGGATTTCACTGCGACTGATTTGCTCATAACCGCAGGTTTGGACAAATTGAACTGGAATTTCTTCTCGCAGGTAGTAGAGGCTAAAATTTTCATTTTGCCAAAACCAAACTTCTTTAACATTTAACCGTCTGTAAACTTCCAATTTATTCAGGCCACCACTGGTAACAACAACCTCAATTGCTAAATCGGGAAATTCTTTGTCTGTACCAATGCAGTAAGCTTCATCAGGTTCCGTCCCGCCTCTTTTTTCCTCTTGCCGTAGGCTGGTAGAACCAAATGGAAAATAGTCTATATCTGCTTCTAAAAAGTAAATGAGTAAAAGGTCTCCAATGCGAGTTTTTCTGTTTTCATGGCGGCGGGAAGGTGACATAATTTCTAAGACTCCATCTAAATACGTGACTCGATATGCGGAAGTATCCCCACTTCTGGTGAGTAATGTTTCATATTGTTCCCAGTTGACGCGATCGGTAATATAGCGACATTCGGAATCTTGGCGTTGGAGTGCTTGTTGGTCAAGTAGAGCATTGAGATCGCTTGTCAACATACTATTACCTCCTTTAGGTTGTCTTGATTGTAATGAGAGTTAATGCGATCGTGATGAATACTATATAATAATTTAAATATTATCAGATATTGTGGACTCCGACAAAGAAACCGGGTTTCGACTTCGCTCAACCACCAGGAGTTTTTATCGAATCTCTGAACAGCAACAAAGTATTTTCGTAAAAAACCCGGTTTCTGGGCCGCCATGCGTAAGTCCTTATAATTAAATCCCCAATTGCTCCCAAGATTAGGTAAAATTATTGGCGTGTCTGAGGATAAACTATATGCGTTTGGTTAAATATATTGCGATCGCCATTATCAATGGTTTCGGTGTCGTCATCGGGATTATCTGGGTAGCAGTCCCCACAACAGTGGCTCAACCTTCCCTAAACTACCAACTCGCACTCTCTGGGCGACAGCCAGACGGGGAAACTCCGCAATCCCTTTCCGAGCTCTACAAATTGCGCGATCGCCTGAAAGTACAATTAGATAACCTTGCCAAAAATCCCGACAGCGCTTCGTTTCCTGCAGAACTTTGGAAATCAGCAATCCACCGTCAGCAATCTCAAACTCTGACGCAGCAACTCCAAAACGTTCAAAGTCAGATTCAAATAGAAGAAACAGCCAAATATAATTGGGACGAGGCTGCTAAATTTGCCGCCCAAGCAGTCTTAATTGGACGCACTTCTAATCCTTCTTCTGCTACTTGGGAACAGTCGCAACGCCTGTGGCAAATTGCTATCAATACGCTGCGACTCATTCCTCACGATTCTTTTTTGGCCGATCGGGCGATCGATAAAACCATCGAATACCAAGGAAACCTCAGTGTCGCAACCTATGAAATGCAAGTCGCACGTTCGGTAGAGAAAATTAGAACCGAGGAAGAAGAGATAAGAGAGCGAGCCCGACAAGAGCAAGAGAAAAAAGAATTTGCTCGTCGAGAAATAGAGAGAAAAGAGCAAGAGAAAAAAGACCGGGCTAGAAAAGAGATTGAAAGGCAAGAGTTTGAAAAGCAAGAATTAGCCCGTAAAGAACTTGAAAGGCAAGAATTAGCCCGTAAAGAACTTGAAAGGCAAGAATTTGAAAGGCAAGAATTAGCCCGTAAAGAACTGGAAAGGCAAGAATTTGAAAGGCAAGAGTTAGCCCGTAAAGAACTTGAAAGGCAAGAATTAGCCAGACAAGAATTAGCTAGACAAGAACTTGAAAGGCAAGAATTAGCCAGACAAGAATTAGCTAGACAAGAACTTGAAAGACAAGAACTTGAAAAGCAAGAGTTAGCTAGACAAGAACTTGAAAGGCAAGAATTAGCCAGACAAGAATTAGCCCGACAAGAACTGGAAAGACAAGAGTTAGAGAGAAATCAGCAAGCAACTCCTCAACCAACTCCTGAATCAACTGCAACACCAACCCCCACCCCAGTTACACCCGCCGCGTCCCCGTCGAACTTTTTCTTTGCGGGAGATACCAACAGAGATGGCCAAATTAACCAGCAAGACGAAGCTGGAAAAGAACAATGGTCTTTGTCCAGTGGTGCGCTAATTTCATTTAACGATCGCAATAACGATCGCGGCAAGATACCGACTTGGAAACAAACCAAAGTTATGGTTCCCCGCCGTGCAGCAATGCTTTCTCAAGTTAACTTAAACCTGTCTGAAAGCTTCAAAACCTCTCAGTTATTTATCACTGCTGATAGCATTGCTAGCCCTCACATCAGCGTTTTCCAGAAGACGGGGGACGGCTGGCAACCTGTAGATATATCCGGTGCTAAACCTCTAGTTTTCAGCACCAATATTGTTTTAGGTGTCGAAGCAAAACAATTTGCCGATCGCAATTGGAACGGCACTGTTAATCTCAAAGCAACTGCCCAAAACAACGGTCAAGAAATCGCCTCCACAACAATCCAAATGGGCGTTAGTCCTTGGATGATAGCGCCCAATACAGCACCAGTAACCGAAGTTCAGGTCAGCGACAGAGGCGCGGTAAACAGCGAATTTATCTCCCAACTCAAACAAGCAGTAGAACCCACGGGCGCTAAGGTAAAAATTATCCAGGGCGATCGCACTTGGATGCAAGATACCCAGAAAAACGGCTACGTTCAACTCCCCGAAAAATCGGAGATCCGCCAGTTTAATGTAGCCCTAAAAAGCAATAGCGAGCCAGAGAAAAACCCGCCTGTTAAATCAACTCAAGACCGGGATTTGAAAGTAGTTAAAATTGGCAATCCTCGTTCTTTAGACCCTGTAAGTCAGTGGTCTGACGGATACGGCAATTTGCAGGTGACACCGCCGATTCCCGGACACCCAATGGGTCGAGTTTATTACGGGAATTCGGGAAATGCTAGTTTTAATCCAGAGGTACTTGATTTTATTCAAGCTCAGAGAATTCAAGGGCCGCCAGTGGATATTGATACTTCTTGGCTTTTGACTCGCCAAGTCGATGAAATTATCAATTTTATTCCCACTCAAACTCCCGGACAATATGTAATGGCGATCGCCAGTCCCGAAGCCGGAGTTAAGCTGTTGGAAGAATTGGAGGGAAGAGGTTACGGCGATGTGGCGATCAATCGTGGTTTGAGCACTCAAACAACTGTCAGCGCCGCCTTGAAAAACCGTGCTTTAATTCAACACAATCTCTATTTGCAAAATCAGAAACTTAATCCGATTATAGAGAAGTTGAAAAGAGAGTTTTTACTCGGAGACGACCAAATTGTTCAAGTTCCAGTGATGTTTGGCTACAGCGGTTATGCTTGGTGGCCGAATATGGTCAATTCGGTGCCAGTTAACGGCAAGTTGTTAGTTTCAAATCCGCGCGGGCCAATGATTGACGGTGTAGATTACACTCAGGAAAGATTGCGCCAACTGCTGCTTCCTGCTGGGGTCAGCGTTAGTTTTCTGGATGATAGGTATTATCAAGAATTGAAAGGAAACGTGCAGTCGGCGACGAATACTGTGAGGAAGCCAGAAGAGCGGCCTTTTTGGCAGTCTTTGCCTAATAATTACTAATTGGGAATCGGGAATGGGGAATCGGGAATCGGGAATCGTGAATCAGGAATTTGTAGGGGCGGGTTCACCAACAATACTCGCCTGTAACTGACAATCTCGTAAACCCGCCCCCACCCAACAGTAAATCTAATTGGGAATCGGGAATGGGGAATCGGGAATCGCGAATCAGGAATTTGTAGGGGCGGGTTCACCAACAATACTCGCCTGTAACGAACAATCTCGTAAACCCGCCCCCACCCAACAGTAAATCTCAATATACCTCCTAAACCCGCCTCCCTAGTACCATTTTTATGAACAGGCAAGATGCCTGTT
>NZ_JAUBUY010000014.1:35396-146770 GCF_036705565.1 Microcoleus sp. AT8-B5
CCACACAAGTACCATTTTTATGAACAGGCAAGATGCCTGTTCCACACAAGTACCATTTTTATGAACAGGCAAGATGCCTGTTCCACACAAGTACCATTTTTATGAACAGGCAAGATGCGTGTATCCGTGTCAAAATCACTGGTTGTGCCTTCTTCATTCTGCTAGATAATTTCAGTGCAGGCGATCGCACCAGTAACGTAAAATGTCTAAAAGCGGTCTTTGTAAAATAATTTTAGCCCCATGAGCGACGAACAGGAAAAAAAACAAATTTTGACTCAGCACCCGGAAATAATTTCCACTACCAGCGATGAGTTCGATCGCAGTGAAATTGCCAGGGCTGATTCAACTTCCGCATCAGCAGAAACTCCCGCAGAAATTGCCACGCCCGAAGATATTTCAGCGCCCATCGACGCAGCCGAAACAATTCCAGTTGTCGCCGATAGCACGCCGGAAACAACTCAAATTACAAGTTATCCGCCTCCAACAATTCCAACTGCCAACCCCGAACCAAAACCAGCTCGCTCGTGGCAAATCTTAGCAGTTTTTCTCAGCGGAATCTTAGTCGGTTCCGTCCTTAGTCTCGGCAGTTTGCTAGCGTGGAAAATGTATCAGGAAAGAGCCAACCTTCAAATCAAACTACCCGCTGACGTACCCCTCCCCGAAAGCCCTCCGCCTGTCGCAGCAGCGCCCGCCAACCGCAGGCCCGGACTTCCCCCAGCCCCTGGAAATGGACGGCCCCCCACATTCCCTCCGTCGCCCCGTCCCACTCAAATCCCCTCTCTGTCTGGTGTTCCGCAACTTGCTTCGCCGTTGCCTTCTCCTTTGCCGTTGCCTTCTCCAACTCCAACTCCCGCTGCGGTTGAAACCCCTGTAACCGAGCGAGTTTACTTTCAAGCCGGTGCTACGGGAACGACTCTGAGCAATAGTTTGCGAGCCAACATATCCAGGCGCTACTTACTGGAGTGCAATAGCGGCCAAAGCATGACAATTAATGTTCAAGAAGGTCAAGTTAGCGCCGCAATTATTGCTCCTAACGGTGAAAATTTAGGTACTACTGATAGCACAGGTCAGTGGCAAGGTCAACTAGCCAGTAGCGGCGATTATACTATTGAAATTTCAGGCGATCGCCAAGCAAACTACCAAGTTAAGATTGAAGTCAAATAGCAAGTATAATTGTCTCAGGGGGTAGTTACACAATACATAAACCCGCCCTGGTTGCAAATTACAAATTACCCATTACTAATTACCAATGGTTGCACAAATATCTCCAAGCATCTACGAAGCAAAAACCCAGGAAATTGCCAAAGAAATCCTGAAGGCAACTCAAGACAAAAAGCGCTCTTTTTTCGGTCAACTGCAAGACCAAATGCGCTGGGACGACAAACTAATGGATTGGGCGATGGCTAACCCCGGACTGCGGGTGCAATTGTTTCGATTCATCGACTGTTTGCCGGCACTCCGCAGCAAGCCGGAAATTGCCCGCCACCTGCAAGAATACCTGACCGCCCAAGAGGTAGAATTGCCCGAAGCTTTGAAAAAATTACTCAATTTTACTAACGCTGATTCGATTCCTGGACAATTGGCTGCGACGACGGTTGCGCCTGCAGTGGAAACTTTGGCGCACAAGTATATTTCTGGGGAAAATATCAAGCAGGTAGTTAAAACTTTAGAGCGGCTTCGCAAAGATAAAATGGGTTTTACAGTTGACCTTTTGGGGGAAGCTGTCATCACTGAAACTGAGGCGGAAATTTATCTTAACCGCTATTTGGAATTGATGGAGGAACTCGCCAATGCAGCGAAGAATTGGCCGCAGGTAGATGCAATTGACAAAGCTGACGGCGAAACTTTGCCGCGAGTGCAAGTATCGGTAAAGTTAACGGCTTTTTATTCTCAGTTTGACCCTTTGGATGCTAAAGGTAGTGAGGAGAAAGTAAGCGAGAGAATTCGCATTTTACTGCGTCGCGCGAAGGAATTGGGCGCGGCGGTTCATTTCGATATGGAACAGTATGCTTACAAAAGTTTAACTCTGAGCATTCTCAAAGACTTATTGTTAGAGGAAGAGTTTCGCAGCCGCACGGATATTGGAATTACATTGCAAGCTTATTTGCGCGACAGCGCCCAAGATTTGCGAAACCTGATTTCCTGGGCAAAAAAACGCGAAAATCCGGTAACAGTGCGGCTGGTAAAAGGCGCTTACTGGGATCAGGAAACTATCAAAGCGATGCAGAAAGATTGGCCGCAGCCTGTCTACAATGACAAAGTTGCTACCGATGCCAATTTCGAGCAGATGACGCAGTTGCTGCTAGAAAATCACGAATATTTGTATGCAGCTATTGGCAGTCATAATGTCCGATCGCAAGCGAGGGCGATCGCCATTGCCGAAACTCTCAATATACCGCGCCGCCGCTTTGAAATGCAAGTGCTGTATGGCATGGGCGACAAATTGGCTAAGCTTTTGGTCGATCGGGGTTATCGCGTGCGAGTCTACTGTCCCTACGGCGATTTGCTGCCGGGAATGGCTTATTTGATCCGCCGTTTGCTGGAAAATACCGCCAACAGTTCTTTCATCCGGCAAAGTTCCGAAGAAATGCCGATCGAACAATTGTTAGCCGCACCAGTTGCTAACGGAAATGACCAGCTAGTTTACAGCAAAGTATTTCCCAACGTTGCCGATACCGACTACGCCAATACCAAATTGCGGCAACAAGCAGAAACAGCCATCAAATCAGTGCGCGCCAACCTAGGTAAAACCTATTTACCGCTAATCAATGGCGAGTACCAAAATACTGAAGCCACAGTTAACTCACTCAACCCTTCCAATCCCACAGAAGTAGTTGGCACAATCGGATTGATTTCCGAAGAACAGGCCAAACAAGCCCTTGAAGCAGCAAAAGCAGCCTTCACCGGTTGGCGAAAAACCCCCGTCCGCCAGCGGGCAGGCGTCCTCCGCAAAGCCGCAGAATTGATGGAACAGCGGCGGCACGAACTATCAGCTTGGATGGTGTTTGAAGTCGGCAAACCCGTCAGAGAATGCGATGCCGAAGTTTCCGAAGCTATTGATTTTTGCCGCTACTACGCCGACGAAATGGAACGGTTAGAACAAGGGAAAAATTACGACATTCCCGGAGAAACTAACCGCTACAGCTATCAGCCACGTGGCATTTCTTTAATCATTTCACCTTGGAATTTCCCCCTCGCAATTCCCGTCGGCATGACAGTTGCATCCCTGGTTGCTGGTAATTGTACTTTGCTCAAACCTGCGGAAGTTTCCTCAGTAATTGCAGCAAAAATAGCTGAAATATTGGTAGAAGCCGGAATCCCCAAAGGCGTATTTCAATACGTGCCTTGCAAAGGTTCCACCGTCGGCGCTTACATGGTGAAACATCCCGATGTTCACATGATTACTTTCACGGGTTCTCAGGAAGTGGGCTGTCAGATTTATGCCGATGCTGCGATTTTGCAGCCTGGACAAAAACACCTGAAACGAGTAATTGCGGAAATGGGCGGCAAGAATGCAATTATTGTCGATGAAAGTGCGGATTTAGACCAAGCAGTTGCAGGCGTAGTTTATTCGGCATTTGGATACAGCGGCCAAAAATGTTCCGCTTGTTCGCGAGTAATTGTGGTCGAATCGGTGTACGATAATTTTGTGGCAAGATTGGTAGAAGCGACGCGATCGCTCAATGTCGGCCCCGCAGAAAATCCCGGCACTCAAGTCGGCCCTGTGATCGATGCAAATGCCCATTCGCGCATCCGCGAATACATCGAAAAAGGTCGCGCCGAAGCTAAAATAGCTTTAGAAATGCCGGCACCAGAAACCGGTTATTTTGTCGGCCCAGTCATTGTTACCGAAGTATCGCCCACAGCAACTCTCGCCCAAGAAGAAATTTTCGGCCCGGTTTTGTCGGTGATTCGGGCTCGTAATTTCAGCGAAGCGATTGCGATTGCTAACGGTACTAATTTTGCTTTAACCGGCGGATTGTATTCTCGCACGCCTTCGCATATCGATCGAGCCGCATCCGATTTTGAAGTCGGAAACCTGTACATCAATCGCGGAATTACCGGGGCTGTGGTATCGCGCCAACCTTTCGGAGGATTCAAACTTTCGGGAGTTGGTTCTAAAGCTGGCGGCCCGGATTATTTGCTACAATTCCTCGAACCGCGCACCATAACCGAAAATATTCAGCGCCAAGGTTTTGCGCCGATTGAAGGAGTGGATGATTAATCATTCCTTTGTTTGTAGAGAGGACTGAAGTCCTCTCTCTGGCTGTTAAGTTGGTAGGGTGCGCCCAGCGCACCTTACAGGTGGGGTGACAGAAAAAAATTGTGGGAGATTAGCTAGTTATAAAATGGAATCTACCAAAGATCGCGATCGACTAAATTCTCACAACCCTTCACTTGACAAGTGGCTGCGATTTTTAATTATAGTTGTATTAGTCCTCGGCATATTCTTTCGCTTCGCCAACCTAGGAAAGAAAGTTTACTGGATAGATGAAAGTTACACATCCCTGCGGTTATCTGGATATACAGAATCTGAGTTTATTCAGCAAGTAGTTGACGGTGAAAGTCGGGACATTAAATTTTTACAAAAATATCAACGGATAAATTCAGAAAAAACCGTCGTAGATACCGTAAAAGGATTAGCTTTAGAAGAACCCCAACTCGCTCCGCTGTATTTTGTAGCGACGAGATTTTGGGTGCAACTGTTCGGCGATTCAGTGGCTGTAACTAGAAGTATGTCGGCTGTTTTTAGTTTGCTCGCATTGCCTTGTATGTATTGGCTGTGCTTAGAATTATTTGATTCCTCGCTGACAGCTTGGTTGGCAGTTTCATTACTAGCTGTATCGCCTTTTCAAATAGTTTACGCTCAAGAAGCTCGACCTTACAGCTTGTTTGTATTAATAATTTTGCTGTCTAGCGCTGCTTTGCTGCGGGCAATGCGGCTAAAAACTAACAGCAGTTGGGCAATTTATGCGGTAACAGTAGCACTGGGATTTTATTCTCACCTATTATTTGCACTGGTGGTGCTAGGGCATGGAATTTATGTAGCCCTCTCGGAAAATATGCGGTTTAACAAGACGGTAATTGGGTATTTTATAGCAGCAAGCGCAGGATTTATTGCCTTATTTCCTTGGACTGTAGTTTATTTAATAAATTCGCAAAATGTCAGTGACAAAATAGCATGGCAGTCCTTAAGAATTCCAATTTCAAAATTAGTTTTAAATTTCGTTTTAAACATTATTAGGCAATTTTTTGATGTAGGATTATACTCTGATTTGCCACGATTATATTTCATATTAACTATCCCAATTATTTTAATGATTTTAATAATTGTCGGATATTCTTTTTATTTGCTGCTGAGTCAGACAGAAAGACGTGTTTGGTTGTTTGTTATGACATTAACGTGCGTGACATTAGCCATTTTCCTGCCAGCGGATTTAATCTGGGGCGGAATGCGATCGATCAACACCCGCTACATGATTCCCTGTTATTTAGGAATGCAGATAGCTGTTTCCTATTTTTTGGCGGTAAAAATGACATCTCCTCAAGTTACAATGCAGTTGCTAAAGCTGTGGAGACTGGCTCTGGCTGCTTTGCTCTCTATTGGAATTATATCCTGCTGCATCTATTTGCCAGCAGACTCTTGGTGGAATAAAGACCGCTCTTATATTAACATCCCGATCGCCCGCACGGTAAACTCAGCTTCTCGGCCATTACTCATAACAGACTTGTGGGTGTATAGTGTAGATACGATCGGCAACTTACTCAGTTTGAGTTACTTAATCAATTCCCCTGCTAAGTTTTTAGTATTGCCACCTAAAATTGTGAAAATCCCACCAAATTTTAACGAGATTTTTTTGTATGGTATTTCCAGAGAATTCAAAACAGAAATAGAAAAAAATACTCGTTATGAAATACCAACTCTTTACACTCTACAAAATCAACATATAATTTTGAGAAAATTGCTAAAAAAATGAAGTAGGGTTGGAAAAATGCGTTTTAATGTTCCCCGAAATTGGCTGCAATTTTTAATTATAGCCGTATTAGTCATAGGTATTTTATTTCGGTTCGCCAATCTCGATCGCAAATTTTACTGGATCGACGAAACATATACTTCTTTAAGAGTTTCTGGCTACACCGAAGCCGAAATAATCAAAGAAATTTCCTACCAGAAAATAACCTCGCCTGCGGATTTACAAAAATATCAGCAGATAAATTCCGAAAAAACCTTAAGGGATACCCTGAATTCTTTAGCAACAGAAGACCCCCACCACCCGCCGCTGTATTACGTATTAGCGCGATATTGGGCGCAATGGTTCGGCACTTCCGTTGCAGCAATGAGAAGTTTGGCAGCCGTGATTAGCCTGCTAGTATTTCCCGCAATTTATTGGCTGGCTTGGGAGTTATTTGAATCTTCAGCAGTAGCATGGATGGCGATCGCAATTTTCGCAATTTCTCCCTACCACATCCTCTTTGCCCAAGAAGCAAGACAGTACAGTTTGTGGACAGTAACTACTATTTTATCCACTGCCGCCTTGCTGCGAGCAACACGCCCTGACGAAAATCAAAATCCTGTCGCCCTTGTTCTTTCCTGGGCGCTTTATGCAGCCACAGCAACACTGGGATTGTACACCCACTTGTTATTTGTCTGCGTCGCTGCCGCCCACGCAATCTACGTCGCAGTTATTGCCAACTGGCGCGATGTGAAAACATTTATTTCCTATTATGTAGCATCTTTAATCGCTTTGATATGCTTCATGCCTTCCCTGGTAAATACTGTAGAAAATTTCAATCAAGTTAGAAGCACAACAATATGGGCAGAACAAACAAATTTCTTAAGATTAGTCAGCAGATGGGTTGGTTCCATCACCATAGCATTTTTTGATATTGGCATTGATGGAACTGCCAACGCCACACAACTTGCCTTGCTAATTCCAGTTGGGATCATGATTCTAGCTTTAGTCGGCTATGCCCTTTATTATCTATGCCGACAAACACCAAAGCGAGTGTGGTTGATTGTATTGTTATTAATTGCAACAACTGCTTTGTTTTTAGCAGTGCCTGATATAATCAAGGGTGGAAGGCGATCGGCAAATCCGCGATATTTAGTTCCTTGTTATGTGGGAATTCAGATAGCAGTGGCTTACCTGCTGTCTGCGAAAATCAGTAGCAATTTGGAGAAATTAAAACAGCAAAAACTGTGGAAAATAGTTATAGTGGGAGTTTTTTCCGCAGGTATTATATCCGGTGGAGTTAGTTCTCAAGCAGATATTTGGTGGAATAAAGGCAGCGGTTGGTTGCGTGCCTTGGAAGTAGCCGCGACTGTCAATCAAGCCAGCAATCCCCTATTTATCAGCGATGCCAATATTGCATATATCATGCCTTTAAGTTATTACCTAGAACCCAAAGTAAAACTGCTAATAGAACCCCGCTGTTACACTTCTTGCTACAAAAATCGAGAATTGGCAAAGAAAAAACCCCAACCCCCGCAAATTCCCGGCGGTTTCAATGAGTTGTTTTTATACAGACCGTCCTCTACTTTGCGATCGGCAATTCAGCAACAAAACTATCAAATAGATCCGGCTGACACTAATGTCGAGCTTAATCTGTGGAAAATTACCAAGAAATAATCTCAAACATTAAGGCAAAAAACACGGGTTTGTGGCCCAAAAATGTCTTATTCACTGCGACATACTGGCCATAAACGGCATTTTTGAAAGTATGTCGCAAGGAGAGTTCGATAGGTTTGCTTTTAGTGGTAAGCTAAAAGTTAAGAATAAAAAAATAACATCAAAAATCTCCAATGACAGTCACTGAAACCTCCAACATTCGTAAACTGCTGTGCGATCCAGACTTAGGGCTGATTCCTCACCTAGAAAAGTGCCTGAAAGATTTGCACTCATCTGCGATCGCCAGTGGAGAGAAATTCAAGGTAGAACCTTACGATATAGAATTCAAAAGCTGCCACACCCAGAAGCATCCCAACGACCAAAAACCCCTCGTCACCCAGTCAGTGTTAATAAAAGTTCCCCTGACTGGGAAAGTTCAAGACAAGATGCACCTATATCTGATCGCAAGTGAGTTACAGAACCAAATCGACTTCAAAATTATCGACTGGAGTGCCTTAGAACGCCGCCAATACGACATTCAGGGCATCCCCTTAAAGCAGCCGATCACCAAAATAGACGGCCAGATGAATTACGAGTTAGTATTCGATCGACCAACCTACTGCTGCATCACCCTGTGTCGCCAATTTGACTTAACTTACGCCGCCAATTTTTAATTTGGCTTGTAGGGACGGGTTTCACCAACAATATTTAGGTTAATTAACAATCTATAAAACCCGCCCCTATCCCACGGTAAACCCCTTGTACATTTTTCGCATTCAATACAAATCAATGTTGATGTAGATTGTTAGTTGTGTGGGGGCGGGTTTATGTAAATTGTTAGTAGAAATTTGATATTGTTGGTGAAACCCGCCCCTACGAAATCTGCTAACAGTATGTCAATCCCATTACCGATTCCCAATTACCAATTACCAATTATCAATTAATTCAAACAGCTCGATTCGCAGTTTCCGCAAGAATCCTCTTAATATCAGCAGGAGTCAGATTCGGATTAGCTTGCAACATCAAAGCTACCACGCCGGATACTTGTGGCACTCCCATTGAAGTACCGGAAAAATATCGATAGGGAATCCCCGGTTGAGAAAGCGCCACAGTTGAATAAACATCACCAGAATCCGCCCTACCACCGTCGCCACCCGGAGCAACAAAATAATTAATTGCTTGCGAACCCGCCCGGTTAGAATACTCCCCAAACAAGCCATTTCGGGTAACACCACCGACAGCAATTCCTACCTCATTGGCAAACCGAGCCGGATAATCTACTTGTGGACGAGCATCATTTCCCGCAGCCGAAATCACGATCGCGCCTTGAGCTTCAGCCGCTCGAATCGCATCCAATTCTTGAGCATTCAACTGTAGGCCGCCCAAACTCACATTTATGATCTTCGCTCCATTTGCCACCGCATAATTAATCGCATTAATTTCATCCCGAATTTTACCCACCCCTGCTCCATTAAGTATTTTCAAAGGCATAATCTTCGCAGTCGGAGCCGTTCCAGTAATCCCAACCCCATCTTTTTTCGCAGCAACTAAACCCGATATATGAGTGCCGTGATTGTTATCATCCATAGGGTCATTATCGTTATTGACAAAATCCCATCCTCGGAAATCGTCAACAAAGCCATTGCCATCATCATCAACCCCGTTGCTAGCTTTATTGCGACCGATCGCATCAACGCCAGTTTCCCCGACATTACTCCAAATATTCCCCGTCAAATCCGGGTGATTGTAGTCAACTCCGCTGTCAATAACTGCCACCACAATTCCGTCTCCAGTCAAGCCCTGGGCCCAAACCTCTGGAGCTTTAATTAAATCTCTGCCCCACTCGTCGCCACCCAAGTCGGGAACGTCAGGAAAAGTTGCAGTACCTTGAGCTTTAGCAACTGCCGCCGCTGCATTCACCAAACCGAACCCAAAACGAGAGTCAAAACCTTGCAAGTTGCTCGGATTGTTAGGAGAAACAGTTGCAGGAGTTGCAGACAGATTGAGGGAGAAATTTGTACTGCCTTGGTATTGATAAACTCGGACAAAGTAAGTTCCTGCGGCTAAACCGTTGATGTCGATCGCTTCCGGCGATAAATTCGGTTGTTGAGAAGAAGCAATAATATCGGTGAAGTCAATAGAATTGTCGCCGTTAATATCTTTAATTAGAGCAACATCAACATCCGCAGTCAAACCGCTGACAGTTAATTTAAAGTCGCTATTTGCAGGCAAAGTAAAGCGGTAAAGGCCGTCTGGCCGGGCATTGCTAAGCGAGTCTGCGATCGTTTGAGTGCCGCCCAAAACGCCTAAATCGCGAGCTTGATCCAGTTGGTTGCCTAATACGGTAGTTGCAGAGATGAATGTATTGGCGAGGTCTTGTGGAGATGCGTTGGCTACCAAGCCTAAAATAGCATTGGATTGGCGAATTTTAATTAATGTATTGGAAATACCGGGGGCGATCGATATTTCTTCGAGAATCAAGTCAGCTTCGGTAAGATTGTCAGTCAGTCCGATCGAATCCACAAAACTGTTAAAGTCAGTAATCACGTCTGCTGCAGCCGGATCGGAGACTGCGGAGTCGCTGCGGAGGACAAAGGTATCTGGGCCCAAACCCCCTGTCAGCGTATCTTTGCCCCCATCGCCCACTAAAACGTCGCTGCCGTCGCCGCCGTTGAGCACGTCATCTCCCTTACCTCCCTGCAAGGTATCGCTGCCAGCATCGCCAAACAGGAAGTCTGCGCCGGCACCACCGTTAAGCAAATCGTTGCCCGCACCACCGAAGAGGGTATCGGAATTGCCACCGCCGAGAATGCGATCGTTACCATTATCACCGCTAATTATTTCGGCATCCGACGAACCGACAATAAAATCGTTGCCGCCGAGGGCAAAAAGTCCGTTAGGATAAGGAGTCAAAAAGCCCGGAGTCAAGGCGAAACTATTGGGGCTATCATCTAAAAGATAGGAAAAACCGTCAGGGCTCGGGCCGGGCATAGAAATGTACTCCTAGCGAGGTATATCGATCTAAATTTTAGATTTTAAATTTAAGTTTGTGGTTAAAAGTGCCCTAAATACTCTGTAAGGCGGGCATTACGCACAGTCTGTAGAGGTGTGCATAGGTTAGGTTAAACTAAGATGTTCCACCCTTCTCAATTACTTGTTTAGGAACAGGCTTTTCGGCCTGTTCCACAAAAATGTTGAGTTATTGTGGAACGGGCCGGAGAGCCCGTTTAGGAACAGGCTTTTCGGCCTGTGCCACAAAAATGTTGAGTTATTGTGGAACGGGCCGGAGAGCCCATTCTTGACAAGGGTGCAACATCTCAGGTTAAACAGATTTATTCCGTCATATCATGCCGTGTAAATCAACCACAATTCCGCCTTAGCCGCTCTAAAATATAAAATCTCAAACAGTATAACTTAATCCCAAATTCAAAATCGGGATCAGAAAATGGGAAAACAACACTTGCATCGAATTCAGAATTTTTTCAACATCGCGAAGTCGCATTTAAAGCCTTATTTGCGCTATTTGATTTTAGGCGGGACGTTTTTATTTATTGCCAAAGCTTTTTTAACTCACTGGCGAGAAGTCGCGAATATCCAAATTCGAGCCGAAAGTTTTCCGTTGCTGGCGATCGCCCTTGGCGTCACTTTACTTTCTCTAATTTTTGTCGGCTGGGTGTGGATGTTGATTTTGCGGGAATTCCGCCAACCTGTAACTGCTGCCTGGGCGATTCAAGTTTTTCTCAAAACTAATATTGCCAAGTATTTGCCGGGGAATATTTGGCATTTTTGGGGTAGAATATTGGACGCCAAAAAGGCAGGCATTTTCCCTAAAGCTGCTACTCTCAGCGTGTTGCTGGAACCGCTGCTGATGGCTTCTGCTGGCGTTTTGATTGGGTTGATTTGTTTTGACAAATTCAATTGGTTTTTGCGAATTGTCGGTTGTGCTGCTATTTTAACGGCGATTCATCCCCGAATTTTAAATCCGATCGTCCTATTTGTAGAGCGGTTGAAGTTATCCAAGAACAATGGGGAAAATTCAGAAGTTGGGGAGGATCGGGGCGAGCGACAAACTTTGCGTTTAGAGTCTACCTCCACTTTAACTAAAAAAACATCGAGTGTCAAGTCAAACCGCAAAATTAATTTGCCAATTAAACGCTATCCTTTAGTGCCGTTAATCGGACAAATATGTTTTATCGGATTGCGGGGCTGCGGTTTTTTGCTAACGGTAATGGCTTTAACTCCGGTGGAATTTAGCAATATTCCCAACTTGTTTGGTGCTTTTTGTTTTGCGTTTGTTGTCGGTTTAGTCGTACCGGGAGCACCGGGGGGAATGGGAGTATTTGAAGCAACGGCGATCGCCCTGCTTTCCGATCGCTTTTCTACGGGTATAATTCTGGGTGCCGTGGCTTTGTATCGGATAATTAGCATTCTGGCGGATGTTTCGGGTGCATTTTTAGCTAAACTCGATCGCCAGCGCGATCGGCACAGTAAAAAAAGGTGAATTTAAAACTAAATATTCTCGTGATTGTAGGGTGCGGGGCTGAGAAGGTGAGATTATGTGCGATCGAACAACAAACCTATTTAATTGCGGATGCGATATCAGATTAAAGCATTTTTTCCAGAAATTGCTTGGCGCGATCGCACTTCGGGTTACTAAAAAACTCCTGGGGCGGCACATCTTCCGCCACCTTTCCGCCATCCAGAAACAATATCCGGTGCGCGACTTCCCGCGCAAAACCCATTTCGTGAGTTACAATCGCCATTGTAATTCCAGTTTTTGTCAAAGCTTTCATCACATCTAAGACTTCTTTAACCATTTCAGGATCGAGTGCAGAAGTCGGTTCGTCCATCAACAAAATTTCCGGTTCCATAGCCAAACAGCGGGCGATCGCCACCCGCTGTTTTTGTCCCCCCGAAAGCTTAGAAGGATAAACCTCCGCCTTATCTGACAAACCCACTTTTTCCAGCAATTCTAACCCCTTCAGACGCGCCTCATCCTTAGCCACCTGCTTCACCTTTACAGGCGCATACATCACATTTTGCAGCACAGTCATGTGCGGGAACAAGTGGAAATGCTGAAAAACCATCCCCACTTTCTGGCGGATTTTCAGAATATCTACCTTCGGCAGAGTAATATCCACCCCGTCAATGTATATGTGCCCCGAAGTCGGAATTTCCAGTAAATTCAAACACCGCAAAAAAGTAGACTTGCCGCACCCCGAAGGGCCGATAATGGCAATCACTTCTCCTTGATGAATTTCAGTAGTTATCTCGCGCAAAACCTTCAGATTGCCAAAAGATTTATACAGGCGATCGACCTTAACTGCTAGTTTGGAGTCTGCGTTCGAGTACATTGGCCCCCCAAGTTAAACTAAGCACCATCAAATAATAAATTGCGCCGACAAATATCAAAGGTTCAAAGTAAATATACTTTTCGGCTCCCACAATTGTAGCGCGGCGCAGCAAGTCTTCTACGCCAATTACTGAAACTAAAGCTGAATCCTTCAGCAAAGCAATACTTTCATTCACCAATGCAGGCAAAATATTTTTCAACGCTTGGGGCAAGATAATATCGCCCATCATCAGTTTGTAGGGAACACCAAGGGATTCTGCGGCTTCTTTTTGACCTTTATCTACGGCTTGAATTCCGGCGCGGATTGTTTCGGAAATATAAGCCCCAGAATTCAGGAAAAAAGTAATCACACCAGCTTGCAGCGCCGATATATTATAGCCCGTAAGCTGCGGCGTGGCAAAATAAACTAAAGTCAACTGCAAAATTAGCGGTGTTCCTCGAAAAATAGAAGTATAAGCAGTACCGAACCAAGCCAGCGGTTTAATGCTAGAAATCTTAAACAGAGACAGCACGATTCCCCAGATAAATCCGAGAAATGCCGACAGCAAGGTAAAAGTTAGCGTTACCCAAAGCCCGGACAAAATATAAGGCAAACTCGGCAAGATTTTGCCAAAATCTAACCCGAACTTAGAGGCTACCGCAGGCTGATTTGCTTGAGCAGGTTCTTGCGGAATTGGTCGAGAAAACCACTTAGTAGCTAGTTCCTTAATTTGACCGCTGGCTTTCATTTGCTGGAGAACTCGGTTGAATTCTGGAACTAATCTCGAATTTTTCGGAAAGGCGATCGCCGAACCGCTTTCTTCAGTATTCGGAATTGTGTTAAATTCCAAGTCCGGGTTCGCTGCGGCATAACCCGTAGCGACAGTATCCTCGATCACTCCTGCGGCGATGCGGTTCGATTTAATTTCTTGAATGATATCAGGAATTCTATTGAGAGCAGCCAGTTGCACACCGGGCATTTTTTTCACAGCTTCCTGCTGAATGCTTCCGAGTTGAACGCCTACTTTTTTCCCGGCTAAATCTTCAGCTTTGGTCAAATTGCTGCCTTTATTGGCGACAATTGTATTTTGAGCTTCGTAGTAAAGGTCAGAAAAATCCACATTTTTTTTCCTTTCTGCGGTGGGAGTCATTCCAGCCATCACAAAATCGGCTCTTCCCGCCTGCAAAGCGGGAATTAAGCCGTTAAAATCCATGCCAATTACTTTCAGTTCGTAGCCCAATTCTTTAGTAATATATTTGGCAATATCGATGTCAAAACCGATGATTTCGTTGCCGCTAACAGCCGTATCTTTAAATTCATAGGGCGGGTAGTCTGGGGAAGTCGCCAGTGTTAATGTCTTGTTGGCTTGGGCGTAGCTGGCGATCGCAATTAAACAAAAGGCGATCGCGATCGTCGCCGCCAGCATTGATTTTAATTTTAAAAGTTTCATATCGAGCATTGTCCTAAAAAATCCCCGCGCCAACAAATTATGCGAAACTTCACAATTATGTCACCACTCTAAAGATAGATAAGATGGGTAGGGTGCGTCAGGTTGGAGATTCTTAGTCAGCATAGAAAGTGTGATTCTGACGCACTATTTGTTGCAAAATGCGTTAGTTATGAAATTGTTGGTTTGTAGGAAAAATCATGCTAACTGACGCACGCTACTTAAAGTAAATCACGCTCAATACTTAATCCGTGTATCCGTGTCAATCCGTGTCGTGCCTGCCTTCTTCTCTAACATTTTAGAAAGTAAAGCTTGTCCGCACAACTCCCACCCATGTTGTACGGTTGTCCTAGTTGCGATCGGTATTTTTAATCATCCAGCATATTCCATCTATATGTGGTACAACGTATTCAGTAGATCAGAGCAAAAAATGCGATATTACTTCTAAGCCGCCGGGAACGAACGCGTGGGAGTGATTTGTAGTTAGTTATTAAGTAGGCGGACAGATTTTTTCGTCTGTCTGCTTATTGTGATTTTGGATAAAAGGGCAATTCCCTACGGGATAGCTACGCTTCAGGGGCTTGAGGGGATGGGGGAGTGGGAAGGGCGATCGGCTCAACATTAGGATTTTGGTCTTTTCGGTCTTGTCATAGCTAAATTATTAGTTTCTCCACTTTTTAACTGGGTTTGAGGAGGCTTTTTTTTGGGTGGTTCTACTTTTTTTTTCGGTTGTGGCGGCAAAGGAGTTGGTAACACTTTACGATTTTTGAAGTCATTGAGTTTCATATATTCATGCTGATTGGTTTCAGAAGTTCGATCGCACCGCAGCATTTCCAGTAACATCTTGATTCGTCGCACGTCATCTAAGATAGTTGCATCCGCACGATCTATATTGTCAATGTGGCTCAAAATATACTGTTCAAAATCCTTAATACAATCTTGTCGTTGAGAATCTGTATTATCCGTTTCTCCTAATTCCCATTGATTATTATTGCTGAACAATGAGGAGTAGCGAGAAGTACGATTGCCCCGATTGCCCAACCAAAGCTCATCAAGATTCACCTTGACAGCACCCATCCCTAACGGCTTACCCATACCCAAAGATAAGCAGTATTCTGGCTTATCAGCGCGATAGAGTACCCATAACAATGCACCCAGTTCAACATTACTGAGGTTTTCAAAATAAACTTTGAAAGTAAAGTCAATTTCTGGATCAATAGGTTTAACTAAGCTGGTTTGAGTATCTGAATCTGCGGGAACTTCTATTTTACAGGGTTTATGCCAGTACAGCTTATGTCCTCGAATAACAGTTTCTCCTGCTTCTGTATCAGTTGGTGGCTTATTAGCGTAGTGTTTGAGATTATCCTGAGTTACATCCTGCTGAACTAGATAATGCTGAAATGTGGTAGGTTTGGGGCTATAAAGGAGAATTGATTCAGGTGTTTTATCCAAACTTGGTTTTACTTTTTCCTCCTGATTGGGCTTAAGTGTGCCATCACTGATGAATACTCGACCAGCGCAAGTTTGTTCTCTCGGTTTTTTACCATTTACATAGCCAAAAATAGCTTCAGCAATATCTGTACGTGAAGCATCTCTCAATTTGGGAGGGACAAAATCTAACGGAGAATGCTCGTAGGGTAAACGAAACATCTGTGCTCGTCCAAAAAAGCGAACAGTCTCTCCATCATTATTGAGCAAGAAAAACACAGGTTCGCCATCTCGAATATATCCATTCTGCTGACGGCAACCATTAGACGGCTTATCTTTAGGATAGGCATCTTTCTGCCACTTGGTTATTTGGTCATCATCTTGAAAACGCCTGACCATTTCCTCTGTCACTGGATACTCTTTTAAATTTTCGTCTAAAAAAACAAACTCCAGATGCTTGTGCTGCATATCTCCCGTTATTACAAGCGTTCCTTTCTGTAATTCTCGTGCAGGAGTAAAACTGGCCGAGTGAACTTTACGAAATCGCAAATAAAGATCGGGATGGCGCTGTCCGCCATTTTTATTCATTTGCCGACCAAAAAACTCATCTTGTTCAGATGGGTCAATGTCAACATAGATAATCTTCTGCTGATATTGCCAATTTGGAGTCTTTACTTTTTTCTTAATCTGATATAACTGGTGATGGGAAAGGTTAGAAATAACCGAAGTTGTAGGTGGATTGTTAAGATCGAAATTAATGCGTCCATAACCACATTGTTTAATAACATAAGAATTGCCACGCTTGAATAAAAAACCTGCATGAACTTTAGAGCGATAGCACTTAGCTTTACGATGTGGTGAATGCTGCACATCACCAAGGTTGTCAACAAAGTTAGCTTGATAAATACGTTTCAATGCCGGATCGCCAAGAGAGCGATAAAATAGTTTGTTGTCCGTTACGCGATCCATTTTACTAAAACTTACAATTTCTACCAACGTTCGCAGCATCCCCCGTATGCTACTACCTGGTATTGCAGCAATACTGCTGCCAGGATAACTAAAGAAATGAGCAAGAATTTCTCGTCTTTCCTTTTCCCACTTTGCTTTTTCTTCTTTTTCCCATCTATCTTTTTCTTGTTGTGTTGTATGTGTGGGAGGTTCTGAGTATTTAGCAAAATCATCTGGACTCCAACCACAACGGGTGTATAGTTGAGATTTAGTTGTTAAAGTGCATTCAATTCTTCCAGTGTTTCGTTCTAAATGATAGCGATCGCCACTTGGTAAATCTTCTGCTGCAACAACTGTATCGGGAAGTTCGACAAAGTTGTAGGGTGCGATCGCTCTTCTGTGAGCGGGAACTTCATCAATATGCTTAGGATTCATAATTCAATCTCCTTATAGTTCAGTAATTTCACTTAATCTCTATGGATTCTCTAACTCTTGCTCAAAACTAACCCCTTCATACAAAAGCTCGATCGCACATTCAAACTCAATACTTTCTAGAGCGATCGTCTCCCCAGCTTCATACTCATAATAAAGCCACATTTTACCTTCTCCTCGACGATAAACCTCAACTACTATTTCTTCTGAATCAACTAAGACATATTCTTGCAAACTCGGAATCTGGCGATAATATTTGAGTTTTTTGGTGCGATCGTAATTGGCTGTACCCGGAGAAAGAACCTCAACAATAACTTTCGGTTTTTGAATAAATTCTCGTGATTTCAAGTCATCAGGATCGCAACTGACAACTAAATCGGGATAGAAATAGCGACTATTTTTACGAGCCTGAACTTTCGCATCTGACACATTAACTCGACAGCCCCTATCACGCAAATGAGGGTACAAAGCCCTGTATAAGTTAAGAGCAATGTCATTATGAGGTAGAGAGCCTCCTGTCATAGCTACAATTTCGCCGTCAATGTATTCATGGCGAAGTTCCTGCTTGGCTTCCCATTCTAGGTATTCTGCCGCCGTCATTTTTTGATCTTGTTCACGATTGGCGATCATAATTCGCTCCTTGATGCAATGTATTCCTATTTTAACAAGTGTTTTTGAAATTACATAACTGGTTACTACAATCTACTTTTTTGGATGAGAATATAAATCTACCAGGCGACTCAGATAAATTCTGGCTACACCGCTCTCATCATAATCAATATAATGACGTACTTTCAAACGTAAGGGGCGAGAATCTTTACCTTTGAAAGTAATCCCAGTTAAAGGTACAGCGTGTTTTAATCCTTGAGAACCATCGGAAACTAAACTAAATCCATTTGATTCTTTCTCAACTTGAGTTCCCCAAAGGATTTGATCTTCATCTGGTAGACATTCTGGTTTATTGTCATCTTGAACTAGACGTGCTGTCCAGTTTTTTCCGACTTTCCAAAGCATAACTTCAGCATTTTCACCAAAGATTCGACATTGTTGGAGAGTAGGCGATCGCAATTTAGCCAATTGGGGAAATACATCCTCATCTCCTGATGTCACCAACTTGTAGTCATCGCCTCTAAATTTACCCCAAATTACTCCATCATCAGCATGAGCTAATAACCAAATTACTCTATCGTCACCATGAGCTAATAAGTTTTGAAATTGATACTGCTTTGCCTTAGCTTGTAACCAGTTGTACAAAGAAGGCGTATCCATAATATCCTGAGTATCTTCAAGGGTTTTGCAATCGGGTTTATTCATTAGCATTCAATACCTCAGTTGGATAATTGACTAATTTTTGAACAAATTTTTCTAATCTACCAGAATCGCTCACTACAAGGGGTTCTTTTTCACCTGTTTGATTGATCGTCCATACCTCTTTATGCTGTAACTTTTTTTCCCTATCCCAGATATACTGGGTCAAGGTTGCGTTTTTTCCCTGTAACCTTCCCCGCCCGATACTACTTTCACCTCCAACAGGTAAATCACTTGTCCATAAATCTTTCAGCAAAAGTAACAGCAATCCAATTTCATGGTTGTCTGGCTTCCGTAACTCAAGTTCAATGGTGACCCAGGTATCTTTATCACCAAATATAGGTTGTTCGTCGAATAATGCGCCGTGATAAGCACCTCCTGTAAAACGATCGATCGCAATCCGATTTTGTACTAATTCATTTGCATCTTTGATAACTTTTTCATGGACAACTAAACGGCTTGCTTTTGCCTGTTTGCTTTTATCCTTGCTAAAGTCAGTACCAAATACTTCATCAATGATGCTTGTTGGCTTCTCAAGGGTATTAATAATCCTCTCAGCGCGATGCCGTAATACTCCTGCTAAACTCGTACCAGATAAAACGGGTTCTGCATCTATTTTACCGGGTCGATGAGATTTCAAATGTACAACATCGGGAGCGCGTCCAGTTGAATCTTGACCGGAACGAATTAGGAGGGAACCAAATAATTTGAATGTTGCGTCGATGAGGAAGCGATCGCGCTTATCTTTCCAATCTTCTGCTACACCAAGACCTGCCTTTTTCATTGCTTCGACAATTGAAGCATCAACAGCAGGTGGTTTACTACAGGGTGGGTCAGTTAACCAAGAATGGTCAAGGGTTAACCAGGCCATGCGATCGTTCTCATCTTCCAAATTAAAGTTCCAAACCTGCCATTCTTTGACATGACACCGACCAAAACCGCGCCGCTTTTTCATGCCGAGGCTGATTTCATGATTTTGTAAGCCGGAGAGTGCGATCGCTAGTCCTTTTAGTAAATCAGCTTCATTAGCTTCTCTCTCGACCAAGAGTTCAAAACTTAGAGGAAATTCTGTCCCAGCTTGCAGCAACTCTAAGTCATACTTAGCTTTATCTTCTGCGGTGCCTGTAGCCCCATTGATTTTTACTCCATCTCTGAGTTCAGCTTTGATTGGTTTAGTGCCGATCGCATCATCGATAATTATAGAACTTTGAGTATCTTGTTCTATTAATTTAATTTTATTGGCTTCATTTTTATTTTTTTCATCTTTTTCATCTCTATAAGCAAATAGATCGCCAAACAATTTTGCTGCTAGATCTTGACGACTGTCACTTTCTCCATATCCCTTACTATGTTCTCGTAAATAGTTCCGCAAAGCACCTGTAATAGATGAACCTGTCAGCAAAGCATGATTCTCATGGAGACTATCCCGTAGCAATGGCAAGTCAGTAGGACTATCTGCATCGCCTTGACCTAAACAAGTTGGGGTATCAAGCACCAGCAGACCGCGTACAATGATGCGTTTAATAATATGGCGATGATCTGTTCTATAAAGTTCAGTCATTGTTTTTATCCTTCATCATTTTCTTGGCAACTGCCATAATCAGGCGCAGAGTGTATTCTAGTGAAAGCTGAGCATCGAGAGTCTTTTGTTGAGTAGCGACTTTAATTCCCGGTAAATTATCAACTTTAGGTCGGGAACCCCAACTGGAAAGAATCCAACTATCAGGATTGTTTAACCATTCTCTAATTTTCTCATCTAATTTTTTACCATTTCTCATTTTAGTTTGTTGAAACTGAGTACGAGCAGTCTTGGTCAAGTTATCTGTACCTTCATCTCTGCCAAGCAATTCATAAAGGGGATCGGGTTTACCTTCAGTCAGAGCTTTCCTAGTTATATTCATTAACCGGGATAGTTGACTATTCTTAATTTCTCTTGAACTTTCAGGCGTATTAGGTTCCACTTGTTGTAGTAGCAATTCATCTAGCTTTTGTCTTAGAAGTCTTTCTGCCATTTGTGCAGCGATTTCATTAGCTTTGGTACTGGAAAGAATTTGGCTTGTGTCAGGTTCGGTATTGACTGAATTAGCAGTTATTTCACCTTCTTCTTTTAACCAGTTCAAGATAACTCGACCAAAACCGTCTACTCGTCTTTCTCCAATTCCCTGTGCTTCTAAGTCTGTAACTTGCTGTGAATCGAGATTTTGGCGTCGCTCAAAGACAAAAACACTTCCTGCCGCTAAAGCTGGAACTTGAGGTAGTGGTAAACCCCATTTACGATTAAATCCTCCTACATTTAGGCTGCTAGCGTAGGTATCTATATGTTTAAGTTCTGTACCTAATGCTTCTGAAATTAATTGGGCAAACTGTTTTGGGTTGGTGGTTGATTGACCGCACTCATCCCGAATGATGGTATCACTGAGAAGAGTAACGGTTAGATTATTTTGATGTTGGCTTCTTTCTTCCCAATCAATTTTTACCTCCGTCCAGTCATCGTCATCAGGTAATAAGTCAACTGTGACATGACCGTAACCCGCACTTTGAGAACCACCTAGCCAAGCATTAATTATTTCTTCATGATTTGTGGGTGTTAGTAATAACTTGATGGCATCAAAATCTTCCTTATCGTCACATAAGATGACAGCTTGAAAAACCTGTCCTGCATCAATTGCATCGTAACGGAACACGGCACCACTGCTATCAGTACCTCTCCCTTTTTTACGGCTTCGCTGATTGTGAATATTAATTCTTCTGCTTTCTTTGTAGAGTGATATATCACCGTACTCGTCTATAATGCAAAATTTATCATCTAAGCGTTTAAGAGAATCAGGTCTATGCTCTGATGCTAATGGAATGAAATTGTAGATTTCTGTAGTTGGGTCTTCTCCCTTTTTCTTATACAGGCACAGCGGTACTGGTAAAGTCCGTTGTTCTTTCTCGCGATCGCACAGATACGCATTTAAGTAGCGGGTTTGACCGTCAAAGAACAGCTTTCTGATTTTTTGATCGAGTATATCTAACTCCTGGATGTGCGGTGGCCGCAGATAGCGGTTAATCAACATTCCCCGAATCATACTGCCAGGAATATAAGAATGAGATACATCACTGTTCGGGTCGCCTTGTAATGAGGTGGCGAGAATCGGTTGTTGAGTATGTAATAAAAAAGTAATGGCTTTCATTGAATTTCCCCAAAATGGTCAATGTATTTTTTGGTAATATTTTCGTCACGGTAATATAGAGTGCATTGTACGTGACCTCTACCTCGGTTGCGTCCGCTACCCATCCGCCGAAGTGCCAGTGTTCCAACTCCTAAAAGCGCCAGCCTTTCGGGTGTAGGGTCTATATCAAAAAATAGGGGTGCTTCATAACTGGGTTGAGAGTCGGGGCGATCGCGCACGACAACCCGCATCGATCGCAAGCTATGTTCGACAGGTGCGCCAGTTTCTGAAGCGATCGCAGTTTGTTTGCGAATCGCTGTCAAGGAATTGATAACATCTTCACGAGTCGGAAAATTATCTTGCTGCTGCTGTTGTGCGACAGCTTTTCGTAAGCCTGCGGGTAAGCAAGCATCGCCAACGTGCATTTTTGCTATTGTGTCGTTAATACTACCTGGCTGACCGAATAAATCATTTCTGATTTTTAGCCAATATTCTTGCTTATAATTCGGTAATAAAATCACTAAGTTATCGCACTCTTCACTTAACAGCCCTTTCAGAGTACGACCTCTTAAGTAGGGGAAACCATAGCGATCGTGTTCTACTTCTGAGTCAACTAAACCTGCAACTCCATCGCCTCGTCCAAACGTTGTATCGCTCAGTAGTTTAATTCTGATGGTATACATAGATTACTCTCCTAACGGGATGTAAAACTCCATTGCTTCAATGGCGTCGAAGTAGCGACAACGCCCTCTATCCCAACCTTGTTTTCTTAAGATAGAATTATCTTTAGCTTTAGGGAAAGCTGGTAACTCATCTATCCCATAAGTATTAAGAAACTGCTTGGTTGCAGTTTGCCCCTCCCGTAACACTTCCCGTAAAGTAATGACTTTGTTACGCTTGCCTTTCCAGGGTTCTTCTTCATTAAAGATTCTGACAACTTCAGCAAAATCAGTCCAAGTTAACCAGTCATCGCCATATTCGTGCGATCGCATCGGTCGTGTTATTAGTTTTCCTCCTTGATATTCTCGTTCTCGAATTTCACCAATTGAACCTGATAAACCACTGGCTGCAATGTGCCAATCTAAAGCCGAAAATATTAGTTTTCTCTTTGAATAGTTATCCGTCTCTTGACGAACAAACTTTTTGGTCCTGCTGCACAATGCTTCACATAATTCGTAAGTTCTCGCAAATGGATAGTGAGTCTTAACGATGGCAATTCCAGCACAGGCTGTAGCTTTACCCTTCCCATCAGGTAAATTTTGAGTTCGTGCTTCAAACTCTTTCAAAAACTTAACTGCTAGCGGCAATCCTATGCGACCATCACAGACAAAAGTAACATCGTCACCTCCATAAACAATAGGACGAAATGGTAAGTAATTTTCTTTGATGCTAATCTTGCCTGTTTCAATTGCATCAATTACCAGCTTTCCGACTTCTTCAATTGCGCTGCTTGCGGCTTTACTCACTCCCCAAGAAAGTCTACGCATCTTCACAATAAAATCTCGATTCAATCGCTGTGATTTTCCATAGTTATCAAATCGATTACCCATCTGGTTGCCATCTGCATGAACCAAGGCAATATAGCTACTTTCTTGTTCAGTTCGACCCATATCATCAACATCGCGGGCTACTTTATACTTACTAGGTTTGCCTTTAAATAGCATCTCCTTAAACTGTGTATTAGCTTCATCTGCTGCTTTCAGCTTGGCAATAATTTCTCTAGAAGCCAGATAGCCTTCACCGTCAGGAATTCCATATTTACCATTAGTATCTTCAACAGCTACCAATCCAGTCGATCGACAAGTTGCCGTTACGCTTAAACCCATCAGAGGTACGGAAGGTATTGGCTGTCTTTTTTGGGCATCTAACTTACCTTTAATCAGGTCATTTTCAATAACTTGCTGTAATAATTGTGTATCCCAGTTAAAAGGATGGTGAGCAATAACTATATTGAGTCCGGGCGCATCCTCTAATATTTTTCTGGTGATATTTTGGGTGAATTTTCTGGCAAATTCCATACTCCTAAATAACAATACGGTATTTCCACCACCTGCATAAACCAATTCAGCAACTATACTTTCATCGGTATTGATGCAGGGTTCTACTTCCTCTTTGTCTTCATCAGGAATATGAACGTTGTTATCAAGACATATCAGACAATCTTTAACCCATTGAACCGTTGCTAACTTCACCAAATGCGAAGCCCCAATATTTTCCTTCAATCGGTTGCTACCGAAAACATACTTTTGAATACCTGTCGTGTCAATTACAGTGGCGATGTAGTTACTCATCTTAACTCCTGATTTAATAGGACTTTCCTTCAATCCAATTAGTAATAGCGGCGGATATTTTTTTTAGATGCTTATTCCCAAAAACAGCAATTTTGGGATCTTCGATGAGAGAGTTAAAGGTTTTGATGATATTTCCTGGCTTATTATGAAAGCAAACAAGAGCTACTCTGGCTTCAGAACCACCTAGTTGTTTGGCTCTAATATATGCCTCAAAAAGTTTTTCTTTACACCGATCGGTCGCACGAGAAGTCGTACAAGATATAGCAAAAAGTTGGTAACTTCTCCTAAAAGCAACGTCAAACTGAAACTTCTCCCAGTTGTCATCAGGCTGGTCGATGATGTTGAATGACATTGCACTTGCATCGATCGGTGGATTGACGGATATTTTTTGAATCTGATCTAGTACATAATGTTCTAGCCATCCACAGTTTAACCACTCACAGACATGATAAAACTTGTCAAATTGTCCACTCTGTTTAGCCGTTTGTAGCGATAGCTTATCTGATGATGCGCCTAAAGAATCTTTCAAAACTTTTTTAATAACTTCGGGTGCTGCTGTTAAGTCAAGTTCAATATTTTTTTCTAAATGTTCCTCCTCTTTCCAATCTATATACTTACCATACTTATTTTGTTTTTGAGTAGTCGGAGTCAGCACATTGTTACACCAATCTAACCAAGCATTGTCAAAGCTGTTGCGTTGGTTATCATTCATATAAAGATTTACGATTTTTGTTGCAGCTTCTACAAGCTTAGGTTTATTTATAGGTTTTTTACCTTGTTTCCAATACAAACCGTGCAAGCTAAAAAGAGTTTCTCCTGTTATTTCCAATTTCTCGTGAGGGACTTCTAGAGGAATGGGAAGAGCATTTGTTCGATCGAAAATCATTTGTAAGCTACGAGAGTCAAGGTAGCTGAAAATAGGTTCAGGGGAAAGCTTTAGATCGAGCAAGGCTTGATAAGCATGAACTGCCATTGCCTTGGTTCCTCCCGTGTAGTTCAGTCCAAATCGCTTTTTATCTGGATACCGCTTTTGAAGTTCTTTGACTTTATCTTTAATAGCTTTTTGAATTTCAAAAGCATTCGATTCGTAGTTCCATAATTCAACTTTTTGGTTTTCAAACTCAATTTTTTCTTCGTCATTCGGACATAAAACTTCTTTAAGACGCTTGTAAGCCTTACAAGTATACTCAGTGTAAACAAGGTAAGGCTTACCACCCTCTCTGAGTAACGTCTTAGCAGCTACATAATTCGGCAACGGATTTTCACCAATCAGCAAAAACAGATGATCGACTTGATGGTATTCCCAATCTAATGGGTTATTACTGGTCATAAATTATTCCTAACTTGAATATACTGTTGCAATTCATTTGAGTGGGAGGGGGCGATCGCCCCCTCCCACCAAGAAAGCAACTTGATTTACTCTTTACATTTAGTTGTCCCAATTACTAAATCCTATAGGAAATTCCCCGCTCGGATACTTGGTAGTTTAGAAAACACAACATAAATTTATATAAAGACAGCGAACATAACCTTTCGTCATTCCCCGATCGCGCCGCCACATTAATCACACAATATACTCCCAACCCAGAACATCGATCGGCACTTTTACAAATCCTCCAGTCTCGCCCAACCGACGATGCTTACTACCAAGTCACTTACCGAGAAACAGACTACTACCCGCTGAGGTGGTTGCGCGCTTTAGGTTCAGAAGTCGAAATTCTGCTACCTTGGGACTTGCGACAGAAAATGGCCGTAGAAATCCAAAAAACTCGGAACTTGTACCAATAGTCTTTTGCTCGATAATTATCAAAGTTATTGTGGAAAACTTGCCGATTTCTGTGGAAAACCCCCCTTTTCCTGTGGAAAACTGCTACTAAATTAAGTGCGATCGCTCTCACCCGATTGATAGGATTTAAAAAATTGGAGGAATTGCGGTAAGTAAAAATACTTTCCCGATTCTTCAATTAATCCGTGTATCCGTGTCAAAATCACTGGTTGTGCCTTCATTTTTCAGAATCGTAGCTAATTTGGTCGGACTTGTAAGCCGGCGGCTCAACGTGAATTAAGATGCGTACAGGGCTGAAACGTTCTTCCAAACTGGCTTCTACTTCTTCTGTAATCCGGTGAGCTGTTTCTACATCGACAGCATCCACAATCATGTGCATCTCAATAAATACTTGACGCCCTACCACACCACGGGAGGCGATCGAGTGACAGTTGACAACCCCCGGTACATCGATCGCGATCGCGTGAATAACTTCCGGTGCGATCGCCATTTCATCCACCAACCAAGGCAGATTTTCCCTTAAAACCTTCCAACCGCTGCTAAACACCAAAATAGCCACAGGAAAAGACAAAAACACATCCAGGAATTGTAATTGAGGTATATTCCAAACCTGCCCTTGCCAAACACCAATCAACCCGCCGATGACCATAATTGTCACCCAAACATCGCTCATCGTGTGCTGAGCGTCAGCCACTAAAATCGCGCTACCGAGACGTTGGCCAACCCTGCGCTCGTAAAAAGTGACAAAAATATTAATTCCCAGTACAATCAACAAAATCCACAGTTCATTTGGGGATATTTTGACAACTTTACCCCCGTTAATCAGCCTTTCAACAGCACCGCTGAGAATTTCAAAACAGGCAATTCCCAGAAACGCAGCTATTCCCAGAGCTCCGAGAGCATCAAATTTTTGGTGTCCGTAGGGATGATCGCGATCGGGCTGCGGATTGGCATAATGATTAGTTACCAATCCTAAAATATTATTAGCGCTGTCCGTGACGCTGTGCAAAGCATCTGCCAGCAAACTGAGCGAACCAGTCAGCCATCCCACGGCTGCTTTAATTGCCATCACCAGCAAATTTAGCAATAAAGTAATTATTAAAACCTTGCGGACTTCGGAACGGTTATCGGCAACCATAAAATCTCCTCGCTCGGCCGTCAAGTTTTCTGGTTTCTAGTTTAAAGCTTATCAAGTCATAACAGGTTAAAACTCTTGCTGAATCTAGCTTGCGACTAGATTTATATTCATTAATTTAGCCTAGCTTCTTGAGACAAATTTTAATTAATAGCAGTTTCGCCGCCCAATTTAGTTGGCTGGTACTTCTTTTAGGTTATTGTATATTTTATCATTAACAATAGTATGTTAAATTTCATTGCCCATGTCTCTTTCTCCGCTGACACTGAATTTAGTCGAAGGTTCTGTCTCCTTTAGCTTTTCCCCGCAAGCCGCGCGGGATTTGCAAAGCGAAATTGCAGCTTTGATGGAAAGCTTGAAAGCTGTAGCAGCCAAAACCGCTGGCGCTAAAGCTTCTCCCCAAAAACCGATGGAATATCGGTATGCAGGAGATGTCTTTTTGGAGGTTTTCTGCAACCCGAATATCTGGCCAACTCCTTTTGCTGCGAAAGTGCTGATTACGGTTAGGGACGATCGCGTGCGCGTCACCACCGAAGCCGAACTCAGCCGCCTGCGTGACGATCTCGCTCAGTATATCGAACAAGTCGGTTGAGAATCTCAACCTGAAACCCGCCCGTTTGTCAAGGTTAAATTCCCATTAGAATCATTGGGGTTTTGGCTTCAGTAGGGTGCGTCAGCTAGGGTTCTTTTATCGATAATTAAGAGACTCTCTTCTGACGCACCCTAGGACTAATTGGCTTCAGTAGGGTGCGTCAGCTAGGTTTCTTTTATCGATAATTGAGCATTACTCACAAGTTAAGCTAAAAGCACTATTGTCAATGAGTAATCTTACTCATATTTTACCTGTTGACCCAATTAAAATATGACTCCATTTGTTCCTTTATTGTTGAAAAAAAATTGTTAGGGACTTCTTTGAGTTCCATGGAAAGGAGAAATAATTAGCCTGACATGAGGTTTTCATGCCTAGCTTAACAATCCCTACATCTTGATTTTTAGCGTAGGCAAAATACTTAACTAGGTCAGAAGCTAATCCTTTTTGATATGCCACAGAAAAATGAGACCTTCCCCGATAAATCATTTCTAATGAAACACGTTCCATTGACACTCCTAATTCATCCGCAACGGCATCTCCTAAGTCTACCAAAACCGCATAAAATAGCCAAGTATCCCAAATCTCGATCGGGATTCCGTTGGACAAACCTGTCCATAAATAACTTAAATTTAGGAGTCTATTTACTGTACAAAATGCGTTTTCTATTCGCCAGCGTTTTTGATATAAATCTGCTACTACATAGGGGGCAATACTTCGGGTTTTCGGACAGTTTTTAGATAAAATCGCCAGGAAGTCTTGGAGCTAATTTGTACTAAAATTATAGTCAGATATGGTGTCTGTTTTGTGCCTGCACCTATTTTAATTATCTGGTATTTGACATCATAAGTATTGGTTAATACCCGCTCGATTTAATAAAATGCACCTTTCTTAATTCGAGTGAGCAATCCAATTTCTTGCTCGATTATTTGTGACCAAAAAGCGAAGTGATAGAAGCCTCGATCCAATAATAGTAAGGTTTTAGGCTTAACTGTTTTTAGTAAATCTTCCTCCCAATTAGTATCTGCTTGTTTGGGATTTTTCCCAAACCAAATTTCTTCGGGAATATGAGTTACTAGGTCTATGATTACTCCCATTTTCCGGCTAATTGACCAATTGGCACATCTGATAAAATTTCGAGTTTACGAAACAATGCTTCTAATGTTGAGCCGTCAGCTATCCAGATATTTTAAAAGTTTTTTCAGGCAAATTGTACGCTATCTGGTAATGGTCTTGATTTTCTTGTTAACCATTTTTGTCGAAAATGAGGTAGTAATTGTTTAAATATTTTTTCAAATAAAAATGCGGTCAAAGTTAAAAATCTGAGCGATAATGCTTGTTGACTAATCTTTTGTGGCTCACACCATAAAAATCCCTCTCTATTTAATAATCTGGTTAATTCTGTTACTCCTGCTACGGGTCGCCATAATAAACTTAATATTGCTGCCATCATTAATGGTAGTGTCAGAATTCTATCTCTTAGATTTAGTTGCCGATAAAAACTTTTTTGGGCCGCCATTGCCGGAATTAATAAATCTTCCAGGTGATTCGCGATTACTTCATTTTCTACTTGGGGACGTTTTTTTTCTTTTCATGATCTCGGTTGATTCGTTTTTTGCGACTCATAACTGGTTCAATTATCGCTCAACTGCTTGCCCGGTAAAGGTTTCATCCCATTTTACCTTTGTTGGTCTACCCCCTTGACAATTTGCACTTTTTCTTAATTTGTCACAAATGTACATAGTACAGATGGTTGCGACTTCCTTGGGTGGAACTTCTCAGTTAAACCTGTCGGGTAAATTCATTTCAACACCAAGTCAAAAAGCTACAATTAGCATTAAGGCAAAAGTTAAAAAAGTGATAAAAGATAGTCGTTTCACTCTCGAACATCGAATCAACAACTGTGGTTCGGTGCTAAGAGGGTGGAGAAATTACCATAGATTCTGCGATATGAGTCAACACAACCTGTGGTCACTGCGCTATTGGTTATGGAAATTCATTCGGAAACAAGGAAGATACAACCGTTATCAAACCAATAAGGTTATAAAAAGAGCACTTCCTGCGGTTAGTTGGTCAGCCTGCAAGTTTGTCATTGTCAAGGGAGATAAATCACCCTATGATGGCGATTTTGTTTATTGGTCAAAACGAGAGAATGCTCACTACGATGGGATAACGGCACGACTTCTCAAGAAACAGAATCACAAATGTACAGAATGTAATATATCGTTCATGTCAGGTGATATTGCAGAACTACACCATATCGACGGCAACCATAACAATTGGAAACCTATAAATTTGGAAGTTCTACATCGTGAATGTCACCAGCATCAGACCGTTCATGGTCAGGTGAGAGTCCGAACAGCGGGTTAAACCCGACTTACTAGGTGTCAGACTAGGAGCCGGATGCAGTGAAAGCTGCACGTCCGCGTTCTGAACCAGAGGTGTCGTGTGGTAACACAGGCATCGACCCTAATTGAAGGAGATGTGTCCTCAAGCAATTGAGGCATCGACTCTAATCAAGTGAACAAACCTGACGGTCAACTGAGTACAGTTAGACCGCAGGCTTCTTTTTCCTTTTTTTCAAAGGCTTTTTATAGTGAGGTAGTTCCACCCCCACTCGCTAATATAGTATCAGAGTATTTCCCGAGCATCTTGGGGTATAAAAGAATAATTGTCGGTTTCGGTACCGAAACCCGACGAGCCTTTCATCCCAAGGAGTAATTCCCAACGGGGTACGGGGTTCCGCGCTCTGATTAATCCCCTCTAAATATACGCCCAAGACTTCCCGGCTGGTAGTTAACTAAACCCTTCCTCATCCGCCGGGTCGCCGTAGGGGTCTTCGCTGGCCGGAGTCAGGTTGCCGAACATTCCAGCATCCGCTACGTAGTCTGCGGGGTCGCCGTAGGGGTCTTCGCTGGCCGGAGTCAGGTTGCCGAACTGTCCGTAGTCGGTACCGGCGTAGTCTGCGGGGTCGCCGTAGGGGTCTTGGCTGGCTGGAGTCAGGTTGCCGTACTGTCCGTAGTCTGCGGGGTCGCCGTAGGGGTCTTGGCTAGCTGGAGTCACGTTGCCGTACTGTCCGGGATTTGAGGCATCTTGGTAATTGCCGTCAGGATCGAATTGCTCGCTGTCTGGCCCAACGATCGCATCTTTTAACTTCCGCAAAAATCCGTCTACCATGATAAAGTTCCTCTTTTTTTAGGTGTTGAAAAACGACTGTTTTAGATTGGGAATCCCACATTTAATTGAAAGTCAGGGAACCTGCAATCTAAAATCTAAAATGCTTAGACTACTGTGCCGGAACAGGACTTGTAGCTTCAGGCAAGCTAGTAAGGTCTCGACCAGTATTTTGGTTGTTGTACCCCTGGAATTCGCGGTAACGCACTGCCTCGGACTCCGGAACTGTAATTCCTCCCGGCGGGGGCGTTACCCAGACCGCGCGATTCTGGGCATCGCGGTAGTAAACGCGACCGTTTTTGGAAAGGTAATGTTTTCCCTGCGGCCCCTTTTCTTGTTTATTTTTGTACTGATTGTAGATGTAGTAAAGGGCGGCGGCTCCTGCTAAAGTAATCCCTACTTTTTGAGCATTGCTCAGTCCTTTTTTCGCTTGTGGGGAAGGAGTGGGGGCGCGATTAGTTTGCACTCCTCCAGCGCGAGTGTTGTCAACAGGAGGCGGGGGAGCGTAAGTTCGCTCGTCAGAACCGCAAGCACTCACAAAGGGAAAGGTCAGCAGCGTTGTCAGCAGCAGAGCCATGAAGCGCGATCTTTTGGGTTCGGGTTTGATTGTGTTCATTGCCGCTCCGAATTGTCGGGATTATAGGTAGGGTGTGTTCTGGCGAGGTTAAGGAACCTGAGCTGCTGCCAACTGTTTTTAGAGTAAATTAATTTCTCAAAGCAATTTTGACCAAAAAAGTAGTTGCTGAGAATTTATCAACAGCGCAGGTACGGTATTGCGTTTCTAGATTAATCATCCTCAAATCTCTTGATGATTTACTCATTCCAGGGATATAAATAAAGTTTCTTTTATTTCAGTCTGGAGGTATATGCAAATGCGCGCCTTCGGGTAAAAATAAATTCCGTTTATGGACTGCTCAAAGCAAAGTGAAGCAGACGGAGGGGGGCGAGTGCCAAGCTCAAAGCAGCACTAGCGAGGGAAAGGAGGCGGGATTTATAAGTTAGGCGGTGTTTAATTTCGCCAGACTGCTTGTGGGAGATGCCTGTATTTTTTTGTGGGAATTGTGGAGAGGTCGATCGCACTATTGTAGAAATCTCTTAACAGCGAGACAAAGCCCGCGAAGCTTTTCGGATATTTAGGAAAATAAATAATTTATTTACTGCTGGATTGTCGATCGCAGTTGTATTTATTGTGGCAAAAAATCTAATTTTTTATAACCAACAAAAGCAACTCAAGGAATTGCTGCAAACCAAACAGTGCGGCGAGCGACAGTTCGCTTAAATTTGCCGGGATGGGCCGAATTCGAGAATCCTAGCTTGCAAGAAAATCAAATGCCAGATGGCAAAATTCACCCTTAATGGCAGCCCATAAAACAATCTGGTGTGTCATTACTTGTCAACTTCTTTTCATTCTTTCCGCTCTCTGTTTCTCTTTCTCTGTGTCCTCTGTGGCCTCTGTGGTTCATAAAAAAAACCGCCGACTGACTGACAGGCGGCGGTTTTTTTAAGCAACTAACAATCGCCTAAAATTAGTGAGCAGAACCGTTACCGTGATACTTGTCAGTATCGTAGAATCCGTTTTTTGTGCCAAAGAACAGACAACAAACGGTGAAAACTGCTGTCAAGACTGCTAAAACTAACTTAACGTCCATAATTTACCTGCTGTTGTTGAGTGAGTGCAAATACTCAGATTGTAGAATCTTTTTGGCTGGCGCGGCCATCTACCAGCGTAGCGCCAGATTTACTGGGATGCTCGCTGGTGCGGCAGTTTCCTGACGGCGAGACGATTCGGGGAATGATTGTCGAAACCGAAGCTTACGGGCCCGGAGATCCCGCTTGTCACGCTTACCGACAACGCACTCCTCGCAATGAGGTGATGTTCGGGCCTCCGGGTATGAGCTACATTTACCTAATTTACGGGATGTATCACTGTTTTAACGTGGTGACGGATGCAGAGGGAGTTGCTAGTGGTGTGCTGATTCGAGCTTTGCAGGTAGATGTGGTTCCCCAAGAATTCGCTGCAATTCCTGAGAAGAAGCGATCGCGCCTCGCCGCCGGGCCTGGGAAACTGTGTAAGGTACTGCTGATCGATCGAACTTTAAGCGGTTTTCCCTTGGGTGCAGGCCAACCGCTGCGATTGGAACACCGGAGCGAGCAATTTCAGCAAGCTGTGGAGGAGGGTACAATAAATTTTGTCCAAACTACGCGGATCGGGATTTCTCAAGGCATGGATTTGCCTTGGCGCTGGTATGTAGGGAACTGTACGGCTGTGTCACAACTCTAGTAATGTCAAAGGTATCAGCGTAAATTTTGTAGCTTATCTTCGTGAAATTATGGCTTACTCTTCTGAAAACCCGATCGTCCAACTCAAAAAATGCCTGACGCTGGCTCAGGATGTTGGTAGTCACAGTGAAGCCAACCGGGCATTCCAGCAATTGTGTGGGATTATCGATGCTGAAAACCCAATGGCGGCGCAACTTTTGGAGATGCTATGGGAAGAAGCAATTATGGCGAGGCGATCTGCCTTATTTTGGCAGCAAATGAGCGATGTTGAGAAAGATATGGCTAATAGAATGATGGAAAATATGACGCAGATGCGGCAGAATTACTTGCGGCTGATGCAGGAAATGTAGGAGTTGGTAATTGGTAATTACTAATTGGTAATTTTTCGGACTTTGCCAACAGGCGTAGGGTGCGTCAGCGCCGATATTTGATACCGATCGAACAATTTGTTTCTGACGCACCTTACAATAAATTCTCCTACTTCATTAAAGCAGCGCCGCGGTTGTAAAGTTCGCGGGCGTAATCAGTCCAAGTTCCCTGTCCCCAATAGCGGAAACAGCTTGTTTGCACCAACAAATTGTAAAGCAAAGCTTGCTGGTATTCAAACTGCTTAGTAACGGTGGCATCTTGCTGCACCAGCGGATCGTATTTTTTGTGAAATGCAGCGCTGAGTAGATTCATCGGTTCCAAGACATTTTCGTAGCCTTTCACCCAACTCAAATCGTTTGTCCAAGAAGCACCATCCATGTGAAAATTATGGTCGGTTTGCTTGAGTTGGGCGATCGCACTTTCCACTTTTTCCGGCGTTGCACTATCAGCATCGACTAGGTGCCAGATTTTGTGCTGGTTAACCCCTTGACAAATCGGATAATCATCAGGATTAACACCCGCCGCTTCAATTATCTCCAAATATTCAGTGCCGTTTAAACCGACAACACCGGATTTTCCGCCGCCTTGTTCGCGGTTTTCGTGCCAAGCTTTGACAAAGGCGCTGGGAAATTCATTCATCATCACGCCGCCATTTTCGCCGTCGGCAATCTGAGTGACTAAAGAAGGAACTGTGACGCTACCAATTTGTTGCTTATTCCGTCCTTTGGCTTCGTAATAAGGCTGCATTTGACCGACCAATTTCGTATCCGAACCTTGAGTTTTAATCAAAGCAGTGATGCTGATTGTTTCGCCGCGAGAATTGCGGGCAACCAAACGGTTGGGAATATATTTTTGGTCTTGCGACAATCCCGAACCGTCTGGATTTTCTACAGAATGTTCTTGCACCATCAGCCAGCGATAGCCGCATTCTTTCAAAGCTTTGATGTATTCGTAAAGTGTATCAGGGTGATTTGGAAAGTGCATTTCTGGGGGCGAAAAACCTTTGACGCGCTTCAGAGCATCAATGCCAAAAATTGCCGCAAAATGATGTTGCCATGCTTGAATTTGGAGCTTGATATCGGGGATTGGAGTTGAGGGAATGACGGCGTGACTCCACATTGTCCCCAGCCATTCTACGTGAGGTTGATATTGAGGATCGCAGGTAATCCGCTTGAGATTATCAAAGATATCGTCGCGTCCCATTTGGCGCAATCCCCACAATAAGTTGCCCGAATAGTCGAGCATAATTCGCGGGTTGCAACCTTCAGCAATTAGTTGGGGAATGAATTCTCCCATGCGAGAATAGCACCAAGCAAAGACTCCGGCGTTGTGGTTATCTCCTTGGTTGGGATGTTCAAACATATGCTGGAGATTGCAGATCAGTTCGCCGTTTGCACCTGCTGGAATTGTCGGTTGGTGCATATGTAGCGCGCAGGCGAATCCGGCTTGAATATTTTCCAGGCGCAGATTTGTGGTAGGTAGAAAGATTGGTTCGTTGCTATTGGCTGCGGCACTGATTTCCGCTTCGGAGCCGCAAATGTTGGGTAATCCTGAGTTGATTTCTTGTAAAATGGGTAAATTGGGAGATTGTGCGATCGCAGGCATAAATTTTTCTCAACAATTGGGGAGGGGCGCTGTCTGCTATTGCTAAGATAGCTGTAAGATTTAAGAGTAGCAGAATATGCCTGCAAAAGATAAATTTCACAAGATAAGTCCGGGAGCGCGGAAGCTCATTATCTTGGGTAAAATGTTTAACACATTTCAGGTAAATAGGCGAGGTAAATTATGAAATACGAAATCAAGGTTTTGGAACCGACGGATTTGTGGTACATCCAAAATAATATCAATCCAGAAACGAACAAGTTTTATCATCCCACTAAGAATATTCCCCTCGTTCAGCAAGCGGAAATTCACTTGAACAATTCGGGAGCGATTATTCAAAAAGGTGCGCTGCATTGGTGTATGGGAAAATTGACTTCCGGTGTTTATAAAACCGATAACCGTTTAAAAGATATGTGGGTATCGTTGACTACGGAAATGGACTACAACGCTCCCGTATATCAAGGAACTGGTACGGTGAAACTGGAACCGAGACAAAAAGGGCATTTCCTGCATTATACGCCGATCGAGCTTTCGGATGCGGAGCAGTGGGAGTTTGATGATGGTATATTTCAGTTTTGTTCGGACAATGTAGTTATCGGTGCTAAAAAATTGAAATTCCGACAAGTGGCTGCTTCTAATGACGGTAGGTGGAGAATTGCTGTTACAGCTTTGCGCGAGCAAAAAGCTACTGTTATAGCCGCTACAACTTCACCGGCTAAGGTTGTCGAACTCAAACAAGGTGAAACTTTGATAGCTGATTGCGATTTGGTTAAAGGATTTACCAAGGGGATTGAAGAAGATTATCGAAAATTAGGTCATTTTGGCAAAGGCGGTGGAGAGGGTTATGTTTGGTATTATCAGGGGAAAGGTAAATTATTAATATGTGAAAATGATGCTATGGGTTTGGGATAAGTTGTTGCATTTTTGTCGAGCGGTATGAGAATTATGAGTGGAATTTATGTAAGGAATGAGAATTAAATAACTTCCACTGTTGAAAGTGGGATGGGCCTGAAAGCCCGTCATGAGTGGACGGGCTTTCAGGCCCATCCCACAATAACAATTAAAATTGTAAGTTATTTAATTCGCGATCCTAAGATAAGGAGGAAGAAACATCGCACACAAATTTGCAGGCATGAAAGTGTCTGAGATTCTCAAAGGTAAAAAAGGTAGTATAAAACAAGCACAGCTTCCGGCAAATTCGCCAAGTTGGGAAGAATTTAGCGAAATGATATGGGAGCAAATAGAAAGAGGTGCTGAAGAAAATATCCCAGGCTTTAAGATGGTTCGCAAATTGTTGAGCGATCGGAGATTTGATAGATGAAAAATAATGGATTTGACCAAGTAATATTATTTTTGCAAAAATTGCAAAAACAGGCTATCGATTACAGTTTAGCGCATCATCGCGATGAAGCTCTGATGGTAATTGTAGCTGTACCTGGGGAACGGTGGGAAATAGAATTTTTGAGTGATGGTTCGGTGGAGGTAGAGAAGTTTGTCAGTAATGGAGAAATTGTTGGAGAAGAAGCTTTGAGTGAGTTATTCGATCGCTATTCGGAACTAGACGAGACAAATGGCGATTTGACTCAAAAGATTGAGTTGACAAATGCGAGAAGATGAGTTATGTTTTGCGGAATTTGCGATCGAGTTGCAGCCATGCCGAAACGATATCGCCGATCGCAACCGCCGCAAATTCGGCTTCTGGGAGCCCGATCGCCCTGTATTCCCAATGGCCTACTTGCTTATTTGGCGAGAAACCATATACTTTGTCATGTTAAGAAAATATTTTTTTGATTCATCCAGGAGCGAGAAAAAAAATGTACATTGTACAAATTGCCTCGGAGTGCGCCCCCGTCATCAAAGCAGGGGGTTTGGGCGACGTAGTTTACGGCTTGAGTCGGGAGTTGCAGAATTCCGGCCACTGCGTCGAGATTATTCTACCGAAGTACGACTGCATGAGGTACGACCACATTTGGGGACTTCACGAGGCCTACCGGGATTTGGCTGTGCCCTGGTACGGCGGCGAAATCCTCTGTGATGTCTTGTGCGGCTGGGTGCACGGGCAGTTGTGTTTTTTCATCGAACCTCGCTCTCAAGATAACTTTTTTAATCGCGGCTGTTATTACGGGTGCAATGACGACAATATGCGGTTTGCATTTTTCAGCAAAGCCGCGTTGGAATTTTTGCTCAGAAGCAACAAGCGTCCCGATGTGATTCACTGTCACGATTGGCAAACTGGTTTGGTTCCAGTCTTGCTGTTTGAAATTTACAAATACAATTGGATGGAATATCAGCGAGTCTGCTATACCATTCACAATTTCAAACATCAAGGCATGGGAGGTGGCGATATTTTGGAAGCAACGGGTTTGCACAGACCGGATTATTATTTTGATTACGATCGCCTCCGAGATAACTTTAACCCTTTTGCTATCAACTTTATGAAAGGCGGCATTGTTTACTCGAACTTTGTCACCACGGTTTCGCCCCACCATGCTTGGGAAGCTCATATGGGCGAGTGTGGCTACGGTTTGGGGCACACATTGCATTTATATCAAGAGAAGTTTCGCGGGGTGCTCAACGGCATTGATTACGATGTGTGGAATCCTGAGACCGATCGCTATATTCCGCACCACTACAATCAGGAGGATTTGGCAGGAAAAGCCAAAACTAAAAAAGCTTTGCGCGATCGGCTGTTATTGCGCGATGCTGACAAGCCTATTATTACCTTTATCGGTCGTTTGGACGACCAAAAAGGTGTCCATCTCGTCCACCATGCAATTTATTACTCTCTGAGTAAGGGGGCGCAATTCGTGCTTTTGGGTTCCGCGACGGAAGCGGGAATTAACGATCATTTCCAGCACGAAAGACAGTTTTTAAATGATAATCCAGACTGCCATTTAGAACTAGGTTTTAATGAGGAACTGTCGCACTTAATTTACGCGGGTGGGGATATGATTGTGGTTCCCAGTAATTACGAACCCTGCGGGCTGACTCAGATGATTGGGTTGAGGTACGGCACTGTTCCTGTGGTGCGGGGAGTTGGCGGTTTGGTGAATACTGTGTTCGATCGAGATTACGACACCCGCCACCTACCGGAAGAACGCAACGGTTACGTATTTTACCAAACTGACTACTACGCTTTGGAGTCGGCGCTCGATCGGGCGATCGGATTGTGGTATGACTATCATGATGAATTTGAAAAACTCATGCTTCAAGGCATGAATTGTGACAATTCGTGGAAATATCCAGCTAAAGACTATGTGGAAATTTACGAGCTAATTAGACACAAATAATCCGTAAGCTGTTCAGCATTTAAATAGAATGTCAACAAACAATCTAAGTCTTGTGGGGTGGGCCGTCTAGCCCGCCCTGAATATGCAATTTAAATGCCTGACAGCTTAGGATCTCAGATGCTGCACCATTGTCAAGAACGGGCTCTGGGGCCCGTTCCACAAAGAATGAGTTTTCTCGCTTCACAGGCCGTCCAGCCTGTTCATAAAAGGCTTATTGAGAATGGTGCAACATCTCAGATGAAATTGTTGTGGGGAGTAGGGGCCCTAGCGTCCCGCCCGCCCGAAAAATACAACGCAAGATGCCCGACAGCTTATAACCAAGTCTTTTCGGAAAAAAACTGCCGGTTGAGCGAAGTCGAGACCGGATTTCTGACCACGAATTTCTTCATGTGGTACCCGCCACGTGATTTATCCGTGGAATCAATCCCCAATCTCAAATCGAAAATCCTCAAGAAAGAGCATTTATCCGTGGGGTCGCCTCTAAAATCTAAAATCTAAAATCTAAAATCGATTGACCAGCAGTGCGTCAGCCATAAAATAGTTACGCTCTCGATCATCAAATAAGAATTACTTGCATTAATATAGTAAAGCAATGACTATAGATGGCTGTAGATAGACCATCGTGTCAATTACCAGATGAAAAAATCTATCATTATAGAACAATGAGCATTTCTCGGCGTATTTTTCTTGCCAGCGGTACAGCAATGGCTGTCGTGGCCGTGGGGGAACTAACCAAAAAAGCCCCTGTCGCAGCCCAAACCGGCACTCTCAACCTTTATTCAGCACGTCACTACGATACTGATAATGAGTTGTACCAAAGCTTCACCAAAAAAACTGGGATCAAGGTTAACCTCGTTGAGGCGGATGCTGACCAACTAATTGAACGGATCAGAAGTGAAGGCGCAAATAGCCCCGCTGATGTTTTCATCACGGTGGATGGTGGGCGTTTGTGGCGGGCAAAACAAGCAGGTATTCTGCAACCTGTTTCTTCAACAGTCCTGACATCGGCAATTCCAGCAAGTTTGCGAGATCCTCAAGGTTTCTGGTTTGGTCTATCGCGCCGGGCACGGGTGATTGTTTACAACAAAAGCAAGGTGAACCCTGCCCAATTGTCAACCTATGAGGCGCTGACAGAACCTCGGTGGAAAGGCAAAGTTTTAGTGCGATCGTCCACTAATATCTATAATCAGTCTCTGGTTGGCGCTATGTTAGCAGCTCATGGAGCTCAAAAAACAGAAGCTTGGGCGCGAGGATTGGTGGCTAATTTTGCGCGTCCTCCAGAGGGAAATGATACGGCACAAATCAAGGCTGTTGCTGATGGGGTAGGCGATCTTGCCATTGTTAATACCTATTATGTAGCTCGCTTAATGAAATCGAAAGATCCAGCAGAAAAAGCGATCGCGGCGAAAGTAGGTGTATTTTTCCCCAACCAACGCGATCGCGGTACCCACGTCAACATTAGTGGTGGCGGTGTAGTCAAAACCTCCCGTAACAAAGCAGGCGCGATCAAATTCTTGGAACACCTAGCCAGCCGCGAAGCACAACAGCTTTTTGCTAGGAGTAATAACGAATACCCTGTGATTTCAGGTGTGGCGATCGATCCTGTAGTGGCAAGTTTTGGTACATTCAAATCTGACCCTCTCAACCCTGATGTGTTTGGGAAAAATAACCCCGAAGCTTTAAAGGTTGCCGATCGCGCCGGATGGAAATAGAGGCTTTTTGAACAAGAAGCTACTCTTTGTGATTCGGCGGTTTCAACCGCCGAATCCCATCAACTTTAATTTTTAATTTTACCATCCGGCATGATAGCGCCTTTCAGGTTTGCCCCTTTGAGGTTAGCCCCAGTCAAATCAGCACTATTTAAGTCAGTTTCACTTAAATCGGCATTACTAAGATTGGCATTATTTAGTTTTGCACCTCGCAAAAAAGCCCCCTTGAGATTTGCATTACTCAAATCAGCATTTGTGAGATCGGCAGAAAATAAACCTGCTTTTTCCAGAGAAGCACCTTTTAAATTTGCACCTTTGAGATTGACGCTATCGAGTAAGGCTTCATTAAGTTTGACATTTTCTAGCATAGCACCTTCCAACTTAGCACCATTGAGATTAGCGCTTGTTAAATCAATGTCACTTAATTTGGTATCAGTCAGGTCACATCCTGGACATTGCTTAGTTTTTTGTAATGTTTCGAGGGGACCCGCCGCCTGTTTTTGACATCCAAAGGTGACAAAAACAGTAAGTAGTAAGAAGGAGATTGTGCCAGTAGTGCGGTGAAACATTGCTAAGTTTTTATTAATCATCTTGATTTGTAAAGGTAAAAAGAAGATGGAAGAAGGGTTGATACATTCTCCTGAAACCGGCCAGGGAATAAATTCCCCCTCTTATAGCTAAAGTCGGTTGAAACCGACTGAAATCCTAGCTGTATAGTCGTCTTCAGACGACTTTCGCTATGAGACAGGGGTTTCAACCCCTGTCGGACTTTAGCTATGAGACTGGGGTTTCAACCCCTGTCGGACTATAGCTTTAAAAGAATCAATCACCTGTGCAAGCAGGGAAGAGATTTGGCGGTTATTGTGTTGAAGACTTGCGCGATCGCGCAATTTTCCAACTTAATAAAATAACCGGTAACATCCCCACTAAAACAATTGCCAATGCTGGGCCAGAAGCTTCAGCCAATCGCTCATCTGAGGCAAGTTGATAAGTTCGCACAGCCAAGGTATCAAAGTTAAAAGGTCTAATAATTATAGTAGCAGGTAACTCTTTCATTACATCAACGAATACTAACATCATGGCAGTTAGTAAACCTCCCGTCATCATTGGTGTATGAACTGTAACTAAAGTTTGCATCGGGCTATAACCCAAACTTCTCGCCGCATCATCTAAATTAGGCTTGATTTTGCCCAAACTTGACTCCACCGCATTTAAAGAAACAGCAAGGAAGCGAACTATATAAGCAAATACCAAAGCTGCGATCGTACCACTTAACAACAAGCCTGTAGAAATTCCAAAGTTTTCACGCATCCAACTATCAAATAGATTGTCAATTTTTCCAATGGGAACCATAATCCCAACTGCAATCACAGATCCAGGTACAGCATAGCCCATTGCCGCAACTCTAGTGCCTAACTGCACTCCTAAATTAGGATATAACCGTAACCCATAAGCCATAATCAAGGCAATAACTACGGCTAAAATTGCTGTCAGTGTTGCCAAAATTAAACTATGACGGGCAAATATCCAAAAGCGTTCATCTAAGGTGAGTTGCCAATTAGCTAAGGTCAACTTTACTAAAAGACATCCTGGCAATAAAAAACCCAAAAACAGCGGCATCAAACAAGCAGTTACCGCTAAGATTTCCCTAATTCCTTTAAGTTGATAAGTTTGTAGTTGGCGATAGCGGCTGCTAGCTTGATAATATTTAGTCCGACTCCGCGACCAGCGTTCTAGTAATATTAAACCCAGAACAAATAATAATAGCATCGCCGCTAATTGATTGGCTGCAATTCGTTCTCCCATGCCAAACCAAGTCCGATAAATACCTGTGGTGAATGTATCCACTCCAAAATACTGAACAGTACCATAATCGTTGAGAGTTTCCATCAAAGCCAGTGCTAAACCTGCTACAATTGCGGGTCTTGCCATTGGTAAGGCAACTGTCATAAAACTCCGCCAAGGGCTACAGCCAAGTATTCTACTAGCTTCTAGGGTACAAGTTGATTGCTCCAAAAAGGCAACTCTTGTTAATAGGTAGACGTAGGGATATAAAACTAAGATTAGCATTAAGATTGCTCCAGGGAGCGATCGCACGTTAGGAAACCAATAGTCTCCATAACTCCAGCCAAAAATAGAACGCAAAGCAGTTTGAACTGGGCCGGAAAATTCTAAAAAGTCTGTATAAATATAAGCTAGGACATAAGCTGGGGCAGCTAAGGGTAACAGTAATGCCCATTCAAATACGCGACTGGCCCGAAAGCGACACATTGTTACTAGCCACGCACATCCTACGCCAATCACGACAACACCCAAGCCTACACCGATCATTAACCAAAAAGAGTTGATGATATAACGGGTTAAAACTGTATCGGTTAAATGTTGCCATGTATCTTTAGCTTCAAAAAAGATACTGGATAAGACACTGATCACTGGTATGGCGATCGGCAATGCTAAAGCGATAATTGCAACTGTCCACCCACTCGCCGATAAACCGCGTAAGGTCGATCGCCATTGGATTGTCCTGATTCCTGTTTGCTGTAGTGATTTTTGGGAATTTTTCATCGCTAGTAAAAAGTCTAGCCTGCTAGTTTATCAGTAGTTGTAAACATTTGTCAAGCCTTTATGATAATTAATCTCACTAAACTGGTATATTGTAGAATAGTAAGTTGTTGATTATTTATAGCAATAATGGCTCGACCGATAATTCTGCATTTGGATGGTGTAACAAAACAGTATGCCCAAGCTGCATCACCTGCGGTGGCATCTGTCACCCTGACCTTACATCAGGGAGATATACTGGGGTTGTTGGGGCCATCGGGTTGTGGGAAAACAACGTTGCTGCGGTTAATTGCGGGTTTTGAACAGCTACAAGCAGGGACGATCGCCCTAGCAGGGAAAACTGTAGCCAGTGTTAATATGTCAGTCGCGCCGGAACAGCGAGACATTGGTATGGTGTTTCAAGACTATGCACTCTTCCCCCATTTGACAGTCGCGAAAAATGTAGCTTTTGGCTTGACACATCAAGGAAAAGAGTCAAAGCATAATATTCAGAAAGGTGTCACCGAAGCATTAGCGCTGGTGGGATTAGAAGGATTGGAAAATCGTTATCCCCATGAATTATCGGGGGGTCAGCAACAGCGAGTGGCCCTGGCCCGTGCTTTAGCCCCTAGACCTGCGATTATTTTACTAGATGAACCGTTGAGTAATTTAGATGTACAAGTACGGTTAAGATTGCGTCAGGAAGTCCGCGAGATTCTCAAAGCAACGGGAACCTCTGGTGTATTTGTCACCCACGATCGCGAAGAAGCACTTTCGATTTCAGATTGGGTAGCGGTGATGCGTCAAGGCCAATTAGAACAGTTTGGCACTCCAGAGGAAGTTTATCAAGAACCAGCATCTAGATTTGTGGCTGAGTTTGTGACGCAAGCTAATTTTGTGTCTGCATCGCTGAAGCAGGATTTTTGGGAAACAGAAGTAGGTTGTTTTGCTGTTAAACGAGATTCATGTTCACAAGTTCCCTGTGATGTTTCTACTCAAGGAGAATTGATGATCCGGCAGGAAGACTGGAGTTTATACTTAGATGAAGATTCGCCTGTTGTGGTTTGCGATCGTCAGTTTTTAGGCAGAGAAAATCGTTATTGTTTAAAAACACCTTCTGGCGAAAAGTTATATGCACTCACAACCACAGGGAATGTTTTTCCCATTGGTTCTAAAGTTCGGTTATCTTGTGGTGATAATTCTCCCTTAGCTTTCTTTGTCGGTAAGCCTAAGCCATAGCTAATGGCTAATTGCTAGTAGGGGAAAAATCCTCTCCCTCTTCCCATCTCGGAGTTTCCCCCTCTTCCTTCTTCCTTATACTGCCTGATAGGTTTTCTGTCTATCGCTGTTGTCAGGGAAGGGGCTAGTCACGATATCCTCTGCTTTTATACCCGCTGCAATCAGCGCTTGGCTTAGACCTTCCTCGAAGTTATCCTCTTCAATTACAACTTGATTATCGACTAAACGAGCATGAAACAGAATCGTGTCAATCCAGCGCTGTTTATCCCAGCCTGTAGCCAGAATCAGAAACTGACCCGAATCGACATCACAGACGGGGTAAAGCTGGATCGCTTGTAAACGGGGTTGGGTGCGAGTTGCTTCTTGCAGGGTTTTTTTGAGGATGTCTGCATAGCTTAGTGAGTTATCCATTGGAGAATCACCTCTTGACTTGGTTCGTAAACTAATAAGTTGATTTTATTTCGCTGGACGGCTAACTGAAAAATCGGTTTTTGAAAGTGTTTAATGTAGATGGCTTGGCTCACAGCTAAAAACAACTGACGCTCCGGTTCTTGGCCTTCCAATGCCCATTGGTAAAGCTGAAGCTGTCCCATCGTTTTTTCCAGTTCGCTGATGACTGAGGCTGAATCGAAGTCTTTGATTTCAACAGCGATTTTCTGCCCTTCTTTTTCCGCAGTAAAAAACTTTTCTGCTCCTAAGTCGGCTTTCAAAAGTGTCTGTTCTAACACTAAGACTAAAGGATCGTCCGTAATTGTCCACCCGTCTTTTTCGAGGGTGCGACGTAGAGAGAAGTGTAAATTATCGCGTCTAGACATTCGACATTCGAGAATTGAGGTTAGGAAAGATAAGCAGGGACTTTTTGAACTCCTATGTCTTGCAGATATCGCTTATTATGATATAGGGTAACACATCTGCGATACAATTTAAGTTATACGTCATATAAAACTGGTAGGGAGTTTAAATGGCAAGGCAACCAATTGTTCTCAATGGAATAGAGTTCAAATTCCAGAAAGATGCTATTGAACACTTCAGAAATATGTTGGAGCGCTATCGAAATGGTCAAAGCATAGCAGGTGATGATCGCGATATGTTACTAGCTCTTCTGGAGCGCCATCCTGAAGCAGATAAAAAGATTGGATGTGGTGTAAAACGTTTGTACAAAGATAGAACAGATATGCCGACAAGTTGCTTTTGGATAGAAAGAACAGATGGCTCTCGAACGGATTTTTCTTATCGCACAGCGATTTCTGCTAAAGTAAAGTCTATTGATCAAGATTTTTTAGAAGCCTGCCGTGCTGCTGTTCAAGATGATCTTCGGCTAACTAAAAAAATATTCTTTGAAAAGTTTGCCGATCAGGATGGAAGAGTTGAATGCGATATTACTGGTGATAAAGTAGCTATTTATGAGAGCCATCTTGACCATAAAAAGCCCTTGACATTTCAGGTTCTTGTGAACACTTTTATTGGCGCTAATGATATTGAAATAAAACCTGAAATGTTGTTAATGTCCCAGGATGCCCAGTTTCAAACAACTATGATTGATCAAGAGTTAAAGGATAAGTTTCGACGATATCATCATAAAATGGCGCAGCTTAGGGTTATTAAAGCGGAACAAAATCTTAGTCTTGGCGGCTCGGAGAGAATTCGGAAGAGCCGTAATCCTGTATTGATTCCTAATGAACTTGTAGGTGACTGACGTATCACATCCCTGTGGGAGTGGATTGACTCAGATTTCTGGTGCATCGCGAATTTTTCTGGCAGCCACTCAACAGGAAGGTTACATTTTTTCCCGACAGGTGAAATGCGATCGCCCGCAACTCCTTCCCACCGATCGCCCTCTTTTCCTATCCTAAAAAAATACAGCCACCACCAAGGATCAAATCAGATCCGGATCGATCGCCAATATGCCACCAACCCCGTCAGCAACGAATTCCCCTAGCTATCCCACCACTCTAACCATTGCTGAGTCTGATTTTGATAACTGCCTTCCCATAGGCCCCATTTTACTCCCATAAGTTCGATCGGCTACTGAAGGAAACGATATTACAACATAAAAGCCTTTCATCCCGGTGACTTTAGTCTGGGGATGAAAGGCTTTTGCACGTTTTGACCAGCCTTCAATCTGGTTGGTTTGACAGATTTAAGCTAATTTTATTCAAATGAAAGTATGTTAAATTTCGGACTTCTGTCCTTGCGATTCTGGCACAGCAACTTCTGAATCCGGCTGATTCAGAGCCATTTCTAGAGATTTTGCAATCTCGACTGGCTCAGGAGTACGCTTAGAAAATCCCCAGACAAACATCAAGACGATACTGGAAACTAGCAGCCATTGCGGCGGAACTAAATCGGGATTAATTACTTTCACCAACAATCGCATTCCCACGAACCCAACTGTAATGTAACCAGCACTTTCTAGGTGAACGAACTCATCCAGCCAGCGGATGAACAACCCTGCCATGAATCGCAGGGCAATAATTCCAATAGTAGCGCCTGTTACGACGATAAAAGTGTCGTCAGAAACAGCGATCGCAGTAGTCACGCTATCCAAAGAAAACGCTAAATCCGTAAAAGCAATCATGGGAATTGCTTGCCACACAGTCGCAAATCTGGGCCCGTGATGTTCTCCTTCGGAGTCTGTCTCTGAAGTAAAATGTTGGAAAACAAGCCACAGCAGGTAGAGAGCACCAAGCAGTTCAAACTGCCAGTATTGGATCACCCAAGTAGCAGTTAAAATTAGGGCGATCCGCAGTACAAAAGCAATTATCAAACCCAAGTTGAGAGCTTTTTGCTGATCCTTGGCATCTTCTAAACCTTTAGAAATAGAGGCCAGGGCGATCGCGTTGTCAGCCGAAAGTACAGCCTCCAAAGCCACCAAAACCAACAATAAGAAAAAGCCGTCAACTCCAAAATTGGGTGTAGCGTCGAGAAATTGATCTATCATTAACTATTTTGTGCACCTAAGATTGGCAAGGGTCGAGCGCAGCGCAAATTACCCGCTCTGTCTAACATTAGTTTCACCTTCACTTAAATCTTAACCTAACGCGGTAATTCTGTGGGAGGCGATCGTCCCAACAACCTCCGAAGGAAGCAGTCCCAGGAAACAAGGAAAAATTCTGGCGTTGCACAACTTGAGGAGGCTTCTTGTGGGTTAGGCGTTCCGCCTGCTGCGAAAATACACGCCTTCGGGCTCATGGGCCCATCCCACAAAACAATCAAAATCATCCCGCAATTATCCAACACCAAAATTCTCCCCCTCCGACACTCAAAAACTCCGCCACTGCGCCACTGCGCTACTGCCCCACTCCTCCCCGGACGCACCATTTGTGTTGCAAGTTGTAACAAATGATTCCCAAAAGCGCCAATTTGTCTCAAATTGGTGAAAGCTCGTCCCCGCGAAAAGGAGTTTTGCGAATATGTCTTTAACAGATACCCAAGTCTACGTAGCGCTCGTAATTGCTTTGATTCCCGGAATCTTGGCTTTCCGGCTGTCAACTGAACTGTACAAATAGTTTCCAGACAACAGTTGCGAACCGCAAAACGCCTGCCTGAGCAGTTAAATCTCTCGCATTACAGATACAGACAATTGCTGCCCCAGTGCAGTAGATTGTTTGTGTTCAGCAAGACGAGACTGCAAGGGCAGGCATTTTTATGGGGAAATTCCGTCTTCAGGCGTCACCTTTGTCTCAACAATTTTGGCTGTCAGCACCCTGACAAACAGCGGCGAGTGTGCGTTAAGCTCAGAATTTGCTCTGTTGAACTCTAAAACGTCAGTCTCAGGTATTTGAAAAAAAATTATGCAAGCGATTCAACCCCCCGTTACCCCACTGCGTCCCGTAAAAAAATCCCCTCGGGTTACTCCTCGTCGCAGCAGCCGCCAGCGTTCCTACCCTCACCAAACCCTCGCGGCCGAAACAGGGGTCAAGTTGGCAGTCAACATGGTACTTTCAGTCTGTGCCACTTCTGCTTTGCTTCAGCTTTGGCCTCACTACCGGGCGGTGCAAGAAAAATTGCACGAAATCCAAGCTGAAGTCAATCTTACCCAAGGGCGAGTCGATCGCTCGCGATCGGATTTTAACCGCTACTTTGACCCTAGTCTTGCTAAAACTGTGATGCAAGAGCAAAGCAACCAAGCTGACCCGCAGCAGCGTCCGGTGATTTTGCAAGAACCCAATGTACCCGAAGCCGAGGAATCAACCCCCCAACCTTAAGGGAACGGCTGTTTTGGGTTTTGATATCACGTCCGATGTGCATCATTCTTGTATGTCATTGGTTCGCACAGCGAACAATTACAGATGAATATGTCGGACGTGATATCACTTTTAAGGATCGCGAATTAAATAACTTACAATTTTAATTGTTATTGTGGGATGGGCGTCCCGCCCGTCCACTCATGACGGGCTATAAGAGCCCATCCCACTTTCAAGAGTGGAAGTTATTTAATTCTCATTCCTAAGTAAAAAATTTTTTAGATCATTCTTGTCTGTCGTGGCGAAGCAAACGCAGAGACAGACAGACCTGCGTATTGTCACCTGCTGCAAGCTCAAAACTGCAAACTCCGGCTTATACTGACTTGGCCAGCACGGTTTTTTCTTTCAGTAGTTGCAGTGCAGCTTGATATTGCAAGTCTGCTGCGGTGCCAATCTGATCGCGCGCGATGGGTTCCAAAGGTACTACGCGATCGGGCGAAATCCCCAGCTTGTTAATATCTTTATGGTTAGGCGTCTCGTACTTAGCAACAGTCACAGCCAACCCGGAACCGTCAGACAAATCAAACAGCGACTGAATCAGCCCTTTGCCAAAAGTCTTTTCTCCTACCAGTTGAGCTCTGCCGTTATCTTGCAGCGCACCCGCCAAAATTTCGCTAGCACTGGCAGTTCCCTTGTTCACCAAAACAATCAGCGGATCGTTAGTTAGGGCTTCTCCAGACGCTTCAAAACTGCCGAGAATGCCTTGTCTGTTCACCGTGTAGACGATCGTCCCGGAATCGAGCCACAAGCGGGCAATTTCAATCCCTGCTTGCAACAGTCCGCCCGGATTGTTCCGCAGATCGAGAATGTAGGCGGCGGCTCCTTGTTTTTCCAAGCGGTCGATCGCATGAGCGACTTCCTCAGTAGCGTTAGCGCTAAATTGACTCAAGCGAATGTAGCCCACCGGCAAATTTTCCGACCCCGACTGCAATTCCGCGTAAACCGGATTCAGAGCAATGCGATCGCGCACTAGCTCAATGTCCTCAGCAGCGTCCCTTCCCTCGCGCCCCAAGGTGAGGGTAACGGGAGTGCCGATGCGGCCGCGCATTCGAGTTGCAGCCTCGTCTAGGCTCAATTCTGAGGTGGGAGTGCCATCAATTTTCAGAATGCGATCGAGGGGTTGGATACCAGCTTTATCCGCCGGTGAGCCGGCCAAAGGAGCCACCACTGTCAGGGTATTTGTCTGGGGGTCGATCGCAATTTGCAGCCCCACACCGGTCAATTCTCCCGAAGTGTTGACCTGCAAGCTGCGGTACTGTTCGGGTTTCAGCAGTCGAGTGAACGGGTCATCGAGATTCGCCAGCATCCCCTGAATCGCCGTGTAAGTCTGCTGTCTGTCGTTAAGCGGTTGCTTGACAGCTTTTTGGCGAATCGACCACCAGTTTTGAGAGTTAAAGCTGTCGTCCACATAAGAGCGATTGACAATTCGCCAAGCTTCGCTCAATAGCTGCTGTTCTGGAGTCAGCGCCGCCGCAGGCTGCGCCCACCCACCTAGAACTAGGACGACTTGGAGGCAAAGTACAATAGCAATCTGGGAAACTCGTCTGTGCATGATTTTTCTGTAAAATACCAGTAAGTATTACATTTTATAAAACATACCCTGAAAACCCTGTGACTTTAGTCCAGGGATGAAAGGGTTTTGCAGGATTTATCCTGCCTAATCTCTTTGTGCCTCAATGTAGGGTTTAACGGTTTCCGTGCCAATATTCCCAGCAGTCGAAACAAAATAGGTAGGTGTCCACAAAGTAGGCAATTTAAGGAGTTCAGGAAACTCCTTTCTCAAATGATGTGACAATTCCCGCATCCAGGATACCCGCCACGTGATTCATCCGTCCAGAAATAAAAAACCTGTATCAGATGAAACTTGCCGAACGTATTTATCCGTGGGGTCGCCTCTAAAATCTAAAATCTAAAATCTAAAATCGATTGACGCTCTTCCCTTAATCTTCCTGATAATTGTAGCCCGGTCATCTATTGGCTTAGCATTGATAAACAGATGAACGTGATCCGGCCTAATCTTCATCGTGATGATGCACCATCGGTTTTCATTGCAGACATCGCAAATAATCTGTTGCAGTCGCTCAGCAATTGAACCAGTCAACACTTTTTTCGTTTTTTGGGAATGAAAACCAAGTGATAGTTTAGTAGAGAGACGGCGTTGCTCTCATGTCTGTACTCATCAGGAGAAAATTTAGCCATATTCATTGACTTTTGTTTACGCCTACTGTAGATTAAACGCAAGACAAAGACAAGAGGTGAACTGCAATTGTTGACCAACTTTGCTTACAAGCTGCGTCCCAATCAAAGCCAAGCCTCAAAAATGTCAGCTTGGGTAGATATGCTTAGAAGCCACTACAACTGGTGTCTGAATGACAGAATTGTCCAATATAATCAACAATTCATCCAAGGTAGTTACTGCAACATTACAACTCGTGGCGAAGCTTCACCGCTAACTTGTTTTGTCAGCAAGAACGGTGCAACTGGGAATCCTTGGAAAGATTCTAGATTTGATAAGGATGGCCACACTAAAAATCCCCGTCGAAGTGCGACGGACATTCAGATTACAGCGCTACCACAACTGAAAAATGCTAGACCTTGGTACAGTGGAGTAGACTCAACAGTTCTACAGCAGAATGTTAAACGCCTAGACACTGCTTACAAGAATTTCTTTGAAGGTAGGGGCTTTCCTAAATTCAAAAACCGAAGTAATTTTACATCTTTTACCTGCGTAATGGGTGTAAAAATACAAGAAAATAAAATCTATCTTCCTAAATTAGGTTGGATGCGATTTTATAACTCGCGTCCAATTCCCAAGGGGTTTAGCATTAAGGCTTGCACCGTTAGAAAGCGTCAAGATGGTTGGCATATTTCTCTCAGGATAGAAGATAAATCCGTTCCTGAATACAGGGCTAGACCTCTCGAACAAGTGACCAAGATAATAGGATGCGATTTAGGAATTACTAAATTGGTTCATTTGTCTGACGGGTATCAGATTGAAAACCCTAAATTTTCCACAGCTAAAAAAACTAAGCGGACTCTGAAAATCAGACAGAGACGGGTTAGCCGCAAAGCTAAGGGAAGTAAAAACCGCCACAAGGCAATTAAAAAAGTAGGGCGTTTTCATAAAATAATTAGTAACAAACGTCAAGCACACCAATGGAAAGTTGCGAATAAAATTGTGTCTCGCAATATTGACGCAATCGCTTTAGAAGATTTGAATATTACTGGAATGATGCGTCGATGTAAAGTAAAAACTGATGAAAAAACAGGGAGGTTTCTTAAAAATGGACAATCAAGAAAGAAAGGATTGAACCGTGCTATATCTGATGCGGGTTGGGGTAATTTGATTCTGAAGATCGAGTATTTAGCTGCAAAGCAAGGCAAGGTCGTAATTAAAGTTAGCCCCAAATACTCCAGCACTGAATGCAGAAGTTGTGGACACATTGACAAATCCAATAGAGAGGGTGAAAAATTCATCTGTGTTGAATGTGGGTATCACGAACACGCTGATATTGGTGCAGCAAAAACCATCAGAGATCGAGCCTTGGAAATAGTACGTGGGGACTCCGCGAAACTTGGTGTTTGTCACCTAAACGCCCAAAAAATATCATCACGCTCAAAGAGCAAACGTGGTGAGTTTGGGAACCTTGGCAACAAGGATATTAGGGCCGAAATGCCTTAAGAATCACCGTGGATGCAAGCGCGGGGAGTGTCAAGTATTTTAGGTTTGTACGCTGGGAACGCTGTTGCAGATTTAACTCAGATTTGTTTCCCGACGGTCAGTCCCGAAGGCACTCGGATGTTTAGAAGAATCCTCGCCGTAGAACGGCGAGGAGTTGTCAACTACAAAATAGCAACTCGTCCAGTCGGTGCCAGCTATGTCCCCACAGAAACCATTAATTCTTGATTTTGCCAAGACAGACGCGATGAAAGTGATTCTCCCGCGCCCCGCAATCCTGTCGAGTCACGGCGCAAAGTGGCAAGGAATTCATGTCGAATATCACTGTCAGCCACCAAACGAATGTCCCGAACACTGTCTCGAACAGCACACGGTTGGCTTGATGCTCAATTCAGCCACACTAAAAGGAACAGTGAACGGGAAAAACTGCGGTAGCGAATCGTGGCAAAGCGGGCAGATGTTCATCGCTGCTGCTGGTACTTATTTCCAGTCAGTTGCAACCGGAGACTATGAATTTATGGCGATCGCTCTTGAACCTACCGACTTCGACAATACAGTTGGCGAATCGATCAATTCAAATTCCATTGAAATTATACCGCAATGGCAAACCCGCGATCCGTTGGTTCACGGAATTGCCTGGGCTCTCAAAACCGAACTAGAATCAGGCGGATTAAACGGTACTCTTTATGTCGATGCACTGAAAAACGCGCTTTCACTGCACATACTGCACCGATATGGCGCGAAAAAACCTAACCGGCGAGAGGTTGGAGGCGGTCTTGATCCCGGCCAATTGCAGCTAGTTATTCACTACATTAATGAATTCATAAACCGAGATTTGCACTTAAGTGAACTTGCTAATTTAGTGAACATTAGTTCTTATCATTTCAGCCGTATGTTTAAACAATCGACTGGATTCACCCCCCATCAGTACGTGACCCACTGCCGAATTGAAAAAGCAAAACAGTTGTTGAAAAAGCCGAAGTTATCAATAAAATATATCTCCCAGCAAGTGGGATTTCACGACCAAAGTCACTTTAGCAAGACATTCTGCAAAATTGTCGGTGTGACTCCTAAGAAATATCGCGATCGGCTTTAACAAAACTCAAGCCTCAGTCACATTAAAAGCAGTTTGTAGTTGCCAAGTATTTTTGCCTAGGGCTTGCGGGGATTCAGAAACCGGGTTGTTTTCCCGATCGGGAAACCTGTGTATTTTGGTACAAAACCCGGTTTCTTTGGTATTTAGGCGTAAGTTTTGTCGTATAAAAATCCTAGCCCGTCGGCGCTGTTACAATTCTTCATCAAATAGGGATAAATTCCGCAAGAAAATTATATTTTTCGCAAGTTTTCCGCAAGTATTTACAATACAGCAGAGGTGGTGCTTTTGTAGACTTGCTGGCATCAGATAAACCAGAAGTATCAGCTAGGTAAATTAATCATGTCTACTTTCAGTACCGGTACCAACTTTCCGGCCGGCACAAGTCCCCAATCCTTCACTGCCGAAAACTGTAATAACGATAACATTCCAGACTTAAACATCCCAGACTTAGGGATCGCCCCAACGACTGTTTCCCTAAAGTCAATGACTCAACCTTCCTCAAAAGCGATCGCATTTATCGATTCTGCCGTCCCCGACTGTCAAACATTAATCGACGGCATTATCCCTGAAACCGAAGTAATTAAATTAGAAACTAACCGCAACGGCCTAGAACAAATTGCCGAAGCTTTGCAGGGAAGAAAATTTTCAGTAATTCACATTATTGCCCACGGAAATCCCGGTTGTTTGCAACTGGGGAACGTGGAATTGAGTTGGCAAAATTTGAGAGATAGCGCCGACATTTTTTTTAAAATAGTTAAGAAATGGGCGGGCGGGCTGACACAAAATGCCGAAATTTTGCTCTACGGGTGCAATGTTGCCAAAGGAAATATAGGTAAAGAATTTGTCAAAAATCTGAGTCAACTAACAGGAGCAAATGTTGCCGCTTCTAATAATTTAACAGGTTGTGCGGCAAAAGGTGGCGATTGGAAATTAACAGTAACAGCGGGGACAATTAAAGCTGCCATTGCATTTGTGCCAGAAGCGATCGCAGCTTACGGCCACGTTCTCAATACGTTTAGTTCTGGTGGTAACTTTAATGCGGGAACCAGTCCATCCTTTGTTGCGACTGGCAATTTCAATAACGATGGCATCTTAGATTTAGCTGTTGCTAACCCCACCACGAATAGGGTTTCTATTTTACTGGGAAACGGTCAAGGAGGATTTAACGCTGGAACTGATTTGACTTCGGTATTGCGGCCTACCGCGATCGCAGTTGGCAATTTTAACGGCGATAACTTTTCCGACTTAGCGATAACTTCCGCCCAAGGTGCGGAATTTAACAGCATTTATATCTTTTTAGGATCGGGTAATGGCAACTTTAACAGTCCGGGCTTTTTGGATGCCCTCGAAAATCCTAGCGCGATCGCTGTCGGCAATTTTAATGCTGATGATTTACTCGATATTGCCATTACTCAATCCAGCGGCAATGCTTTTGTACCTGAAGGCAATGTTGGCATTTATTTGGGAACGGGACAAGGCGGTTTTTCCACTCCTGTTACTGTGAATGTTGGGCAAAGTCCCAGCGCGATCGCTGCGGGAGATTTGAACGGCGACAATTTTCTCGATCTCGCCGTCGCCAACCAAAATTCTAATAATATTACCATATTATCGGCAAATGGTCAAGGTAGTTTTGGCAATCCGACTAATATTAATGTCGGTCAAAGTCCGAGTGCGATCGCAGTTGGAGATTTGAACGGCGACAATTTTCTCGATATCGCAGTCGCCAACAGCGGTTCTAACAGCATCTCAATTTTATTTGGAACAGGAAATGGCAGTTTTGCAATTCCGACTAACATTAATGTTGGTTTAAACCCAAGTGCGATTAAGATTGGCGATTTTAATGGCGACAACAGACGAGATTTAGCGGTTAGCAACAGCGGTTCTAATAACGTTTCAATTTTGGCGGGAAATGGAACTGGCGGTTTTAGCAGTGCGACCAACTTTAGCGTTGGAACAAATCCGAGTTCTATTGCGATCGCAAATTTTAATGCGGACGACAGACTCGATCTCGCAGTTGCTAACAGAGGTTCTAATAATGTTTCAGTTCTCTTAAATTCACAGAACACAATCAATTTTGGTGCAGCTACTTTCAGCGGGACTGAAGGGGATGCAGATACAGTCGTTAATATCCCCGTTACTATCAGCGGCGGCACTCCTTTTGCTGATGTCATTGTACCAATTATCATCGACCCCAACAGCACCGCTACCCAAAATTCAGACTACACCATTTCCCCTACCTCAATTACATTCCCCGCAGGCGGAACAAGTACAGAACAAAATATTGCAGTCACTATTAAACCTGACAATATCGCTGAGAATGCAGAAACAGTCATTCTCAACTTGGGTACGATCGCAGGTGGCATTGCAGGTACGACAAATCAAGCGACCCTAACTATTCCCAGTAACGGCACTATTTCTTATGCTATTGCCGCCGCTGTGGCTGCGGTAGCTGAAGGCAATACGGGAACTGTATCCGTTACTTTTACCGTTACTCGCAGTGGCGGTATCGGTGCAGCCAGCAGCGTCAATTATGCGATCGCCGGAACTGCTACAAACGTCAGCGATTACAACAATATCGGCGGCACTTCCGGGGCAACTAACGTTAATGGTACGGTTAATTTTGCTGCGGGCGAGACATCGAAAACGATTACTTTGGACGTTTTGGGCGACAGTGCGATCGAACCGGATGAAACTATTACTGTCACCTTATCAAATCCGATCGCACCAGGCCCGACTCCAACAATTACAACTGCTACTGCTACAACTACTATTACTAATGACGACACTGCTGGAATTTTAGTTAATCCCAATAGCGGATTAACGACAACAGAAGCAGGAGGAACAGCAACATTTACTGTCCAACTCAACTCTCAACCAACTGCTAACGTGACTGTTGGCTTAAGCAGTTCCAATGTTACCGAGGGAATAGTTTCTACACCCTCGCTGACATTCACTCCCGCCAATTGGAGTGCGCCGCAAACTGTAACTATTACTGGCGTTGACGACAATATTGCTGACGGCAATCAAACTTACAATATTGTCACTGCTTTGGCTGTTAGTACAGACAGCAGTTACAGCAATTTCAATCCTGTAGATGTCAGCGTTACGAATAGCGACAACGAAACTCCCGGCATTACCGTTAATCCCACAGCCGGATTAACTACAACAGAAGCGGGAGGTACGGCTAATTTCAGTGTTGTCCTCAACAGTCAACCTACGGCACCTGTTACCATAGCTTTAAGTAGTTCCAATCCTGCAGAAGGAACAGTTTCTACTAATAGCTTAAGTTTCACTCCTAATAACTGGAATCAGGCGCAGACGGTAACGGTGACAGGTGTTGGCGACAATATCGCTGACGGCGATATTGCTTACAATATTGTCACTGCTTTGGCTGTTAGTACAGACAGCAATTACAACAATTTCAATCTCTCCGATGTCAGCGTTACTAACATCGACAGCGATACAGTCGGTGTTACCGTTAATCCCGCCAGTACCACAGCAGCAGAAGGCGGTGCAACGGGAAGTTATACACTTCAGCTAAATTCGCAGCCAACCGCGCCCGTAACAGTCAGCTTTGACGGGGGGAATCAAATAAGTGCGATCGCCCCTATTAGCTTCGACGCTACTAATTGGAATATTGCCCAAACTATAACTGTGATTGCGACGGATGACACAGTTGTAGAAGGTACTCACACTGGCACAATCAATCACGCCGCAACAAGTACCGACGTTAAATATAGCGGAATTGCGATCGGGCCTGTCACTGTCGCCATTACCGATAATGACACGCCAACACCAACGCCCACACCAACATCGCCAACACCAACACCAACACCGTCAATTACACCGACGCCAACACCAACGCCCACACCAACACCAACACCTTCAATTACACCGACACCAACACCGTCAATTACACCGACGCCAACACCAACACCGACGCCAACCTCGCCAACACCAACACCGACGCCAACCTCGCCAACACCAACACCGACGCCAACCTCGCCAACACCAACACCGACGCCAACACCAACGCCAACAATTACACCGACGCCAACACCGACGCCAACACCACCAATTACACCAACACCAACATCGCCAATTACACCGACACCAACACCAACACCAACATCGCCAATTACACCGACACCAACACCAACGCCTACAGTTTTTCCGCCGACACCAACACCAACGCTTACAGTTTTGCCGCCGACACCAACACCAGTGCAAATCATCATGCCGCCGGCGATACCTGCTGATAATTTAGTCAGAAAAATCACTGTAGGTTCCAGTACCGGAAGCTATAAGGATGCTATCAGCAGCAGCAAGATTGATGATTACTACAAATTCAGTTTAGGTGCTAGGAATGACTTCAACTTGTCGCTGGGCGGACTGAATGCAGATGCTAAAGTTGAGTTGCTCGACAGTGGCGGAAATACGATCGCCACTTCCAACAATTTGGGCACCGCATCCGAGTCAATTAACCGCACTTTAGAACACGGTACTTATTACGTCCGAGTCTCCTTAGCCAACGGTGGAGAAACTCCTTACAATCTCGATCTCTCTGCTAAACCCCGTCTTCCAGGCATCACCACTACAGGTTCAGATGACCGAGTTTACAAAGCTGGAGAGTTGATATCAGTTATAGACGGAACATTCGCCCCCGCCACTGACATATCTGCCCCGCTGATTAACATCGATGATTTCCGCGCAGCACCGCGTTTTGCCGGAATAGACGGCAATGGTTTTGCAACAGTAATTTTGGATACTGGCATCGATCTAGACGACCCATTCTTTGGTTCTGATAGTGATTCAGACGGCATTGCCGATCGCATTGTCTACAATTACGATTACGCCTATGGCGATGACGAAGCTGACGACGTTGACGGACACGGTTCAAACGTCTCTAGTATTGCTACTTCCCAAAATGGAGTCCACACAGGGATGGCACCCCGTGCTAACATCATTCATCTCAAAGTTTTGGATGATACGGGCAGCGGCACTTTCGCGAATATAGAACAAGCTTTGCAGTGGGTGGTAGAAAATGCAGCGGCGTACAATATCGCCAGTGTGAATATGTCACTCGGTGATAACGGCAATTACAACACCCCCCAAACGAGGGGCATTAGCGATGAACTAGCAGAGTTAGCAGCACGGAATGTAATTGTTGTTTCCGCATCAGGTAATGCTTTCGGGCCATTGGGCTATAACAGCGTTCAGGGCGTTGCCTACCCCGCAGCCGATGCTAACTCACTCTCAATTGGTGCGGTGTACGATGCGAACCGGGGTTATCGGACACACGGCGGTGGCGCGATCGCCTATACCACCGATGCCGATCGCATTACACCATATTCTCAGCGCCACTCCACTTTAACAACCGTTTTTGCTCCCGGTACTTTGATTACGGGTGCTGGCCCTAACACCCCTTTGACTAGCTATTCCGGTACCAGTCAAGCTGCACCTCATGTTGCTGGAATAGCAGTGCTAGCGCAACAGTTAGCGCAGCGAGATTTGGGCCGCCGACTAACCCCAACTGAGTTTGTGAATTTCTTGCTGTCAAGCGGCGTCACGATTAATGACGGCGACGACGAAGACGATAACGTGATCAATACTGGCTTAAACTTCAAGCGCGTTGATATGCTGGCTTTGGCTCAAGGTATTGTCGGCAACAACCCGCCAGTTGTCAATCGTTCTCTGTTTTCGCAAAGTGCAGCGCTAGGTTTTTCTCAAAGCGGTAATGCTTTTAATTTAGCGGCCAATACCTATACTGACCCCGATCCGGGCGACAGCATTAATTATTCGATCGCCCTGGCAAATTCTAGCGCTTTAAGTTCATCTGCATTTACCTGGAGAACCGATCGCAATGGCGGTTCCTACCGCCAACCAATTGCCGGTTCAACTTTCCCGGAAATTCCTTTGCCTTCCTGGCTAACTTTTAATTCGGCAACTCGCACGATTAATTTAGGCCCGACTCGCCCAAGAACGTTCAATTATTGGCTGAAATTAACTGGAACTGATGAATCTGGCGCGAGTGTTAGCGAGGTAATTCGGTTCAAGAGTGGTGGCCTCGGCGGTTTTGTGATTGACGGTTATATTGCTGGTGCTACGGTCTTTTTCGATGCCAACAAAAACGGTGTCCTCGATGCTAGCGAACCTTCTGCTACTACTGGCGATAACGGCGAATTCGATCTCGATCTCGACTCCACCATTTTCGACAAAAATCAAAATGGCGAACTCGATCCAGAGGAAGGCAATATTGTTGCTTTCGGTGGCATTGATACGGCAACTGGTTTGCCTTTGGAAACCCCTGTCACGGCCCCGCCTTACGCTACTGTTGTCACCTTGTTAACCAGTTTAGTAGCGGATTTAATTGACAAAGGAATTGACAGCGATCGCGCCGAATCTCTCGTCAAATCTTCTCTTTCGATTCCCGCTAATGTTGACATAACGGGTTTAGATCCGATCGCAGCTACCGAAAACGCGATCGCGGGTGGGGTAGAAACTTTGACTGCAATGGTCAAGGTACAAAACGTCATTACCCAAACTGCTGCTTTAATAGACGGTGGGTCGATTCTGGACAATACCGACAGCGTAAAAGCAGTTGTAAGTGCGATCGTTCAACAAATTCAATCGGGGACAACTCTCAATCTCAGCGATCCCAACCAGTTAGCAACAATTGTCGATCGCGCCGCCACAGCAGCCCAACAATTTGACTCGGATTTAAACACTCAGCAATTGTTGCAAATTGCCCCGGATGCAGCTAAGGTAATGGCCGCAGCAAATCAGCGCGTTGACCAAGTTGTATCCAACACTGCAACAGCTTCAGTTAACCGAGAAGTTGCCCGCGTGCAAAAAGTAGCCCTAGGTGAAACCTCTAAAGACTTAAAAGCAGTCGGTACAGGTACGAAATCGATCGCCCAAGTTATTGCCGAAAATACTGGTACTGCCTTAGATACCAAAATTCAACAAACCACATTGCCCGATACACCTGCCGTTGCGGTGATTGAAGGAGAAATAGATGCGATCGCAGCTAACTCCAATCTCACCGGAACTGACGGCGACGATAACCTCTCCGGCGACAGCGGCAGCGATACAATCGCCGGCAAACGCGGCAATGATACTCTCAGCGGTGTTGGCGGCAACGACTGGATACACGGCAATCAAGGCAACGATTCCCTCGACGGTGGCGACGGCAATGACACTGTTTACGGCGGCAAAGAAAGCGATAATTTGTTCGGCAATAATGGGGAAGATATCCTATTTGGAAATCGCGGTCAAGATAGCTTGAGTGGAGGGGAAGGCAATGACAGTCTTTACGGCGGTCAAGCTAGCGATATTCTGCTGGGCGGTAACGGATCTGATTTTCTCAGCGGTGAAAACGGCGATGACAGTTTGATAGGAGGAAATGGGAGCGATCGCTTCTTAATTTCAGCCAATTCTGGCAGCGATATCATTTTTGATTTTGAACCAGGCATCGACTTCTTCGTACTTGCCGAAAATTTAACCGTCTCGCAACTTTCTATTATTCCCAGCAACAGTGCAACCTTAATCAGCTTGACAGCAACCGGGGAAATTTTAGCTGCGCTCAATGGCGTGACAGCTAACCAAATTAGCATCAATGATTTCAGTTAAAATATTAGGAACAGGCAAATTGTGTGTCCCTAATATTTGTTCAACAATCACGGATGATGCAACCTGAATCGCTCTAATTCATCTGCGTTAATCTGTGTTTATCTGCCCTAATCTGCGGTTAAAAAAAGAGAATGTATTAACCGCCCCGGACAAGGGATTGACGCTGATTAACGCAGATGAATAAAAGAGAGATAGGAATAAATCCGATGCTAACAGATTTGATATCAGGACTAAAGTCATTACCAAATTCAAAATTTAAAATTTAAAATTGCAGGGAGGGGAACAATCCAAAATCTAAAATCCAAAATCTAAAATTGAGTGACTGTAATTGTGAAATAGTTTTCAGGAGGACAATTTTATGGTAGTTATATGCGGTGACAATTTCGATAATTTGCTATCCGGTGGAATTGGCGATGATTCGCTGTGCGGGCTGGGAGGCAATGATACTCTATTTGGTTTGGGTGGTAATGACACTTTAGATGGCGGAGTAGGAAATGATAGTCTCGCAGGTGGAGTCGGTAACGATCGCCTTTTGGCCTACTCTGGTAACGACAGTCTCAGCGGTGGCGAAGGCAATGACAAACTTGAAGGAGGTGCCGGGAACGATCTTCTTGAGGGTGGCGAAGGCGCGGATTTAATCAGAGGGGAAGACAATAACGACAGTATCTTGGGAGGGGCTGGCAATGACTGTCTTAACGGCGGTCAAGGCAATGATGCGGCGATCGGAGGAGATGGAGACGATCGCTTGTTTGGTGGCAGCAACAACGACTTTTTAACGGGCGGCAAAGGTAACGATCGCCTGTTTGGAGAAAGTGGGAACGACACTGTAATAGGTGACTTAGATAATGACTACATTAACGCCAATACAGGAGACGATTTGCTTGAGGGAAATCAAGGCAGCGATACCCTGATTGGCGGGCCGGGTAATGACATCATATCGGGTTACGGCTTTTCCTCAACAGTAGCACAAATCGATTATTTGATCGGGCAAAGTGATGCTGACATCTTTGTTCTCGGTTCGTCAAATGCCCGTCCTTACCTTTTCTATAGCGGTGATAATGCCTATGCCGTTATTGAGGATTTTAACCGGGTCGAAGGTGACAAAATTCAAGTTGTTGGCTTCGTACAAGATCGTGACGGCCCTCGCTTCTTCTCTTACCGATTTGAATCTTATGATGACGGTATCACACGGGGAACTCGGATATTGGTCGGATCGGATTTAATCGCCGACGTTAAAAATGTTACAGATGTGAGTCTATCCGATTGCGCGATCGTTTCGACAGGTTTTACACCGCCATCGCGAGACTTTCCATCCTTCCCGTCTCTGCCGGAAATTCCCTTTCCGATACCGCCACTTCCCACTCCTTTCTCGCCAATACTGCCAGTTTTTCTGGAAAGTTTGCTTTCTTTTCAATTGTGATCAAACTTTGCGGATGGGGCCAATCACCGACTTTTTTTACGGAAATACGCAGGTTGCAGCCAGCAGATTTTGTTAGAAAGGACTGCAGTCCTGACTGCAAAACAAGATTCGATTGTACGATCGAACCGGATCGGGCTACTCGATCGACCGTGAGGGCGTTTGGGGCCAAAAGGTAAAGTTTTGCGATCGAGATGAAATTTGGGCTCTCCCGGCAAACCGATTTCCGGCTCGGACTGCTTTCTGTAGCTCAGCCTTCCCCCCATAGCAGCTTGGGCGGATGTTGAGATTCCGAAAAAAGCCTTTTAAGTGTCCAAAAAGCGATCGCCCGCGTGAAAATTGCACGGCAATTATGTTACATTTTTTATCACAGTCTGGAATTCGATCGGGCAACGCCAGCGAGTAGGGACAAGCCACCGCTTAGTTTCCCAGGGCTTGCAGGCGATCGCACAAGAGATTTCCTTTCGTCAGCTCCAAATTTAAAAAATAGCCTCAGGCATTTGCTAGTAAAAGCAAGCTGCTCGGCGCGGGGCGACAAAAAACCTTGTGGCTGCTGCCCTGAACCTCAACCACAGCAATATTCTTTTAGGAATTCTGGCTCCATGTTTTCTAAACAAATCACCGACTCTAAAACCTACCAGTGGTTTGAGGAACGCCTGGAAATTCAGGCGCTCGCCGATGACATCACTACAAAGTATGTACCCCCGCACGTCAATATTTTCTACTGCTTGGGCGGAATTACTTTAGTTTGCTTTCTGATCCAGTTTGCCACCGGCTTCGCCATGACTTTCTATTACCGTCCCACGGTAGCAGAAGCTTTTTCTTCAGTGCAATACCTGATGACTGAAGTCAACTTCGGCTGGCTGATCCGCTCCATCCACCGCTGGTCTGCCAGCATGATGGTGCTGATGATGATTTTGCACATCTTCCGGGTTTATCTGACAGGCGGCTTCAAAAAGCCCCGCGAATTAACCTGGGTGACAGGAGTAATCTTGGCAGTCATCACTGTTTCTTTCGGCGTAACCGGCTATTCACTGCCTTGGGATCAAATCGGTTACTGGGCAGTTAAAATCGTTTCCGGCGTCCCCGAAGCTATCCCGTTTGTCGGTTCTTTGATGGTTGAACTGCTGCGCGGCGGTGTCAGCGTCGGTCAAGGCACTTTGACTCGCTACTACAGCTTGCACACTTTTGTGTTGCCTTGGCTGATTGTAGTGTTCATGCTGGCTCACTTCTTGATGATTCGCAAGCAAGGTATCTCTGGCCCGTTGTAAGTTTTGAGTTGTGGGGGCGGTACTTTTTTTGCCCCCCGCTGCATTTTGAGTTGAAAATTCAGAATTCATCACTCATCATATTTATTTACGGTCAATACTTCCTGCGATCGCGCCGCTGATTCAGACTAACGAATACAGCGGAATCCCAGGCCCGGGTAAAACTAAAAGGAGAACACTCTCACTATGTCTATTATCAAAAAACCAGATTTGAGCGATCCCGCCCTCCGCGCTAAGCTCGCTAAGGGCATGGGTCACAACTATTACGGCGAACCAGCTTGGCCTAATGACTTGCTCTACGTTTTCCCTATAGTCATCATGGGAACGATTTCTCTGTGCGTGGGTTTGGCTGTACTAGACCCGGCTTTGGTTGGGGAAGCTGCTAATCCTTTTGCTACTCCGCTGGAAATTCTGCCGGAATGGTATTTGTGGCCTGTGTTCCAACTCCTGCGCGTTTTGCCTAACAAATTGTTGGGTATTGCTTGCATGGCCGGTGTTCCCGTGGGCTTGATTTTGATTCCGTTCATCGAGAATGTTAACAAGTTCCAAAATCCGTTCCGCCGCCCTGTTGCTACTACTGTTTTCCTGTTGGGAACTGCGGTAACTCTGTGGTTGGGTATTGGTGCTATTTTCCCGATCGACAAATCTTTCACACTGGGTCTTTTCTAAGATTTAAGTTTGCTTGATTTTGACGCCTGCGGGTTTCCTGTACAGTGCTTTTGTACTGCTGGGAAACTTTAGCGGGCGTCAATTGATTTTAGATTTTAGATTTTAGATTTTAGATTTTAGATTTTAGATTTGGGATTTTAGATTAAAGAATTGAAGAATTGGGGATTGGGGATTGGGAACTTCAATTGATTGAAAAATTGAATAATTCAAGGATTGGGGATTGGGGATTGGGGATTTTTAGCTCTAGTATTTAATAATACTCAGTAATTAATTCTCTGATTTTATTCAATTAAATTCAGAAGCATACAGCAGTCTAAAATATTAGATAGCAATCCTCGCATCAGTTGTACAAATATGTAGGGGTAGTGCTACCCCTACTCCCCGTGCCTACCCCCCACGGATCGGGGCAACCACGGGGGGTTTGCCCCTACAAAAATTACACAATTCATTTAGAATCGCTATATCTAAATATATCAGCACAAACAAAACCATAGTATTTTGTAGGGGCGAGTTCTTGTAAATATCTACGGTTAGGTGCGACTCTCAGAGATTGGGGCTAATACTTGAGAAGCTTGAGAGGCAGAAAGTAGATATACTTACCAGAAATTGTTAAAAATTCCACTCAATCTCCGGGACAAGGCTAGACTTGGGCGCAGATATATTCAGTACAACTATATCTATATTGCCACTGCGTTCGCAAATAAACATGGCTAGAGCTATACGTACTGATTTTGGTAATTTTGGGGGTATTGAATCCCGCTCAATTGTCGCTCAATACCCTCTTGCTGCTAACTGCAAAGCGCGTTAGGGCGAAGGATTCTCGGAGGAATTATGATGAACCTAAATTTAGATACTATTTTCTCATCGCTGATGAACCCGGCCCTGAACGAGTTTCAGGTTTGGGCTTTGCAAAACCCGGAAGAAAGTCTCAGCAAAACGATGCTACCGCCGATCGCCCTGATTGAGGGTTTGATTGCCAACGAACCCACCTATTTGCCACTAAAACGGCTGGCTTTCGGAGCCAACTTTTGCTGCGCGGGGCAAGTCGTGATGGGAGAGTTTGCAACGCTGGAAAAAGCACTCACATCGCCCCAGGCGCGCGGATGGCGGCTGGGTACTTCTGTACTCGATCCCGATAGCGCCCCCAACCAAGATGTCGGCGGCAGAAACCTTTTCCTGCTGTCTTTGTCCGATCGTGAAACTGATGCTAGCAGCAACCACGCAGCATTCCGAAGCTGTATGCAGAAATATCTCTTCAACAGTGCTACAACGGATCGCCAAGGAGACGAAATCGCCCGACGGTTACTCGATCGGCTAGCCGCAGATTATGCCGAGATGTCGCACGGTGCGGGGGGAGCGTTTTTTACCCATGTCAAGCGCGGTTGGATGGGATTTTTAGTCCGATACCTGCACTACGTCATCTTTGGGATTAATCCAGACGATTCAGAGTCGATCGAACTTCTCACCGAATTGCATTACACCCGCCAAAGCCCGCTGCACTACTTCGCCGTCATCGGGAACCTGCTGCAAAGCCTGAACCTGTTTGGACACGGGGATTTGTCCACTCTAATCGAGCGTGCAGCGACTATCTATGAAAATTCGCCAGCTTTAGCCAACTTCGAGGAGAGCTCGGAAAACAACGGCATGACTAAGCGGGAATTAGCAAAGCTGATGACATCAATTATGGGCATAGCGGGACTGCAAGGCCCCCTGCACCTAGGCTACACGGCAATGGGATACCGCCCTCTCCCCGCCTATAAAGGACAGCAGACGGCCAAAATTAACCCGACTGATTTTTGGGATCAGCTCGATTTGGACGATCGCCAGTCGATCGAGCTTTTCCTCCTCGAATGCGCCCGCCTCTGGGCTCCCGTCAGCGCCACGCACCGAGTCGCGACAGAGCCCTTCACCGCAACGGTAGCGGGCAAAGAGCGCACCTTCCCCGCCGGAACCAAGGTACTGATACCGCTCAGTTTGGGGCTGCTAGACGAGGGTTTCTGGGGCTCTACGGTATACGAATTCAACGCTAAGCGGGAGAATCTGTGCCCTTTTCATATGGGTTTTCATTCCGTGGGCGATCGGAGTGCGGGACGGATTTGCCCCGGTAAAGACATCGCACTCAAGATGCTGGTGGATGTCGTGAGTACGGTAGGCAAAGTGCGACGAGCCTCAGAGCCGAATTTGCGGCGGTAATTAATCCAAAAGCTCGCATCAGACAGCGGTTGAGACTGAGATATTGCACCATTGTCAAGAACAGGCTTTCCGGCCTGTTCCACAAAGAATTAATTGCTTGTGGGGTGGGCATCCTGCCCGCACATAAAAGCCTTATTGAGAATGGTGCAAGATGTGAGTTGAAACCGCACGCCACATAAACTATCGAGCGATAAACTCAGAAATCAAGGGGGTATCCAATAGGAAACCAAAACACAACTAATTTGAGGATAAATAATACCATGTTAATCAAACACAAGCAACTAAAAGACATCGCGAATTGGATGAAAGTAGAACATCCAGCGGAGTTACCTGAAGTGCTGCAAGGTATCTTTTTTATGGACGGGAATGTTTTACCAGACGATTGTTTGACGATGTACAGTTCAGACTGGAATGCTGACGAACGGACGTTATTGCTGCGCGTTTTTGACCAGGAATTTCTTCATGTGGTACCCGCCACGTGATTTATCCGTGGAATCAATCCAAAATCGAAAATCAAAAATCCTCAAGCCCTCGCATTTATCCGTGGGCTCAATCTAAAATCTAAAATCTAAAATCTAAAATCGATTGACCCTGTTATCTGGACATTTCATTCATCAATGGCGGGACGGATGTTAATTTATTTAGTCAAATTTTCTCGCTTCAGCTACTTGTTCCGATTCTCGGATGCAACTTTGCAGCACGGGCACATTACGCCGATAGTGTTTGGATTCTCTGTGCCGCAGTGGCTTGTAGATTTTTTGATCGATCGAGATCCAAACACTCCGAATGGAGATATCTGGCATCGCACAAACTCGTTTTTCGGCAGACCTGCTGACAATGGATATATACTTCGCAGGGTTGTAGACAAAGATGGCAATTACACCTCAGCGTTTCCAGATATGCTGTCTAAAGTGGAGAGTGATTGTTTGATCGTTGCCCAAGAGTGAAACTATTTAGGAAAACTACAAAACCCGCTTAATTAGGCGGGTTTTGTCGATCGAAGTGGCGGGAATAGTCGCCTTCATGGCATCATAGAAACTTGTCCCTCACATAATTGAAATAGATGACCCCTCAAAACTCCCCTGTTTCCCCCGTCACTTGGATGGAAGACCGAGTTCTGCTAATTGACCAAAACCGACTCCCGAAAGAATACGGTGTAGTCGAAATTAGCCGCTACGAAGATATGGCTGAGGCGATTAAAACTATGATAGTCCGAGGTGCTCCGGCGATCGGGGTTGCAGCAGCCTACGGGATGTATTTGGGGGCGCGAGAAATCGAAACGGGCGATCGTACCGAGTTTTTAACTAAACTAGAACAAGTTGGGGAGTTATTGGGTTCCACTCGTCCCACAGCAGTTAATTTGTTTTGGGCAATATCGCGAATGCTCAAAACAGCAAATCAAACTAGCGGTTCCGTCGAACAAATCCAAAAAAGTTTGTTAGAAATGGCCAAAACCATTCAAGCAGAAGACTTGCAAACTTGTAAAGATATCGGCGACAAAGGTTTAGAAGTTCTGCCAGCTACACCCGAAAAATTGAACTTACTAACTCACTGCAATGCAGGTGCATTAGCAACAGCCGGCTACGGAACTGCTTTAGGTGTATTTCGTTCTGCTTGGCGAGAAGGAAGACTTGGAAGAGTTTTTGCAGACGAAACTCGGCCCCGTCTCCAAGGTGCAAAACTGACCACTTGGGAATGCGTGCAAGAAGGAATTCCTGTCACATTAATAGCTGACAATATGGCCGCCCACTGCATGAAACTCGGAATGATTCACGCAGTAGTTGTCGGTGCAGACAGAATTGCTGCTAACGGCGACGCCGCCAATAAAATTGGCACTTACAGTTTAGCAATTGTTGCCAAAGCTCACAACGTTCCTTTCTTTGTTGCCGCGCCTCTGTCCACAATTGATTTTGAACTTTCCGACGGCAGCCAAATCCCCATTGAAGAACGCGATCCAGTTGAAATGTATCAAGTTGGAACTACGCGAATTTGTCCTGTGGGAGTTGAATTTTACAATCCCGCTTTTGACGTAACTCCGGCGGAGTTAATATCGGGAATAATCACAGAACACGGTACGGTTGCTCCTGGGGCGTTGAAACAGTTTCAGGCAAAACAATTAGTTTAATTATATGTTTCTCAACTGCTCATTCCACCGGGTATCTGTGAAATTAAGCAGGATTTATAGCAGCCGCAACTGGCAGCTCAAAGTTGCGATCGCAGCTCTAACTCTGCCAGTTGTTTTCAGTCCAGTCTCCGAAGCTCAAGTTTCACAAACGCTTAAAGCTAAGGAATTACAAGCGAAAAACTTTGTGGGTTCGATGAATAAAGCCCAGCAAGTTTACTATGCAGAAAAAGCAGGCTTTACCAGTTCAGTTTCCAATCTATTGGTTTATCTCGGTCTCCAATTTAAACCTAACTCAGCCAATTACACCTACTCGATCGGCATGGTGAAAAAAGGTGCTGTATTTAACTACGGAGTATCGAAGCAAGCTAATCTCAAAAGTGTTGTGGGGGGAGTGTTTTTGGTGGCAAACAAGACCCAAACAATCTTGTGTATAAATGCTGCTCCTGGCAAGACTAAACCAGCTAATCCAACTAATACCAAAGGGGTTTTAGCCTGCGGTGCTAATACAGCCAAAGTTACTCAATAAATTATGTCTAATTTACTGGGTAATTTACCAAATAACTGGATAGTAAATGCAGCTTTAGCTAAGCAATTACTGGAACAAGAAGCTACTTTACTAGATGCTCGCGCACCTATTTTAAAGTGGTTTTGCCGTCTCCCACCAGCTATTCCCGTAACTTGGCAGGAATTTTCGCGATCGGACTTTCCCCACAAGGGAAAAATTATCGAAAATAACACAGTTTTAACTCAAAAACTGCAAGCAATTGGTATTTGTCAAGACAAACCTGTCATAGTCGTTGCCGATGCGGTGAAAGGGTGGGGCGAAGACGGGCGAATTGTTTGGATGTTGCGGAGTTTGGGACACGAAAAAGCAGTTTTTGTCGATGGAGGATATCGAGCTTTAATCAAAGCTGGAATTAATCGATTAAAAGCAGCAAACAATCCACCAAAAACAGGAGATTTGGTAATATCTCGCCTCTCGAATTGGGAAATTCAGCGGGATGAATTGAAAGCTATTTTAGGAGATGAGAATTTAGTCATTATTGACGCCAGAGAGCCGCGAGAATATGCAGGTAAAACGCCTTACGGAGAAAAGCGGGGCGGCCACATTCCCGGTGCGGTTCACCTCTATTACAAACAGTTAATGGATCGACAAGGAAAACTGCTGGATCGTGGGGAAATTGTCGCTATTTTGCAGCAAAAAGGAGTTTCGCAATCAACTCAAATTGTGAGTTATTGCTCCGGGGGAATTCGCTCCGCATGGTTGACTTGTGTCTTGACAAATGTGGGGTTTAATGCTAAGAATTATGCAGGTTCAATGTGGGAATGGTCGGCTTCGCCTGCAGATAGCTATCCCCTGAAAAAAATTAAAACTAGCAATTAGAAATTAGTCGTAGGGTATGTCAGTCGTAGGGCCCTAGCGTGCGTCAGAAGAGAGTCTCTCAATTATCGATAAAAGCAGGGTAAGCTCATCTAATTTGGTATAAATTGTACTTGACAAAAAGCCGCCAATAGGAGCTATATCTGTGCACCGAACTCAAACCTATAATCAAGTTTGAATCTTAACAAAGTCAATCAAGTTGAAACGGAGTCAAAGACAATGACAAAGGGTTTTGCACCTATATTGAAACTCGCTGTAAAATCTCAAGCCAAAAGAGCAGAAAAACGACATTTAACACATCTGGGCGACATCCAAGCCAATTTATTGAATTATGTAGCAGAAATCCCGGACCCCAGAGTTCAAAGAACCCAAAAACACTCATTAAAAGATATTTTAGTAATCTCTATTTTAGCAGTCATTGGCGGTGCCGAAGGTTGGGAAGACATGGAAAATTATGGCATCGCTAAACAGTAATGGTTAGAGGAATTTCTCGAATTACCCAATGGTAAGCTGTGGAGTATTTAAACCACTAACGAGGCCAGTAGGGTGCGTCAACCGTAATCAAGGCGTAAAAGCTTTGCATTTGGTCACGGCTTGGGCAAGTGAACAGCGTTTAGTTTTAGGGCAAGTTAAAGTTGAGGATCATTCCAACGAGATTACGGCAATTCCGGCACTCTTAGGAATGAGAATTAAATAACTTCCACAAGTTTGTGGGATGGGCGTCCCGCCCGTCATGAGTGGACGGGCGGGACGCCCATCCCACAATAACAATTAAAATTGTAAGTTATTTAATTCGCGATCCTTAGAGGCTTTTCCATCATCGAACGTTATGTTAAAAAAATGAAAACAAATCTCCATCTCTCCCTATGCTTGTCCATAAACTTCAGCAACTCGTGCAGGGCCAAATTAGAGCAAAAAATTTAGGGATTAAATTTAACAGAGTTGCTAACTTTCAATTACCCGAACAATTAATTGTGCAAGGAAAACTGCATCAAGTAAACGTGCCTTTAGAGAAAGGCATGGACGGAGAATTTATAGAAGTGCTTTTAGACGACTGCTACGGAGTCGAGAAATTATCTGAATTGCTGACGACAATTATTGATATTGGAGCCAATGTCGGCTTATTTCCGATTGCTGCGAGGAACAGATTTCCCCAAGCCGTAATTCACGCCTACGAAGCTACTCCATACCTAGAAAATTATCTCAAACATCAATCTCAAATCGCAAAATTTACATATTTTATGGAAGCAGTAGGATGTCGAGATGGTAAAGTAGTCCTCGACATTCGGGAAGTTTCGGCAAAAACCCGATCGACAGTTAGCGAAAGCGGCGAAATACCAAGGATATAATTTCGTAGGGCGATCGAGCGAATTGGTGGTAGCGTCGATTTAGCCAAATTATACTGCGAAGGTGCAGAATGGCTGTTATTTGAAGATCGAGATACTTGGCAACTTGTGCAAAACCTTTCTTTAGCATCCCGAACCTGCAACCCTCAAGGATATAGCAGATGTTGAAGAAGGAAGTTCGGCAACGGATTCGCTTTCTTCTGATGTAACGGAGCTCAGAAAGAAAGTTGGTTGTGCTGGAGTTGTGGTGATAAGTTACAGCAGAGGGAGATCAGGGTTTGGATCGCGGGCTTACAGTGGCATTTTTTTTGCGGAGTGGCATAACTACTCGGAATCCACAAATATGGCAATTCGTCAAGCGCTAGTGGGAGAGGGTAAATTAGTGTTAGGTAGAGAAAAATCTACAGGCAGTATCGAAGTGCCTGTGCCATTCGGCTTGCCAGCAGGATCGGGCTGGTAAAGTTGGATACGATCGCGCCCAAGTCGTTTAGCTTGATACAGCGCTTGGTCGGCTGCAGCAATCAGAATTTCGGCTCCCGATTCAGATCCAGGAACAATACTCGCTACGCCCAGGCTGAGAGTGACGTAGGGGCTCACCTGAGAACCAGCGTGAGGCAGCTCCAAAGCTGCGATTTTGAGCTGTATGTGTTCGGCTACCAACACCGCGCCTTGAATCGCGGTATTGGGCAAAATAACGGCAAATTCTTCGCCTCCGTAGCGAGCTACTAAATCTGCTGGCCGATTGACTGCATCGGCGATCGCCGCGGCGACTTGTCGCAAACATTCGTCTCCGCCTTGATGCCCGTAGGTATCGTTGTAGCTTTTAAAAGAATCAATATCGCAGAGAATCAGGGACAGAGGCGTTTGTTCCCTGGCTTGTCTGTGCCACTCCATTTCTAAATACTGATCGAAACGGCGGCGGTTGGCTAGCTGCGTGAGTTCGTCTAAAGTTGCCAAGCGCTCTAACTTGAGGTTGGCCGCTTGCAACTGCTGGTAGAGTTCTGCTTGCTTGATGGCGATCGCCAACTGGGTGGCCAGAGAAGACAGCAACTCTACTTCCAACTGCATCCACTGCCGGGGACTGCACTGGTGGGCCATCAGCAGCCCCCACAACTCGTCTCCTTGCACTAAAGGCACAACCAAATAAGCTCTCACCGCGAATTGTGCGAGCAAGTCAATTTGATATTGTGGCAAATCTGCAGCCAAGATATCGGCGATCGGTCGGATCGCTCGATGTTGGTACGCTTCGAGATAAAACTGGTCAAAACAGAAATTTTCCAGGGTTTCCCCCAACATCGGCTGGCAGTTGGCAGCTACAGATTCCACTGTCACCGCCCCCGTCGCCGGGCCGGCGCCGAAACTGCCGGTACAGGTGTTAAAGCGGACGATCATCACTCGATCGGCCTGAAGGAACTGACGCACTTCTGTCACTGTTGTGCGGAGCACTTCGCCCAAATCCAGAGACTGGCGGATGTGCTGAGTAATCGTCGCCATCAGCAGTTCTCGTTCGTTCTGCTGCCGCAGCGTCTCTTCTGCCCGCTTGTACTCAGTGATATCTTGAGCGGTGCCGAAAATTTGTTTGGGACAGCCGTCGGCTGTGCGGGCGAAAACTTGGTCGCGGCAGCGAAACCAGCGCCATTGGCCCGATCGATGTTTGAGCCGATATTCCAACTCCAAAATATGCCCGTCTTGAGTCGAGGGAAATTTTTTCTGGTGGGCTTTGAGCCTCGGCAAATCTTCTGGGTACACCAAACTGGAGTACAAAGCAGTTTGCATCTGTAAAATTTCTTGGGGAGTGTAGCCCAGCAATTTAGAAGCTTGACCGTTGACGTAGACGTTGCGCTGTTGGGTCAAATCGTAGATGTAGAGCAAATAAGGCGCCGCGTCAGCAATTTGCTGGATGAAATGCTGGCTCGATCGCAATTCTTCCTCCACCCGCTGACGCACTTGCACTTCTTCCACAGCTTGATCCCGCATTGTGCGGTAAGCTTGGATGCGATGGGTGAGGTCGGTCACGTCTTGAATCACCAGCAGCGCGTAGAACGATGGGGCATTGACCCCCGGCCATATTGATGACGAAACTGAGGGTGGAGATTCCCTAGACACAAAAGCACTTCTTGACGATCGGGAGCCGACAGTACCGTCTGATTCCAACTCAAGAGTATGGAGAACCCAGTCTCTAATCTCCTGTTCTTCAATGCCAGCCTCTACGGCCGGCACAGCAGTCACAGTAGTTTGCTGAATTCGCTGCTGGCCGTCTTGCCAAGTTGCCGGAATCAGGTGTTTGTGAATTTGAGAAGAAAAAATTGTTGGCGGGCCTCCTGCAAAGATTTGCTTGAAGCGAGTGGCGTACTTTAACTGACTCAGGTGAGGAAAATGGGTTGTGATCTTTGTTCCCAATATTTGGCTGCGGGAAATTTTAGTCCACTCTTCGAGACAAGTGTTCCAAAACAGCACCACAAAATCCTCTTGCAGCAAGCAGGCGCCGACTGGTACGCTGTCGAGAACCCCAAACTTTTCCTTAATACTTTTGCTCTCCTCAATCATAGACCCCCGGCAAGTTGATTGATAGCAGTCAACAAGGTGTCAAAGGAATTAACATTGAAAATAAGAATGATATCTCCTTCAATGTGAAGCCTTTCAATCATGAAACTGGTCTGGGCTAATAAAACAACTGTATCAGTAGCTAAACCGCCAGATATCAGCAAACTAGCAATCGTCCCTTCGCTATAAGTGGGAATTGAATAGTTCAGGCGCTGCTGAAGTACGTTGCTGATTGCACCCATGACCCCATTAATTACAATATTTCCCACTTCACTCAGCGTACCAATTTTGACTGAATCGAGATCCTGAGTTCCAGCTTCTTCCCCTGTCAGCATTGTCACCAGCAGGGCAGCGCTGTTTGTGGGAAAGACTAGCTGGGCAATGCCTCCAAAGGAGCCTGTGAATTTGAGCTGGACAGCGGCGATTTGCTCGCCGTTGAGGTGTTGCTCTAACTCTTCTGCCACGTCGATGGGAGTCAGAATCTGAAGGTAGGGAATTTGCAAGCGAATCGGGGAGTCGATCATGTCGTTCAAAACCCCTGCGGCTTGACCGATCCCGATGTTGACGAGTTCCTGCAAAGCATCGAGCTGTCGAGTGCTTAATTTCATTGGGTGTTCTCCTCGCTGACACTGAGAGCTTTTTTGATCCACCCGATTAGTTCGTCTGAGTTGGGCATTTTGTGAATGACTGCTAGGGCTCCGAGTTCCATGCACTCGGAGCGTGTGCTGGCTTGGATGTCTGCGGTAATGACGATCACTGGAATTTTATATCCTCGATCGCGCATGGCTTGCAGGACTTCCCTACCTTCCATTTCCGGCATCAGCAAATCCAAGAGCATACAGTTTGGGGTTTTAGTGCCGAGCAGTTCTAGAGCTTCTGGGCCGCTGGATGCTTCCCAAGTCTCGTATCCTTCTGCTCGCAGGATTTTGCAGATTACCCTGCGAGTCAACCACGAATCTTCGACAACGAGAATTGATGTCACTACGTTCTCCTCCTTCTATTGTTTAGGACTGACCGGCGTTGCAGGTACTGCTTTTATCTTGACAGTAATTTAAAGTGCTGAGACGGTGTGCGATCGAGCTTCACTTGCAATTCCTGTTCTTAAAAACTAACGCATTAATGTATTGGATAGTTTAGTATCTTGGACTATGTGAAGAAAAAACCCGGTTTCTGAATGAAACCAGGTTTGCGGGATCTCTATTGCTCCTAACATGGGCGCTCAATTATAGATTACCAAACGCTTCCGGAGGGACTCTACTCGCTGTTTAGCCGTGGTATTGTCTGGCTCGCAGGCGAGAGCTTGTTCGTAGATTTCCAAGGCTTGAGCTGTTAATTTTTTGCGCTCGTAGGCGTGACCCAGATTATTGAGAGATGTAACGTATTCTGGCTGCAACTTCAGGGCTTCTTTGTAGTGGCGGATGGCGATGTCGTACTGTTCTTGGCCAAAGTGTGCAAAACCGAGGGCGTTGTAGATAACAGCTTGATTTTCTTCGCCTTCTAAGTCTTTGGCTTTCAGGGCTTTTTGAAACAGTACGATCGCCTGGGAGTAAAGCTTCTTATCTAGATAGATACTTCCTAATTCGTAGTATTCCTGCGCTGTTCCTTTTTCTACGGTCAGCTTATTTTCTAAGCGTTCCAGAGACATTTCCAGCTTCCGAGTTTTGAGAATCTGGCGCACCACAAACCAGGAAGTGCTGCCGAGTATAGCGAGCAGGACTGACAAGTAAATAATGAGCAAATTACTATCCATGTTTTTCTTAAAATTAGGTAGGTCTGTGGAAGGTTTTATTTATTTTAAGGCAGTAGAAATCTCTGATATCTGCTTCTGCAACTGTATAAAAAACAACGAAATAGCGATCGACTGGCCCGATCGCGATTTCTGAAAAAGCAAGAGTCCAGAAGTAAGAACAAAGAAGGAAAGTTTGTCTCAACCTCCTAAATTTATCAGGAGTTTTCCTTCTCTGGCAGACCGTTAAATCTTTCTTACTTCTGCTTTCTGCCTTCTGAAAATCAAGCTAACTTTCAGCCTCCGGCTCGATTAGCCATTTCCACGACTTTACCGAATGTTGCCGGGTCAACGATCGCCATTTGTGCCAGCATTTTGCGGTTGATTTCGATGTTGGCTTTTTTCATGTTGCCGATCAGTCTGCTGTAGCTCGTGCCGTGCTGGCGCGATGCAGCATTGATCCGAGCAATCCACAGGCGGCGGAAATCGCGTTTGCGTTTTTTGCGATCGCGATAACCGTTACGCAGGGCCTGCATCACCCGTTGGTTAGCTGTGCGGAACTGTTTCGACTGTGCGCCTCGGAAACCCTTGGCTAATTTGAGAATTTTTTTGCGGCGCGCTCTGGCGACATTACCGCGTTTTACCCGTGTCATCTTTAATTTCCGTTAAACTTTACAAGTATGGAAGCATTAACCGCACGTTAGCGTCGTTGGTCTCGTCGATGACGACCAGCTTAGAGAGACGGCTTTTGCGAGCTGAACTTTTGTGCTGTAGCAAGTGGCTTTTGTAAGCTTTGCGGCGCACAATTTTACCGCTGCCGGTCGCTCTAAAGCGCTTTGCGGCTGCTTTGCGAGTTTTGAGTTTTGGCATGGACTGGTGTTATTTGGACACAAGCTTCAACCGTATCACATTTGTGGTACTTTCTGCAAGGGAGATTTGCGGGTTGGGGGCGGCACTGTATTTACTGCGATATACAGGAGGGGCGATCGGGCGATCGGCTAATCTTGTGGTTGTTTGCTGCATAACAAATAGTATAAAATGTTATACTGCCGTTGCGGTATCATAAAGGCTTATCAACAGAGTTAATATTTGAAACCTGTTCGTGAGGCAGGATAATTAAATTGAATATCCAACCTTAATTATTGATTCGGGCGCTTACATATCCCATGGAAAAAATCCCTGGAAAATATCCATTGCTCAGTAATGACAACTTCAACGGACATTACTTTGCTAATTATAGCGGTTCTGGGGTAAATGAGGTACACAATTCCACTAAAAAAGCTTGATAACACAGGGTTTTGGCGTACTCCATCTTTCTGAGAAAGGCTATATGTCATAAATGTACTGGCGAAATCAATAAGTGCTTAATTGGAATTACCCGAAATATATAGCGTAAAAGCTTCAGCCGGGAAAGATTCTTGGGCAAAAGTTCCTTGGATAGCAATATTTAACAACCTTGTAACTGAGAGTTTCCAGTCGTGGTTTTACGGGAGCATCTCATATTTGTAAAAACACTTCTTCTGGCTGCTTCCTTCTGACTCTTTCCTCCTGCCTCCTGCTCCGCAGCAAGAGAGCCTCAAAACTCCAATTTCTAGCTTAGCTGCTTTCATTGAGATGCTCCCGGTTTTACTGTGTTTATTTCGCGCCTACTTCTCGGAAATTTATCCTTCTCTCAATCAAGGAATAGCAGATCAAAGAAATACAGCATATTCCATGTATATGTAGTACACACAAGAAGAGAGACGCGAGTAAGGTGCAGATACACCCGTCAATCTACAATCTTTATCAAATATGAAGCAGATCCGCACCCTACCGATTAACACCACATAAGGAATGAGAATTAAATAACTACCACTCTTGAAAGTGGGATGGGCTCTTATAGCCCGTCCTTTTTGGACGGGCTATAAGAGCCCATCCCACAATAACAATTAAAATTGTAAGTTATTTAATTCGCGCTCCTAAGTTCTGATGGTATCAGAAAACAATAATTTGTATTTTTTAACCACAAATATACGCAGATAAACCCGGATATAAACTTGATACTATCTGCGTATATTTGCCTACATTTGCGGTTGTATTATGCTTTATTCCCCGTAGTGACCGCCGACAACCTTACCCCGAAAAACAACATAATTGTAGATGTTGTAAAAAATCATAATCGGGATCAGAAAGCCGATGAACACAATCATAAATACCAGGGCGCTGGGCGAAGCAGCGGCTTGGTAAATCGTGATTTTCGAGGGAATAATGTAGGGAAAAACAATCAATCCTAAGCCGATGAAAGTGAGCAAAAAAATTAGAATGGTCCAGATAAACGGCGTGCGTTCTTCTTTGCTGGCGAGACTTTTCAGCAACAGTCCTACCAACAGCACTCCCAGCAAAGGAATTGTGGCAAAAACATAAACTAGCGGTTTCTCAAACAACCTGGATCTAGCACTTTCGTAAAAAATCGGAGTGGCGATCGTAATTAAAATCGCTCCGATTAAAGTTGTCACCGCCGCAATTTTAGCCGTGCGATAGTGATTTGTTTGCAGTTCGCCCTCCGTTTTCATAATTAGATAGGTTGAACCGATCAAAACATAGCCTTGAATCAGCGTCAAAGCAACCAAGATCGATCGCCAATCCAGCCAATCCCAAGTAGAACCCACAAAATGACCGGCTTCATCAACCGCAATGCCTTCGAGCACAGCACCCAAGGCAAATCCTTGAGCTAAAGCTGCTAAAAAACTGCCCGCACCAAAGGCATAATTCCAGAATAATTTGCGATTAGAATGCTCGCGAAATTCAAAGGCCACAGCCCGAAATATCAAACCAAAAAGCATCATGCAAATCGGTATGTACAGCGCTGTTAAAATCGTGCCGTAAGCGAGGGGAAATGCGCCAAACAGAGCGCCTCCCATCAACACCAGCCAAGTTTCGTTCGCATCCCAAACGTTGCCCAAACTCGTCATTAAAATGCCCCGGCGTTCCTCGTCGGAAGCAGTCAGAGACAGGATTCCTACTCCTAAGTCAAAACCGTCTAGCATGACATATAGCAGGAGAAACAAAGCCAAAACTACAAACCAAACTTGCGGGAGAAAATGCTCCAAAGCTTGCATAAAATCTCCTATTGTTGTGCTTCTAAGGGACGTTGATCGGGAATGTGTTCTGCGGGTTGAGTTTCGATGGCAGGTTCATTGTCTAATCCCGGTACCGGCAGAGTTAAATTAGGCCCTTGGCGGATAATTCGGCTGCCAAAATACAAGGCACAAACAAACAAAAAGCTGTAAACAACGGCAAAGAAACTAAGAGAAGTTAAAACATTGCTGGCGGGGATGTTTGACACCGCATCAGCAGTGCGAATTTGCCCGTATAAAGCCCAAGGTTGTCGGCCGACACAGCGCACAATCCAACCCGATTCTACAGCAATATATCCCAGGGGAGCAGCTAATACCCAAGCGCGCATCAGCCAAGGTTGACTGGCGATATTTTCAGCAGAAAGTTTGCCTCGCATCCACTGAATTATACTGAACAGCATCAGTCCTAAAAAGAAGAATCCAATCCCGGACATGATGCGGAAACAATAGTAGATTAAACCCACCATCCGGGGTCTATCTTCTGGCTTCCATTCCTTCAATCCGAGTACGGGTTCGGAGAGTTTTTGTTTGAATTCCAGAACGTATCCTAAGCCGTTGGGTACGCTAATTTCCCAGTCATTTTTTTGGGCTTTTTCATTAGGTAAAGCTAGCAAAGTCCAATCGGCTGACTCTCCCGCTGGTGAAGTTTCCCACTTAGCTTCGATTGCTGCTAATTTAGTTGGTTGGTAGTGATAAACTTGTTCGGCGCTCAAATGTCCGATGTATATCTGCAAAGGTGCAACGGCGATGGCGGTGGCTATGGCAATTTTTAAAGATTTGGAAAAAAAGGCTTGGTTGCGCTGATTGAGAATGTACCAAGCGCTAATTCCCCCAATGACAAACAGCGAAGTTTCTAACGTCGCAAAAAACATATGGAGAATGCTGTTTAATGCGAACGGGTTCAGAATTGCTTGAAAATAATCGCTGACAATAAACTTGCCATTGACCATTTCTCCGCCTGCTGGAGTTTGCAGCCAAGAGTTAGCGACTAAAATCCATACTGTGGATAGGTTAGCGCCGAAGGCTACCATGATTGTAGCGAAATAATGGACGATCGGGTGAACGCGCTCCCAACCAAACAGCATAATGCCTAAAAAGCCGGCTTCTAACATAAATGCCATTGAAGCTTCAAAGCCTAAAATGCTGCCAAAAAAGTCACCAACTGCTTCGGAAAATGGTGCCCAATTCGTGCCAAACTGAAATTCCATCGGAATGCCTGAAGCTACTCCAATACCGAAGTTGAGGACGTAGAGTTTAGACCAAAAACGAGCGTGATGGTAGTAGTCAGGATTGCGAGTTTTCAGCCACATTCCTTCAACAATTACCAGATAAATTCCCATTCCCGTAGTCAGAACTGGCCACAGCATATGGAATATGGCGGTTAGCGCAAATTGCATCCGTGATAGCGCCACGGTGTTAGATAAGATATCCATCGTTATATCCTTTGCTCAGTTCAAAAGAGGTTAGCTTGCACAAATTACATAATGGACACTGGTTATAATGTAGTGTAAAAATTTATGACATTTTGTAGAGTTGGCAACTTTTAAGGTTTTATACAGATTTCGGTTGTATTTTTTTTGTATGTTAAGATAGGTAGATTCTGCTTTGTCGTTGGGTGGGGGCGGGTTTATGAGATTGTGGGTTTTAGGCATTTATTTTCGGTGAACCCGCCCCTACAAGATTTATGTTCGGTGATGGAAATATTATCTTAGTTGGGTGGGGGCGGGTTTATGAGATTGTGGGTTTTAGGCATTTATTTTCGGTGAACCCGCCCCTACAAAATTTATGTTCGGTGAGGGAAAGATTATCTTAGTTGGGTGGGGGCGGGTTTATGAGATTGTGGGTTTTAGGCATTTATTGGCAGGTTTACCCGCCCCTACAAGATTGATGTTCGGTGAGGGAAAGATTATCTTAGCGAACCGTGACCGTATAACTCAGTTTAAAGGGTTTAAAATTAGCTTTGTTTTTGGCTGTTCCGCTCAATTCAAGTTCGTAAATCCCCGCCTTGGGAAACACGATATCTGCTCCCGGTATTCCTTGATATTTTTCCGCAGAGATGGCTTTTAAAGGCGGCTGCATCAGGGGTTTATCTCCTTCTTTGCGCTCTTTCGGATAAACTGCTAATTTGCAATTACACTGCTCTAGTGGGATAATTTGACCGCCCCTGCGAGTTAGGGCAAACCACACTTTCGCAGGCTGTCCGGCGCGGGGATTGTGGTTGGGTTCTAGGTGAAAGGTAGCTGCTACATCTCCCGATACTTCGACTTCGTGCGCTAAAACTGAAATTGAGTTTAACTGCTGAGCACTGGGAATTTCTGCTTCAATTAGCAATCCCAAAAATACTAACAATCCTAAAGTTTTACTTTTGTTTGACAGGTGAAACATAGAAATTTTCTAGTGATAAAACTGACCAAAACAAGCGCGATCGCACAAACGTAACTAACACCGCAACCACCGCTAACACGGCTGTCAGCAGTTGATTGTGCAACTTCCATTCAAAACCGCCGAGATAGTGGGAACCGATGAGTGCCGCGTGTACAGCGCACAACAAGAAAGCTGGAACGCTTAACAGGTGAAGGATTCGCCACAGTTGGCCTAAATAGTTTTGAATACGATCGACACTTGTAACCGCGGCCGGCAACATCAACAGTAGCGCCGTCATCCCCGCCGCCATTCCCAACTGATGCTGCGGCAACATGAAGGACACAGCATCAAAATTCCATTTCAGCGTATGATCCAGCATATGAAACGTGTGGGCGACTGCGAGGACAAACGCGCCCACACCCAAGGCGCGGCGGTAGCGCAACAGTTGCGGCAAAAACTTGCTAACCGGACGCGCCAACAGTGCTAGCATCAAGCACAGCAGCGCTGCGTGGCCCGTAAAATCAACCATTTCATCGGTTCGCAGCAAGGTAAGAATCCCGATCGCCACCGTCACCCACCCACCCGCACGAAACAGTTGACTGCGCTTGTCCGCGCTCAATCTGCCAGCAAAAAAACTCACTCCCAGCATAGTTGGCAAGGTGCCGAGTCCAAAAGCCAGCATCGTCGCCGCACCCAAAACCGAATTTCCCGTTTCCGCCGCCTTAATCTGCGCCGCGTATAGGAAACCGCAGGGAATCAAACCCCAAAGCAAACCCAAAGCAATTGGCACCCACCATTTTTTTTGTGCCGAAAGCTTGCTCATTGCTTGTCCGACTCGATCGTGCGACATTGGGTGCAGCAGCGGCAATCTCGGCAGCAAGTTCGGTTTAATTTGCACTACTCCGAACCAAATCAGCATCGTGCCCGTGAGAAGTGCGATCGCCCGCCGAAATTCGCTGCCCGTACCTGCCAAAAGTCCGCCAGCAATTAACACCGAACCCACTCCGCCAATTGCTGCACCCACCAAAGCGTAAGCAGCAATTCTCCCCAAATTTAGCAGCAAATGAAAGCGGAAAGCAGCTAATTTATCGTTGCGGGAATTAGAAAGAGAAAACGCCATTGTCAGCGGGCCGCACATCCCCGCGCAGTGACCGAAACTGCCGAGAAATCCCAAAATTGCAATTAGCAGCAGGTCTAGCATTTTGAGTTAGTAGTCAATCGATTTTAGATTTTAGATTTTAGATTAAAGAATTGACTTGCGCGAGATAAATGCTCTTTCTTGAGGATTTTCGATTTTCGATTTTGGATTGATTCCACGGATAAATGCGGGGGTTTGTACAACCTTTGAAATTCGTGGTCAAATTTATCTCCATCAGAGGGGCGGGTTTATTTATCCCCTGAGTAAGTTAGAAATATTTCTCGTGAAACCCGCCCCAACAGACTAATGACTAATGACTAATGACTGTTGACTAATGACTGTTGACTAATGACTAATGACTGTTGACTAATAACTACTTTTTTTCTGGATGCGCCGCAGCCGGCGAAGCTGCACCCATTTGATTGATGGTAGCAATTAGCTGATAAAGCCGCCCTAAATCCCGCTGGTTGAAATGCAAAACTAGGCGCGGCAGATCGAAAGTTGCATCTCCTATTTCCGGTTCCAAAGCTTGAGTTTTTTCAATTTTTCCGGTGACGACAATATCGCTAAAATCAGTATTTAGCCGATCGACATTCTCCTCAGAAAGCTCTGTTTTCAAACGAATTACCAGTTTTTCGCGCACGTAGCGGCAGGAGTGATAAACCAGATAAAAACTACCGATCGCCTCGCAAGCGACATTTACATCGTCAGTAATCGTATACAGGCTGCGATCGTTGACTGAAATCAAGCCCCGGCCCCGCAATTGTTTTTGCACAAAATAATTCCAATCGTGCCAATAATCTCCTCCGGGTCGATCGATCAATACCAAAGGAGCCGGCCCGAACTTGCCAGTTTGAGTCAAAGTCAGACACTCAAAAGCCTCGTCCAGAGTGCCAAAACCGCCCGGAAACAGAGCCAAAGCATCGCTCTCCCGGAGAAAAAATAACTTACGAGTGAAAAAATATTTAAAATTGAGCAATTTGGGATCGCCGGCAATGAAAGGATTAGAACTCTGCTCAAAAGGTAACTGAATGTTCAGCCCAAAAGAACCTTCAGCAGTCGCCCCCTCGTTCCCCGCCTGCATAATTCCCCCGCCGCCGCCAGTAATCACCATAAAACCCTGCTGGGCCATCGCCCGCGCAAAGTCTCTGGCCATCAAATATTCCACAGATTGCGGTGACACCCTCGCCGAACCAAAAATCACAATTTTGCGAACGTGGCGGTAAGGATAAAACATCTCAAAAGCGTTCTCCATATCTCGGAGCGACGCCGCAATAATTTTCCAGTCTAGCCGATCGAGATCCTCTCCGGCCATTTGCACTATAGTAGAGAGCGATCGTTCGATCCACTCAGAGTGCTTCAACTTTGGCAAGCGATCGAGCAACTCCATCACTTCAGCTTGGAGAGACTCAAAACCTTGACCATACCCAGAAGGAATCATGAATTTTTCCGAAACGGTAACAAATTGTCGCGACTAAAAATTAAGGGGCAAGCCAAAGTTAGAAGCCAATAGCCACCAGCAAATTGCTCTGCTGGGTACTAATAACTTTTCCCGTAGCTTAGCCCCGGTTCTGAAGCGAGTTAGCTTTCGCGGCCCACAAAGAACAGCGCGAAACCCCTCGCAGTTCAGTTAAATGTACTTTTCCAGAGTGTTGGCCAGAGTAGTTTTCGGAACTGCCCCAACTACCATATCCACACGTTGACCGCCCTTAAATATCATCAGCGTCGGAATGCTGCGGATACCGTATTGGCTGGCGACGTTAGGATTCTCGTCGGTATTAACTTTTACTACCTTGACCTGCCCTTCATATTGCTGGGCAATTTCGTCTACGACGGGCGCCACCATCCGACAGGGCCCGCACCAGGGAGCCCAAAAATCCACTAGAACTGGAACTTCGCTATCGAGCACTTCCTGCTTAAAGGTAGAGTCGGTTACTTGCGCGGCTGCTGACATCCCTAGCCATCCTTGTAAATACTATTTCTCGGATAACAAGTCTAGCAAAAAGTGTAACCACTTGCGTCAATCGATTTTAGATTTTAGATTTTAGATTTTAGATTTTAGATTTTAGATTTTAGAATTGACCCCACGGATAAATACGTTCGGCAAGTTTCCTCGGATACAGGTTTTTTATTTCACCAGTCCTGAGTCTGCTTTCGGTCAACGATTTCAAGAGAAGGCTTCTGAACGAAGAAGGAAGAGGGAAGACGGTAGAAGGAAGAAGGCACAAGGTTTCTGAGGATCGCGAATTAAATAACTTACAATTTTAATTGTTATTGTGGGATGGGCTCTTATAGCCCGTCTTTTTTGGACGGGCTATAAGAGCCCATCCCACTTTCAAGACTGGAAGTTATTTAATTCTCATTCCTTAAGGAACAAGGCACTGATGTTTCCCAAGGCAGAATGCACTTATGTAGAAAAAAAATTCTCCCACCCCCAGACTCTCCCCCTCTCCCCCTCTCCGGAGGTAAAAGCCTCAGTTGTGTATCTAGTAAGCAAGAGCCAAGATTTCCGGCAAAAAAGGAACCGCCCGAACAGTAGTCCGGGCGGAGTGTGGTGTGAGGAGTGAACGGAAACATGCGTCTCCGCTTCTTCTATTGTGACATCTCCTTCTCGATAATTCCACAATATTCTGTAAATTTCGAGACTGTGGAACAAATTTTGTCAAGGTATGCTGGTATTCGATCGGTAAATCTACTTACCCATGCCCAACTGCTGAGCTTTTTGATAGACTTTACCCTCAGTCAGCAGAGAAGGAGCAATTACCACTTCCACCTGCTGCATCTCCTTAAGATCCTTAGCGCCCAAGGTGCCCATGCTAGTTTTCAGAGCTCCGAGCAAGTTGTGCGTACCGTCATCTAGTACCGCAGGCCCGCGCAAAATTTGCTCCACAGTACCCGTAGTCCCCACGCGAATCCGAGTGCCCCGCGGCAAAACCGGGCTGGGAGTCGCCATCCCCCAGTGAAAGCCGCGGCCAGGAGCTTCGGCGGCCCTGGCAAAGGGCGAACCAATCATCACTGCATCGGCACCGCAGGCAATGCACTTGCAGATATCGCCGCCGGTAATTAAACCGCCGTCAGCAATCACCGACACGTATTTGCCAGTTTCGCGATAGTAGTCGTCCCGCGCGGCGGCGCAGTCTGCTACCGCTGTGGCTTGGGGAACGCCGACACCCAATACGCCCCTAGATGTGCAAGCAGCCCCCGGCCCAATGCCCACGAGAATGCCCGCAGCGCCAGTTTTCATTAAATTCAGGGCGACTTCGTAGGTGACGCAGTTGCCCAAAATTACTGGGATCGGCATCTCTTGACAGAATTTAGTTAAGTCTAGAGGTGCGATCGCTTCAGGGGAAAGGAAAGCTGTCGAGACTACTGTTGCTTGCACAAAAAATATATCGGCTCCCGATTCAGCAACCGCCCGGCCGTATTTGCTCGCAGCAGCCGGTGTACCGCTGACGGCGGCAATCCCTCCTCCAGCTTTAATTTCTTTAATTCTCAGGTCAATTAATTCTGGCTTGATGGGTTCGGCATAGAGTTGCTGCATCAGGGAAACAAATTCGTGGTTCCCCACACTGGCGATGCGCTCTAATATTGGCTGGGGGTCGGCATAGCGGGTTTGAATTCCTTCTAGGTTGAGCACGCCCATTGCTCCCAATTCCGACAGCAAAATCGCCATGCGGACATCGACTACTCCATCCATGGCGCTGGCGATGATCGGGATTTCTCGATCGATCCCGCCAATCTGCCACTTGGTATCTGCCAAACTCGGATCGAGGGTGCGCTGTCCGGGTACAAGCGCAATTTCATCTATGCCGTAAGCTCGGCGAGCGCTTTTGCCCCGCCCAATTTCAATATTCACGCTGTTTCACTTCCACAATGTATTTAAATTAGACTAACAAAAAGTTAGCCCGCCCGAGTTTAGCTATCGCACGGCTGTCTTTAAAAAAGCTCGGCACTGATTCTGATTGTATTCTGATTATATGAAATCGAAGGGGATACTTTTCCTCAGCAACGGGCACGGGGAAGACGCGATTAACTGTCAAATTCTCAAAGCTTTGAGAGCATCTGGCGCGGATGTTGATGTTTCGGCGATGCCGGTTGTCGGTGACCACGAATTTCTTCATGTGGTACCCGCCACGTGATTTATCCGTGGAATCAATCCAAAATCGAAAATCCTCAAGCCCCCGCATTTATCTCGCGCAAGTCAATCTAAAATCTAAAATCTAAAATCTAAAATCGATTGACGGGGCTGCTTACAGCCGATCGACCGTGCCAATTATTGGGCCCACCAGTCAAATGCCGTCTGGGGGAGTTTTTTACATGAATCCCCTGTTTTTCCTCAAAGATATTGGGGCGGGGCTGATTGCTTTGACTTGGCAGCAATTGCAAGCTGTTTGGACGCATTCGCGCCGCTGCGATTTGGTGGTGGCCACGTGGCCACTGGGGATATTGTCGCCGGGGCGATCGCCCATGCCAGCAACTGCCCCTATATAATTTTTCTGTCGGCTCATTCTAGTTATTACGAGGGGCGAGTCGATTTGGGTTTAATCTTGTGGCAGTTGCTTTGCTCAGAGAAATGTCTGGCCGTTTTTACTAGAGATGCTTTGACTGCTGCTGACTTAAACCGACAGGGTTTAAAGAAAGCTCAGTTTGTCGGCAATCCTGTCATGGACAACCTCAATTCTACGGGCAAAGATTTGCAGTTAATTCCCGCAGTTCGGACGATCGCCCTTCTCCCCGGTTCTCGCCTCCTGGAAGCCACTAACAACCTCGTTTTGCTCCTGGAACTGGTTAAAGAAATTGCTAGTAACTCTACTGTACCGATGCAGTTTCGGGCAGCTTTAGTTCCGACTTTGATGCCTGAATTAGATGATATTGCGGCGCGATCCGCATGGCAAATGCGATTTGTGAGAGTAAGAATGGTTTGCCAACTCATCTCCCCTCGCGACAATCATTTTCACGATTTCTGGATGTTTCTCAATATTGCGGCCGATTTCAAAAAAAGTTGCTTTAACTTGATAGCGGTCTAAGATATCTAAAAGCTGATTTGTATAGGGAGGATATGGCCCGTCCTCGTAGGTGAGGGCAACAACTTTCACTTCGGGATCGGCGCGGTTGATGCCGAAATAATTGTGAAATTTAGTAACTTTGATTAACAGCGATACTGCGAAAAATAACGCCATAGTGAAAAGCCGAAACTTTGGTAAATTTTTACCGATTCGCATAGCTGCACGCACTCGATCGAGAAGGAAAGTGAATGGTTGTCAGATTACCACAATTGGGGAGCTGAATCCTTAAGCTATTTTATCATTAATTATTATCCGTTCCGAAATTTTTCAGTTGGGGCGATCGCACAGTACCTAGACGCTTCAAGTGCCAGTACACTTGTACGCTACATATAATATAGCAATCCTAAATGATTCAGATAAATTTGTAGGGGTAGTGCTACCCCTACCCCCCGTGCCTACCCCCTATCTATCGGGCAACCACGGGGAGTAGGGGTCGGATTGCCCCTACAATAATTATGCAAATGATTTAGGATTGCTATATAGCGTAAGTAAGTCCAGAGCAAAAAAGCAATAATAAAAGATCGGAAGTTATAAGGGGTGTAAGGCAAGGATTTATATTCGCAGCGAGTTTACTGCTGCTCTCACCCGCTCCTAGCCATGTTATATTTATTGGTATACTTATTTTTTTTAGGCAGCAATAATTCCCAACATGATTTCACTGCCAGATATCACAATAGTCAGCCAAATCTACGAAAGTGCGAATTCCCTCGTATACCGAGGCATCCTCAAATCAAATCAGCAACCTTTGATTTTGAAACTCCTCAAAGAGGATTATCCCACACCAGCCGAACTCTACCGCTATCAGCAGGAATACGAAATCACTCGCCTTCTCAACCTAGAGGAAACGATTAAAGCCTACGAACTGCGAAAATACGATAACACACAACTCATGTTGTTGGAAGATTTTGGAGGAGAGTCCTTAAAAATCCTGCTGGATAGCCGTCCCTTGGGATTACCAGAGTTTCTCCACCTAGCCATCCAAATCACAGATGCGTTAGGCAAAGTTCATCAAAAAAAGGTCATTCACAAAGATATCAATCCATCTAACATTGTCTTGAATCCTCAAACAGGACAAATAAAAATCATTGACTTTGGCTTATCTACCATCCTATGCCAAGAGAATCCCAGCCTCACAAGTCCTAATCTTCTAGAAGGGACATTGGCTTATATATCTCCTGAACAAACAGGCAGGATGAACCGCTCACTAGACTACCGCACCGACTTTTATTCTCTCGGCGTTACTTTCTATGAACTGCTAACCAACCAGTTGCCTTTTGAATCCGTCGATGCACTTGAATTAGTCCATTGCCATATTGCCCAACAACCGAATTCACCTCATAAAATAAATCCAAGCATCCCCTTGAGTTTATCAGAAATTGTCATGAAATTAATGGCAAAAAACGCAGAATATAGATATCAGAGTGCTTGGGGAATTAAGGCCGATTTAAAAACTTGTCTGGCTCAATTGATAAATGGTAAATTTCAATCTTTTTTATTGGGATACCAAGATATTTCTCCTAAATTGCAACTCCCTCAAAAACTGTACGGAAGAGAATCACAGATTGAGTCATTATTGAGTGCATTTGATCGTGTAGCGTCGGGACAAGAAAAACAAGTAGGGGCTGGTTTAGCAAATAATCTGAGTAACCCAACGACAACTCAGTCACAAAATCTCTCCGTACAAGGACAAACTGAACTCATGCTAATTTCTGGATACTCTGGTATTGGGAAATCAGCTTTAGTTCAGCAATTGTATAAGCTCATCACTCAAAAAAGCGGCTACTTTATTGCAGGTAAATTTGACCAGTTGCAGCGCGATATTCCCTATCAAGCTTTAGTTGCTGCCTTCCAAGAATTGGTGCGACAACTACTCACAGAAACTCAAGGGCAATTACAACAGTGGCGAGAAAAGATTCGACGGGCATTAGGAAGCAATGGACAAATTATTATTGATGTCATTCCCGAAGTTGAACTGATTATTGGCAAACAGAATCCCGTCCCCGAATTACCCGCAACAGAAGCACGAAATCGGTTTAATTTAGCTTTTCAAAAATTTATTCAAGTTTTTTGCCAAAAAGAACATCCTCTCGTCCTATTTCTAGACGATCTTCAGTGGACAGACAGCGCTACGTTGCAATTGATCCAGTTGATAATGACAGATTTTACTACTCAATATCTGTTTGTAATCGGAGCTTATCGAGATAACGAAGTCACTGCAACTCATCCTGCAATGCTGACTTTATCTGAAATGAAAAAGCAGGGAGTAGTAATTAATCATCTCTCCCTTTCACCCTTAAATTTAAACCAGGTTAATGAATTCATTGCGGATACGCTGAAAACCGAGTGGGTTCCTACGCAAAGATTAGCCGAGTTGGTTTGGCAAAAAACACAAGGTAATCCTTTTTTTATTAAAGAGTTTTTCAAGTCACTTTATACAGAGCAATTGCTGACTTTTGATTTGAATGCTGGGGCTTGGCATTGGGATTTAGAGCAAATTATAACTAGGAATATTACTGATAACGTTGTTGAGTTCATGGCAGAGCAAATTCAAACCTTATCAGAATCTGCACAAAAAATTTTACGATTAGCCGCTTGCATTGGCAACCAATTTGATTTACTAACTCTTTCAATAATTAATGAAACTTCTCCAAAACAAACGGCTGATGAATTATGGAATGCCATTCAAGCAGGATTGATTTTACCCGTTGGGGATGATTACAAATTTCTGAAAACAAACAGAGAGGCGAATGACTTAAAAATTATTTATAAATTTGCTCACGATCGCATTCAGCAAGCCACCTATTCCCTAATTCCCCCTGACGACAAGCAAGCGGTTCACTGGAAAGTCGGGCAACTGTTGTTAGAAAATACCCCACCACAGGTACTCCAACAAAAGATTTTTGATATTGTCAATCAACTCAACTTCGGTATTGAAGCAATTGACATCGAGTTAGAAAAAGATAAACTTGCTCAATTAAATCTGATTGCTGGCAAAAAAGCGAAGGCATCAGCAGCTTGGAAACCCGCCTGGAATTACTTAATAATTGGTATAAATTGCTTGAGTGCAGATAGTTGGCTTTGTCAGTATGACCTAACTCTGGCACTGTATGTGGAAACAGTAGAAGCTGCTATCTTGAGTGGCCACGTTCAGGACATGGAAAAATTGGCTGACCTAGTGCTTCAACAAGCTACTTCATTGCTGGACAAAGTGAAAGTCTATGAAGTCAAGATTCAAGCCTATACAGCACAAAACAAACCGTTAGAAGCGATAGATACGGCACTTTCAGTATTAAAGTTGTTGGGTATCCGTTTTCCCAAAAAACCAACAAAATTAAATATTTTATTTGAACTGATGAAGACAAAGTTAAGTTTAGTAGGGAAGCCAGTTGAAAAATTAATCGACCTACCAGTGATGACTAATCCTGATAAACTGGCAGCAATGCGTATCCTATCAAGTATACTTTCGGCGGCCCATTTAGCCCGACCTGAATTGCTACCGTTAATTGCGTTTAAACAGGTCAATTTATCAATCAAATACGGAAATACTTCTGTGTCTTCTTGTGCCTATGCTACTTACGGACTAATTCTGTCTGGGGAAACCGTAGGAGACATTGAGACTGGTTATCAATTTGGGAAACTTGCTATCTTGCTCCTCGATAAGTTTAATACTAAAGAACTTACAGCCCGCACCATATTTATTGTTAATTACTTTGTCAAACATTGGAAAGAGCATCTTAGGGAAACTTTAAACCCTTTGCAGAATGCTTACTCGATCGCCCTAGAGACTGGAGACTTAGAATATGCAGCTTATTCAGTTTGTGTATACTGCTATCATTCCTATGTATTGGGGAAGGAATTGGCAACAGTCGAGGCAGAGATGGCAATGTACAGTAATACCCTCAGCCAACTGAAGCAAGAAACATCATATTACTATAACCAACTAAATCGACAGGTTTTATTGAATTTGATGGGACAGGCTGAAGATAAATGCCGTTTAATCGGTGAAAGCTATGACGAAACAAAAATGTTACCCCTGCATCGAGAGGCGAATGCTCAAAATCTTTGTCGCTCGGTCTATTTTTACAAGCTATTTCTCTGCTATCTTTTTCAAGACTATCAGCAAGCTATAGAAAATGCTAAATCAGCAGAAAAATATAGCGATAGCGCTGTAGGTACTATTCCTCTCTACCATTTCTACAATTCTTTAGTTTATCTGGCTATCTATTCTGACGCACCAAAATCCGAGCAAAAACTCATCCTCCAGAAGGTGGAAGTCAATCAGAAAAACATCAAGAAATGGGCGAAGTTTGCTCCGATGACTCACCTCCATAAATTCTATCTAGTGGAGGCAGAGCGATATCGAGTTTTGGGGGAAAATGCTAGGGCGATCGACTACTACGATCGCGCCATTGCCTTAGCGAAAGAACATGAGTACCTCAACGAAGAGGCTTTGGCTAATGAACTGGCTGCCAAATTCTACCTCGCTTGGGGAAAAGAGCAAGTTGCCCGAGCCTATATGACAAATGCTTACTACTGTTATTTACGTTGGGGTGCAACAGCTAAAATGACTGATTTGAAACAACAGTATCCAGAACTTTTAAAGCGTTTTACGAAAGCCAATTTTTCGGATAAATCTCGCAACATCCTGTCTGATACATCTAACAGCATTTCAGGTGAAACGCTGGATTTGGCAGCATTGATGAAAGCATCTGGGGCAATTGCCAGTGAAATTGAGCTAGATAAACTCCTCACCACTTTGATGAAAATCCTGCTGGAAAGCTGCGGTGCACAAACTGGCTATCTAATTTTAGAGTCTCAAGGACAACTGCGAGTCGAAGCTTCAGGTGAGGCTAACTCAGATCGGGTGATGGTTTTGCAATCGACTCCTATAGAAACCTGTTTGCCTTTGTCGATTATTCACTATGTTGAAAGGACTCAGGAAGGATTGATTGAAACCAATGTTTCCCGTGAAGGCAGATTTACCCAAGATGCTTATATCAAAACACAGCAGCCCAAGTCTATCCTGTGCGCCCCTCTGATCAATCAAGGGCAATTAATTGGAATTGTTTACTTGGAAAATAATTTAGCAGATGGGGTTTTTACACCCGATCGCCTAGAACTAATTAAACTGCTGTCAAGTCAAGCGGCGATCGCCCTTACCAACGCTAGACTCTATACTCAGGTACAATCTACCCAAAATCGCCTGAATAAATTCCTCAATGCTATACCTCTAGGCATCTCCGTTCACGACGCCAAAGGACAACTGGTTTACGCCAATCCAGTTTCACAGCAGTTACTGAATATTCAAGATTTACCAAAAGCCGAAATCGAGCAACTCTCAAAAACCTATCACATTTATCGGGCAGGGACAGGGGAGATATATCCAGTCGAACAGTTGCCCCTGGTGCGATCGCTTGGCGGTGAAAAAGCTCAGGCGGATGACTTGGAACTCCACCACAGCGACGGGAGCATTTTTGTAGAAGCAACGAGTACGCCAATTTTCAATGAGACGGGTAATGTAGAGTACGCGATCGCAGCTTTTCAAGATATTAGCGATCGCAAGCAGGCACAAAAAACGCTGATCGAAAATGTCCGCTTAGAACAGGAAATTAGTGAGCGCAAAAAAGTTGAAGCAGAACTCGAACGAGCCAAAGAAGCAGCCGTTGCCGCCAACCTCGCCAAAAGCATTTTCCTTGCCAACATGAGCCACGAATTGCGAACTCCCATGAATGCCATTCTGGGTTTTTCGCAACTGATGAATCAGGATACCAATCTGTTAACTGAACAAAAAGAGAACCTTAACATCATTCAGCGCAGTGGAGAGCATTTATTATCTCTAATTAATCAGGTGCTTGACCTTTCTAAAGTTGAAGCTGGACGCATGACGGTATCTAAAAATAATTTGAACCTTCATCATTTTTTAGCTGAAATTGAGGATATGTTTGCCTTAAAAGCCATCGCTCAAAGCTTAGACTTACGATTTGAATGTGCTGCCGATGTTCCTAAATATATCTACGCTGATGAAATTAAGTTGCGGCAAGTGCTGATTAATTTAATCAGTAATGCCGTTAAGTTTACCGCTTCGGGAAGCGTGTATTTAAAAGTAAAAAACAAACAGGTAAAAACCCCAATAGAAGCCGAAACTAAAACAACCAACAACCCACAATCAACAACCATTACCTTTGAAGTAAAAGATACGGGAATTGGCATTGCAGTAGAGGAAATGGAGAATCTATTCAAACCCTTCGTGCAAACAGCATCCGGTCAAAAAGTGCAGCAAGGAACCGGATTAGGACTGACGATTAGCCGTCAATTTGTCCGCTTGATGGGAGGTGAAATAACAGTCATTAGTCACGGTAAAGTTTTTACCCCTGGAATTCCTCTCAAGGAATTTTTTAAAGACACAACGGGTACAACATTTAAATTTGACATTCCTGTGGGCATCGCTGATGCCAGCACAATTCAAAATCAACCCCAAAGTCGTCGCGTCGTTGCGCTAGCGCCTAACCAACCCCAATATCGCATCCTCGTGGTGGACGATCGAGATTACAATCGGCAACTGTTAGTTAAACTCCTCAAACCTGTTGGTTTTGAAGTGCAAGAAGCGAGTAACGGTATTGAAGCGCTTGCAATTTGGGATTCCTACTCACCTCATCTGATCTGGATGGACATGAGAATGCCCGTTATGGATGGTTATGAAGCCACGAAACGTATTAAAGGCACCATTAAAGGTCAAGCTACTGCTGTTATTGCTATTACTGCTAGCGTGTGGGAAGAAGAAAAGGCAGTTATTTTATCGGCTGGTTGTGATGATTTTGTGCGAAAACCGTTCCACACAGAGGCCATCTTTGACATCATGACTAAACATTTGGGCGTCCTTTATATTTATCAGGAGCAAGAGCTACCATCTCCCCCTTCTAATGTGACTGGAGAATCGTTAAATTTCACGGATTTATTAGCAGCGATGTCAAAAGAATGGATAGTAAAATTATATGAAGCAGCTATGGACGCTGATGCGGAATTAGTTTGTCAACTCCTTGAGGAGATTCCTGAATCTCACGCTTTCGAGCTTCAAACTCTCAGAAATTGGGTGACGAGGTTTCAGTTTGAGAAGATTCTCGATTTAACTGAATCCTTGGTTGGTGAATGATGATATTTTTAGGAATTACACACGGGTGGTCAGAAACCGGGTTTTTTTACGATAATACTTGGTTAAAGTCCCTAGATTCGCTAAAAAACCCGGTTTCTAGGCGTCGGAGTGCGTAAATCCTGACGAAAAGATGCGTTGCAGCCCGTTGATTCGCTAAAAAACCCGGTTTCTGGGTAAGATTGCGTAAGCCCCGTTTATGCTATTTGATAGCACGGGGTTGGTTCTGTTCCATCATTGACTTTAATGCCGACAGTTTTAAGTCTGTAAGGTCGCGGATGGTAATTGAGCAACCGTCTCCCAATTTAACAGCAGTGAAATAATAGCATTTGCCCAGGTAATCACTTTCTAGATGAACCTCTCCTTCAAGCGATTCTCCAGTCTCAACAACTTCTACTAATAAATCAAAGACTCCGGGACTTAATTGATTAAACAGTTTTTTGAGCACGGGTTCCCCCGCGAGTTCTGTTCGTTTTTTCCCTAAGAGTCTGGCAAAGACAGGGTTAACTACCAAGCAGCGAAAATCTTCAATTTCTCCAGCGATATCTCCCCTCACCGCCTGCACTGCGGCTATTCCATCCAGAGATGAATTTAGCAAATTTGCCAGCAGGCTGCGAGATTGGTAGGCAATTTCTGCGGTTTGCTGGTGTCGCTCGATTGCTTCTTTAAGCTGGCGTTTTTGCTGCTGGATAGTGACCTGAGTATCGAGGCGAACTAGCACTTCTTCCGGCTCAAAAGGTTTAGAGATATAGTCAACTCCTCCTACCTTAAAAGCTTTGACTTTATCAAATACTTGGTCAAGTGCGCTTAAGAAAATAATCGGAATTTCTGAGGTTTTTTCATCGGATTTGAGGGCTTCGCAGACTTGATAGCCGTCTATATCTGGCATTTTAATATCCAGCAATATAGCATCGGGGGGATGATTGCGAACTGTTCTCAAGGCCATCGCACCATTGGTTACGCAGCGAACTTTATACCCATTTTTAGTGAGAATTTCTGTTAGAAAACGCAGATTTTCTGGGAGGTCATCAACAATTAAGATGTTACCTTTGGGAGTTTCTAATTGATTGATGTCACTTGTTTCAGCCGCAGCCATCGCCATAAGTTTGCCTTCGCCTTTGGCATCGGCGAACTCACTTGTGGTGTTTTGCTTCTCTAGCAGAGAGCGAAAGTTATTCTTCGTAACTTTTTCTCCCATTACGTCTGAAAGCCGGTGCCACAGGATGGCTGCTAAATCTTTGATATGTCCTATGCTGAGGTACAAGCTGTCAGCAACAGCACTATAAGTTGCGTTTTTCCAAGCAGCTTTTAAGATTTCCTGCTCAAGAAAATTTAACGGTTTACTGGTTTTGGACTCTAAGGCTGATTCTAGAAATTCTAGGGCTTCTTCAAAAGTCATATACAAATCAATCTCATCGGGTAAGGTTTTTCAGTTTTGCACCCTAGCTTTGAGTTATACACCGTAGTAAGTCGGTGGAGAAATTCCTAATAGTGATTATGACAGACTTATTGACACTTACGCTCCTGGACGATCGCCCCCGATCCTCATTTTACCTTGTCGAAGCAAAAGTAGCGATCGCGCCCCCCTAATTCTTTGTGATGGCGATCGGCTTAAACCCTTGTCACTACAAGGCTTTTAAGTTGCTTGCCACCCCCTCGACGCCTACGACATCGACTCTTTGAAATATATAAAGCTGTTAACAAATCTGAAAAACGGGTTCATTTTTCATAAATCTGAGTTCGCTACCTAGCGGAGAACCGTATAACTCACTACCAAGGCTTGTATTTATCCAAAAGACAAGCCTTGATTAGTTTTTATATGGTCAGATAAAAACATCCGCCGATTAGCGCCGACAATTCCATTAATTTTCAGTATTATCACTGATGTATTTTAGCGCGTGATAGTGTAAACCTCACTCAGAAATATGCCCATTAGGCAAAGATCCGACTTTTCCGACTTTATGATCCGACTTTTCCGACTTGCTTTATGCCTATATTCCCAACATACTATTAATAGCATCTACCAAAAGACAGATAACAGTGCCAGTCATGCTGTCGATCTGCTCCATCTAAAGATAGATAGTAAAACCAGGGCGTCCGACTTTTCCGACTTTACGATCCGACTTTTCCGACTGACAGGGGCAGGGGAGGGGAGCGATGATAGAGATATGGAAAGGATACAGCCTCAAGAAAAAGCATTGCATCATTTTGGGATGAATTTTGTAGGGTCGATCGAAGATCCCGCCGGAAAAATAAGGGTTTTCAGCTTTGATAAAATTCAAAACCATCCCGCAAATATGCAACGCTCTTTTTGAAAAATGCTGAAAGATATGGAAGAAAGTGGGTGCACTTAGCTGTTTTCCAAGTCAAAGCGATCGCTCGGTTAACACAACAGCAATAGCATAATTCACCTATTGCTTAACAAAACCATCCAACAATAGCAACGTGCCGAAATAGGCTGCGGTTGGAGCAGAAATAAGAATTGATCGGAACCCCTGTTAATTGAACACACAAATTATCTAATTACCAGGATTATGACCATCCTTAACTACAACGAAACTACCTACCTGCAAGAAAATCCCGACGTGGCACAAGCCGTAGCTTCAGGCATTATTCCCAACGGCTTCGAGCATTGGGTAAAGTTTGGTTTTATTGAAAAAAGAAACCCACAAATTTCCTTCAACGAGCAATTTTATCTAGATGCTAACCCCCAGGTAGCAGCAGCAGTGGCCAACGGTAGTTTCTCAAGCGGATTTGAACATTATGCGCGGTTTGGAGCGGCTGAAGGTCGATCGCCCGTTGCCAGTACCACACCCACAGGATCTCAACTTCAAGAAATCTTAAAGCGCGGGTTTGTGCGGGTTGCAGTTAACGAGGATGCGATCGGATTTAGCAACCGGGAAGCCGACGGTTCTTTTAGTGGGATTGGCATTGATTTTAGTCGCGCCATTGCCACTGCTTTGTTTGGGAACCCGAATGCAGTAGAATTCGCAGTCGTCAAAGCCGGTGAAGACTTTAATAGTGTTGCCAGTGGCGCAGTGGATATCGCCGCCACTTTGCCCACTCAATCTGTGCTCCGCGATGCCAGTTTAGGAGTAGATTATTCGCCTACCGTTTTCTTCGACACTCAAGCGGTATTGGTGCGTGGTAATAGTGGAATTAGTTCTGTTAACCAGTTATCAGGAACAACCATCGGCGTATTAGCAGGAACGCGCTCTGGGCAAAATTTAATAGATGCCGCTCAACGTGCCGGAATCGCCCTCAACATCCAAACTTTCCCCTCACAAGATGCTCTGTTTGGCGCTTACGATGCGGGACAAATCGGTGCAGTTTCGATTAATCGCGGGGTGCTGAGCAATCGCATTCCCACCTTATCCAATCCGGGAAATCAAGTCATCCTGGATGAAGCCATTTCCAAAGAGCCTTTAGCACTCATCGTGCCGGAAAATCAGTCTGAATGGGCTGATGTGGTGCGGTGGGCGGTCAACGCTCCCATCCAAGCCGAATTCTTTGGCATTAACTCCCAGAATGTGAATGAATTTCTTGATGGAAATTCCGCCAGTAAGCGCTTTTTAGGCGTGGAAGGGAATTTAGGAGAATCTTTGGGACTCAAAAATGATTTTGCCTTGAAAGTTATCCAACAAATTGGTAATTACGAAGAGATTTACAATCGCAATTTCAATCCCGAAGTGCTGCCGCGCCAGCTCAATGAACTAATGTTTGTCGAGCCTGGGGGACTGCTCTATTATCCACCCTTTTCGGGGACTGACGAATTAAGTGTACCCTTAGTAAATAACGACAACCGCAACGTTTTAGAGGAAGTTTTAGACCGGGGTTTCGTGCGCGTTGGGGTGAGAAATGATGCACCTGGACTGGGTTTTGCTGACCCCAACGGCAATTTAACCGGATTTGATGTGGATTTGGGTCGGGGACTAGCAGCTTCCCTATTTGGCGACCCCAACGCAGTGGAATTCGTAATTCAGAAAACGGGGGCTCAGCGCTTCAGCGATGTCGCCAATGGCATCGTTGATGTAACTAGCCGCAATGCCACCCACAACCTCAAGCGGGATGCTTTGCTGGGGGTAGATTTTGCCCCCATTAATACTTACGATGCTCAATTTGTAGTAACACCAACCGCCAGCGGAATTACCTCTTTTGAACAGCTTGCAGGTCGCCGAATTGGCGTGAGTGCAAATACCACTTCTGAGGCAACTCTGCGAGAAAAACTGAGTGCTTCGGGTATTAATGCGGAAATCGTAGCCTTAGATAGCTTCCAGACCCTATTTGATAGTTATATCAAGGGCGAATTGGATGCGCTCACCGGCGATGGAGGTCTGATTATCTCTCGTCTTCTCACCTTACCCCCAGAGCAGCGAGACCAGCATCAGCCCTTTCCAGAAGTCTTGGGAGAGGAGCCTTTAGCAATGGTGGTGGACGAGAATCAATCCCAGTGGAAGGATGTGGTTTCTGGCGTTACTTATTCTCTTTATGAAGCGTTAGAACTGGGTTTAACTTCAGAAAATGTGCGCCAGGAAATCAATAGCTCAGATCCAGTTGTTCGCCGCTTTTTGGGAGTGGAAGGAAATGTGGGTGAAAGTCTGGGTTTGTCGAATAATTTTGCTTTGAATGCGATTTCCGCAGTGGGGAACTATAGCGAAATGACCGCTCGCAACTTCCCGGGTATTCCTGTTAGCCCTTTGCAAGCGCCTTATACCGAGGGCGGTGTCTTGTTCTCGGTTCCTTTTGCTTGATTGGCTTGAATCGGGGTGATTCATGAATCACCCTGACAACAATAAACCTTGAATATTGGCTAAGGACACTGAATCCAATCTTTAGCCGGATAAATACTCAGACTAGACTCAGCTAGATGTTTGCGGGATTGGGGTGCAACGAAAAAAGTAACAGAAAAATGTTCCTTCACATCTATCTTTCACCACCTTTAAAATCATGTCAAATTCTCAATCACTTATTGCAACAGACATTCGGTATTGTCCTGAAGATATAGAGAAAGCATTTTGGCAGCTATGGCAGCAGAATCGAGATTATCTTTACCGTTGCTGTGTCAAGTGGATGGGAGGGAATCCTACTGATGCCGAAGAGGTGCTCAGTCGCGCCATGCTCAAAGCTTGGGATAAGTTACCAGACTATGCCGAAAAAATCACCAACCTCCGAGCTTGGCTACTTTGCTTAACCCATAATCTCTGTATAGATATACACCGAGAACGTCGCCGGAAAGCAATGCAAATGGAGGATATTGAAGAAGTAGCTGCTACAGGAAGCTCAGCATTTATTTCTGGTTTGAACTCTCCTGAAGAAGCACTTCTACATCATGAGTTGGGACAGTACATTCGCCGCGCTATTGATACTCTTCCTTCTCGATTACGCAATCCGTTTATTCTGCGTTACTGCCACCAGATTGCCTATCAAGATATTGCCCAAAAACTTGCTCTCTCGCTCAATAACGTTTACAAGCGCATTCAACAGGCACGAGAAATTCTGCAAAAGCGTTTGAGCAGGTATTTGTCAGGGTTGGATGATGGTTTGTTAGATTCCTCCGAGTCGTCTCAAAAGGGGGACGTTGCCTCGATCGGGGATGATTTTGCTGTAGGGGTAGTGCCCCCGTGCCTACCGCGTCAAGATGGTGGGGCGATTCCCTACGGGATAGCTTCGCTTGACGCAGGGGAATTGCCCCTACAATCCGATGAAACGATCGCATCCGACTCGATCGCCCCCATCCCTCAGAACATTGGCGAGACAATTAATTATCAGGTAACAGCAATATGTCTAGAAACACTGCACTCCGGGTGGTATCCCTCACTCAGTCCTCTGGGGTGGAGTTGAATGCTTACCTAGTTTTAGACGAAAAGCCAGCCCGAATTGACCAGAAGCTGAAAACATTAAGTGAGTACGTGCAGCAGTATCCTTCGGGATGGAAGAAACGGTTGGAATTGGCGAATCTGCTGTATGCAATGGGTCGTATTGAGCAGGCGGTTGAGGAGTATCGCCAAGTAATCGATCGGCAGCAACCATTGATTGGCGTGCGGTTGCAATTGGGGAAACTCTTGCAGCTTATGGGACGAGAGGTTGAGGCAGTAGCGGTTTATGAAAGTGCCTCGGCCAATGCACGCAATGAGGCGACTCGGCAGCATATCAGCGGATCGATCGCACTCTGTAGAAATGACACTCAAGCCGCGATACTCGCTTTTGAGTCGGCGGCAACCCTTGAACCAGATAATGCGGCTCACTGGCTGGCCTTGGGGCAGGTGCAAAGGGGGAGAGGGGATGCGGTTGCAGCTTTGCGAGCCTTTGATACGGTTTTGTCCCTTCAGCCAGATGATGTTGTAGCGCTGATTGACAGCTATGACGCGAGTCATGCGGTGGGGAATGTGCGCCAAGCGCAGCGGCGGTTGAGCAAAGTGCTAGAGGTGGCTCCGGGTGATTTCCGAGCGCTCAAACGACTGGCGGATACTCGTTGCCGGATGAGATTGGTATCGGGTGAGGAAGGCAAACAGACTAAAAAAATAATTAGTTCTTTGCTGCAACAGGCTCCTGATGCGGCGGATGCCCGCGAGTTGGTGGCATATTATCACCTTTTCCGAGGGGAGTCGGCTAACGGGGTTGCGGTGTTGGAACGGTTTACTGAGGAACACCCGAATCATCCGAGGGGTTGGTATTCCTATGGGCGGTGCTTGTTCCATACCGGGGAATATCAGAGGGCGGCTGAGGCGATGCTGAAAGCTTATCGTCTGTATCCCCAGGATTGTGAAATTTATCGGGCGTTGTGCGAGATTTTGCCTTTAACCTCTCCCCCAGCTCCTCTCGATCCCCCTAAATCCCCCTTAAAAAGGGGGGAGCCAGAGGAGGCAAAGTCTTCTCCTTCACGGGGGGAGCTAGAGGAGGCAAAGCCTTCTAACTGCACGGGGGGAACTCCTCTGGAAGTCCCCCTTTTTAAGGGGGATTTAGGGGGATCGAACCCTGAAGTAACCCTTGCATCAATAGTAGAAGAGATGCTCGATCGTTTTCCCCAACGCTGGAGTGTTTGGACGACGGCGGGGCGGGTGTTGGTGGAAAGTTTTCAGGAGATTGAGCGAGGGTGTGGTGTCTCTGCGAAGGGGACGCAACTTGAGCCGCAGTTACCTGATGCTTGGTTTGGTCACGGGCGGGTGTTGGCACTGGCGGGGAAACACCGGGAAGCGGTGGATGCTTTGGCGCAAGGATGGCAGTTGCTACCAGAAGAGGGGGGTTATCTGCAATCTGTGTCTGCTGCGGTGTGGCTGGGGGAGAGTTATGGAGTGTTGGGGGATGAGGTGGCGAGTCGGAAATGGTTGGAAAAGGCTTGTCAGTTCCGGGAATTGATGGAGTTTGACCCGGCTATGGCTGGTTACTGGCAAGGAAGAGCGTTGTTGGGGTTGGGGGATGTGACGGAGGCTGTGGAGGCTTATCGAAGTGCGCTGAGTCGGCGGTTGCTCTACCCTTTTCGCGGGGAGGTTGAGGAGGCTGTGAAACGGCTGAAAGGTAAGAGGCGAAAGGGCGATCGGGCTAAAGCGTAGATCCTTGACTTCTTAGAGAAGTCGGGGAGCTGAACCTCTCAGAGTGCATTGAGTTAGGAAAAAACAGCCTCTAACTCGAAAAATTCAGAAATTGACCTCTGGATTCGTCTTATAGGTGTAGAGACAAAAATCAAATTTCGTCTCGACTAATCTCGAACAAAATTGAGGATAAAACCTCAATCAGAAACAACAACTAAAACTAGCAAAAAGGAGAAAAATAATGCGACGCTGGAGATTCTAACATCAAAAATCAATTCTGATAGTGGAATATTTATCAGTAATTGAACATCTGTGATTAAAAATTGATGTAGTAGGGTAGGCACTGCCGTCAGCGCCTACCCTAGATATTTTGTTGCTGACCTTAAGTTAAGGACAAAACCTGGTGCAATGGGTGGAAATTAAAATTCTTGTGCTGAGGGTACGTTGATCTAGGAAAAAACAGCCCCTAACTCGAAAAATTCAGAAAGTGACCTCTGGATTCGTCTTATAGATGTAGAGACAAAAATACAACTTCGTCTCGCCTCAAATCAGAAAATCGACAAGTAACACCATCATGAATTCAATGAAAAAAACTATGCGATTGGCCAAGATTTTGGCATTTGCTCTGTCAGTTTTGATCTTCTGTTTTCCTACAGCAGCAATGGCAGATACTTGCTCTTCTCCTGAAAATCCTGTAATTCCGCAGCCATTGAGACAGATTAAAATTGATAACGGAAGTTTCAATGTTGATACAAATATAAGATGCCTGAAAGAATCAAAAAGAATTGACACTGCTGTAGTTTCCTTAGAGCCTTCTACTGCAACTGGAATAATTGACAAGATTGAAATTACTGGTCCTGGGGGAAAACGTGAGTTTGGTTGTATGCCTAGCAAAGTGCAGCAAGGTACTAACCTAATTGAATTATGCGGTGGACCAGCGATTTTAGAAGCTGGAGATGTCAGATATCAGGCACAAGGAAGTGGTTTTGGAACAGAACCCGCGATCTTAAGCATTAACTTCAAATCTAACTAAGGGTAATCAAAAAGATAACACTCATTAGTTGGGATAAAAGAGTTTATCTAGCTGTCCTTTCAAACACACATAGCTAAATATTATTCAATATATAACTATTTGTGTTTAAATTTTATGCGATTTTTGCTCATACCAATTTTTTATGAGGCTGCATAGAATCCGATCCCCCCTAACCCCCCTTAATAAGGGGGGGACAAGAGGGTGCTCAAAGTCCCCCTCCCGCGGGGGATGCGAGGGGGATCGAAATATATGCAACGACCTATTAAATTGGTATCAGCTAATAAAGTTAACCATAAAAGCCGCAATATAACTACTGAAAATAACTCATTTAATCCATGATAAACATTCAAAAAAGCCCTAGGGGCAAAATATTCAATTCTGACTTAGCTTTTATCGCATTCTGTTTCTTCATAGCTTTATTTGGATTGGGTTATACTCTGACAATATTGCCAGAAATCGCACAATCTCAGTTAGTCAATCCAAATAGAATCTGTATTACTGGCGGTTGGAAATTTGGCTTAATTGTCACGCACATTCTCACTTTTGCGCTGATTCCGCTAGCAATGAGAATTTTTTACGACGGTTTAAAAAATTTGGGATTGGGGTTCAAAGTGATTTTTGCTTCCCAACTAGGTCTAGCTTTTATTATGGTAGCGATCGCCGCTGAAATTGGCTGGCACGTTACCCAATGCTGGTATTATCAAAACGATTTCACCATGCTGAATTTTATGTTCTACTTTTTCTTGATTTCAGCATTTGTATTGTGGTCAGATGGCCTGGTTATCAAGACAACTGCCCTCACGAGATTAGTTAACATTTTGTTCGCCATCAGTTTGTTGGTTATATCAATTTTATACCCTTTAGGTTATAAAGCTGACAACCCTACCTTTAAAGTGCCAATTTATATTGCACTTACTATAGTTTTTGGAGTCTTGACCTACCGAGGTTATCAGCTTCTCAAAGATTGGAAGATTATTCTAGTCCCAATTTTTTCAGTAGGAGTCAACTTAACTTTTGTATTTCTTCTAGACAAATATGGAGGCGATCCCTATACCAACCCCCAAGTCGCTTTAAATGCTTTATTTCATATTCTTCATGACTTAGGTGGAACAGAAGCAGGAGTTGCTATCTTCACTTGGTTAGTTTACAGCAAAGGCATTGCTGAATTCAGTCACGCAAATCAAGAAAAATTAGCAATAGAAAATTAGCAAATATGGTTATATCAATAGCTGATTCCTTGCCGATTAACAACATTTTGTTCATGATTTATCCCCTTGGACATCTCGGTATAGCTCTGATTGAATGGGTATTACTAGGTTGGGGGATTCTGCTGTGGCGGCTATCACCCAGCTTAGCGATGATTGTTTTACCTTTATTGCTAGCCAGCCTTAGCTATGACAATTTCATTCTGTCCGTAGGAAATTTAATTGGTGAAGGAGAGCTTTTAGAAATTCTCAGTAGGGTTCGCTTTCTCTTGCACGACTTAATTGTGCCGCTGTTCATTGTAATTGGTGTTGAACTTGCTCACCGTGCTGGAGCAGCTTGGGCGACTACAATAGTGCGAGTTTTATCTTGGGTAGTTGCATTCGGACTCGCGGGGATAGATATTACCACCAACTACATAGGATTGGAGTTGGAGCCAAGGTTTTTTGCGGAAATTTTGCGTTATAGCCCTGCTAACTTAACTGGCCCACCAATTATTACCATTGTAGTTAATTTGTTCATGCTACTGATTGGTATCGGTATCTGGGTCAGGCTGAAATGGTCGTGGTTATTTGTAGGAACATTTATTGCCCTACTTGGTAATGCTATGCCTTCATCTACAGTAGGTACACTCCCTGGTAGCGCATCTGAATTAGTAATGGCTCTAAGTTTGCTGTTAACAGAGGATAAAGTACAGATAATCGGCAAAAAACTAGCTAGAAACCAACAACAACAAGAGAATATATTTATGGTCAATAAAAATCCAGAAGCCGCGTTTGACTGGGAGCATATTATCCCCAAAGATGGCTACAAAATATATCAGTCAGGGAGTCACATTAAAGGAAATTTTATCCAAGTTTTCGCTCCTGATGCTCCTTACCGGGATGGGGAAGGAAAACTGAGGTTAATTACTTACTTGCACGGCTTTGCTTTGTGTCTGCCAAAATTCTATGAATCTCATTTAGAAGAATTGGCTAAGCAAGGCTATTATGTAGTTTTTCCTGATTTTCAAAACAGCCGCTATCCCGACGATATAACAACAAACAAAGCCAGTGAAGAAAAAGAACCCTTATCTTTTTGGTTGAACATTTTGAGTAAAGTAGTTTCAAAATGGGATAAATTCAAGATAGAGGATACTTTACTGCAATATCGGCGAAAGAAGATTGGCCCGGTTGTCCGCAAGCTCCTCAAACCTACCCTGTTCAAGTACCTTCGCCTTTCCTTAGCCTTGGTCGTACTATTTTTAGTAATCAAATTGTTCAAAAACCGCTATGGAAAGAATCTGAAGCAGCTTATTTACACTGTTGACCTCAGTCTTTTGCACAGCCCAGTGGAATGGATTCAACAAGCTATCGGTCTAACTGATGCAGCTTGGAAAAAATTAGGTCAAGATAATCCCAGTCTTGCTCAATCGGAGTTTGATTTTTATGTGTTCGGTCATTCTTTGGGAGGATTATTAGCCATGAGTTGGCCTCTCTATATCGAGGAAAATCAACAAAAGTTTTTACCCAAACAGATTCTTACTGCCGCTCCAGCCCCAAGTACGGACATGGGCATTCCTCAGATAGCCATCTGGATTTTAAAAATCTTCAATTCTCCGTTTACTGCCAAACCAATAAACATCCGTCAAATCGGCAGTAGGTTAATTCTACCCATTGGAATTTTGCATGGAGCAGATGACAAAATTGTGAAGCCTGGTTTTTGGATTGACCGCGCATTTGGGCAAAAAACATCTAATTTTGATTGCATCGCTAGTCACACGAAGAAAATTTACTTTTCGCTGTCTAATAAGGAGTCGAATCCTCCCTTAATTGCCTTTCACAACCAGGCCGTAACCGACACCACGTATTTTGATGATGCGTTATTTGCCAAGTTAGGTGGAGTCAAGAAACAGCCAAATATTTATAATAGCCAATATATTTGGCGAGGGTTCGATCTGGTCATGACAAACCAAGCCGATGTTAACGAGTTACTCGATAAATTCAACCAGCCAGGAAGTTTGATCGAAGTAACAGATACTTTGCCCGAAAAATCTATTGATTTTACCAAGATAGCGATCGCTCTGTTAGTTGGGCTGACTTTTTTGGGGTTAGGATATTGGTTCTGGCAATATTACACACCTGTGTAATCTCAACCCATTCTCGGAGCTCTAAAAATTCAGATATTCACCAGGGCGATCGTCTAAAAATGTAACAATGAAAAATGACAGCTAAGATTTCGTTCTCAATTCCAATCCTAACTAAAGGTTAGGCACTGTTCACTTAAAAATTAACCGATCGGGGAGGATACCATGACATTCAAAATTCTCAGCTTAGATGGCGGCGGCATCCGGGGAGTATTATCTGCTACAATTCTCAAGCAGGTAGAGACAACCATACAAGAAAAGACTGGTCAGAAATTGCATGAATATTTTGACTTGATTTCTGGCACATCCACTGGCTCAATTCTGGCGGCGGCGATTACCTGTCAGATGAATGTTCAGCAAATGATTGATTTCTACTTAGAAGAGGGAAAAAATATATTCCTACCGTCGGTTCGTGAGGCTCGAAAATGGAGAAAAGTAAGTCAAGCTCTCGGCAGTAATTTGTTATACCCCCACGAACAGGGAGAGCAGGGTTTAGCTAAAATATTGCAGAAAAAATTGATTCACCCGGAGTTGGGCTCTCCGAAAATGAGCGAGATCGATCGACCCTATATTCTGATACCTGCTTATGACGTTTATTCCCGAAACACAACGTGGTTTACGAATAACCCGGCCGATGCAAAAACGTGGTACGACAACATTGAACTCTGGAAAATCTGCACTGCCTCAGCATCAGCACCCACGTTTTTCCCCCCTTACAACCTCCCCTATAACGAGGAGCAAAGTCTTCCCCATATCGATGGCGGTGTCTCAGCCAATAACCCGGCGTTAGTGGCGATCGCCCACGCTTTGTTGATTGAAAAACAAAACAAATTACAATTGAGCGATATTGCTGTCCTCTCCATTGGCACTGGCAATACAACTTGTCCCTACAGCTATGAAGAGATCAATGAGTGGGGACAGTTGGGCTGGGCTCGGCGCCTACCGGATATGTTCATGAATCCTGCTGCTCAAAATTCTGAAGCTATCTGTTACCAAATCATGGAAAGTACAGGGGGGGATTATCTGCGTTTGGATTTCGATCTAAACCAGCGCTTCCAAGGAGAACAACAGCCCGGTCGTCTGCGACGCACGCTGACCAAGCGAGAAAAGCCCTACAACGAATACATTAAAACACAGAAGAATCAGTCTAAAGAAATCAGCGAAGAGATCGACAATCCTGACAATTGTGAAGAACTGAAAGATGCCGCTGAATGCTATCTCGATTGTGGAGAAGTTTACTATAAGAACCAAAAGGTTCCAGTTGTAGAGGCAATTCAACAGTTTATCAAGTTGGATTAGCATTGCTGCTTTAACCACCGGCAGCATCTCACTTTGGCAGCCCAGCTAGAAATCTAAGTTGTGAGGCAGGAGGCAGGAGGCAAGAGGCAGAAGGAAGGAGCCAGAAGAAGTGTTTTTACAAATATGAGATGCTCCCTTAACCACCTTCCCCTACTTGCCGAACCTCTGCTCTTTAAAACAGCCCCTGCTTAATAAGAATGCTATCCAAATTAAAACTGCCAAAGTAAAAGTATAAATCGTGCCTGTAGACAAACTCCCCTAACTCATGGAACTTATTTGGTTCTTTAAAACCCTCAACAAATACATTGCCTCCTACAAATGGCAATTCATTTTACTCTTTATCTGCCTGATATTCGACGCAGCATTCGATTCAGTCTTCCGAGCCAGCTTAAAATTTATCATCGATGCCGCCATCGTTCCCCAAAACTATAGTCTTCTGGTTCTAATCCTGTCATTGCTAGTCGTCGGAGCAATTCTATATGCCTGCATCGGTTTGCTAGGAATTTTCCTCGGAGCGCGTTTGGGCATTTTAATCACCAACAATATCCGACACTCTCTATTCGAGCATCTCCAAAGCCTTTCAATGGAGTTTTTTGGGCGACGTTCAGCCGGGGATATTGTCAATTGTCTGATTGCCGATGTCCAAAAGGTGGAAAACGGTGTAATTACAATGGGGCTGACAGTTGTTGTGTTAGAACTGTCTAACTTCCTATTTTCTCTGGTTTTCCTCTTCTTCCTCAACTGGCAATTAGCCCTGCTCAGTTTAATCGGTTTAACCCTCTGCACCATTGCCCCAGCAAAAATAGCCAGCCTTGCCACCGAAGTCGGCTATAAGTTGCTGCAAAAAGAAGGACAGATTGCCAGCGTCGTCGAAGAGAATATCCTCTCGCAAACCGTTGTCAAGATATTCGGGCTGGAGAACCAAATGACTGAGGATTTTTCCAGGGATTTGAATGACTTAAAACAGGTTTATGTCCGCGCAACCTTTCTCTCCTACTTAGTGCAGAAAGCTCCCATGATTGGTTTTGTCATGACGCAGCTTATCGTTTTAAGTATTGGTGCAGTGATGACCTACAGGAACACAATTTCTGTAGGAACTCTTACCTCCTTTCAAGTTTTAATGCTAGGATTGAATCTCAATATTCTCGGTTTAACTTCGTCACTGCCTGCATTTATCGATGGAGTAGCAGGGCTGCAACGCATCAGCGATATTTTATCAGAAACTCCGGCGATTCAGGATGCACCGGGTGCGATTGATTTACCTCACTTTTTCAGTGATATTAACTTTGACAATGTTACCTTTAGCTACTCCCAAGATAGAGGAGGAGTTAAAAATCTATCCCTGAAAATTCGCCAAGGAGACTTCGCGGTATTTGTCGGTGAAAGTGGAGCCGGCAAAAGTACAATTGTCAACTTGCTGACGCGATTTTATGACCCTGATAAAGGACGCATTCTGTTTGATGGAATTGATTTGCGTCATGCAACAATACGCTCCCTTCGTTCTCAAATTGGACTGGTTTCTCAGGATGTAATTCTCTTTAATTGCTCGGTGCGGGAAAACATCCGCATGGGCTATCTACAAGCCTCTGACGAACAAGTCGAAGCCGCAGCCAAAGCCGCCGAGATTCACCAATTTATTTTGTCCTTACCCCAAGGCTACGACACACCAGTTGGTGACAGGGGCGGACAGTTATCAGGGGGACAACGGCAAAGAATTGCCTTAGCTAGAGCCTTGGTAAGAAATCCAGCAATTCTGATTCTGGATGAAGCCACATCCGCCCTTGACCCCGCCACAGAAGCCGAAATCCTCGCCACTATCGAGCGCATCACCAAAGAACGCACAGTGATTTTCATCACCCACCGCATGGCCCATGCCTTGCGTGCGGATGTCATGTACGTGCTGGAAAACGGCAGCTTGGTTGTTAGCGGTTGACACCAATTTTTTATGAGGCTGCATAGAATCCGATCCCCCCTAGCCCCCCTTAATAAGGGGGGGACAAGATTCCGCTCACTCAAAGTCAACCCCTACTCCCCTTCTTAAGGGGGATTTAGGGGGATCGAGATATATGCAACTTCACATTAAATTGGTATGACACACAGATTTGACCTGTACTGAACATTTTGGAGTTAAAAATTATGACCGGCACAAATGATTACAAATGGCTAATTCCCTCTTCTGCTAACCTAGGCTCGAAATCTCTTGAAGAAGAGAAAGCTTTATGGGATAAAAGTCACGAAGATTATACCAACACCTCTTTCAGCATCACCCAAGACCCCAAAATCTGCAAAAACTTAATCCGTCCAGAGCGTTCTCCCGGCTATGATATTTCCAACTCGCCTGACATCAAAGTCCTAATTCCCGGTTGCGGCTCGGAAATTTATCTTCAGAAAACTTTACTAGAATTTTGCCCCCAAATTGGACAAATCTACTGTACCGATTTTTCCAAAACAGCGATTGAAAAAGCACAAGGAAACTGGAAAACAGCAGATGGAGATTCCCGACTCAACGATCGGCAAATCGTGTTTGAGGAAGTTGACTCCACGCGAATCACCGAACAAAAACCGGAGTGGAACGAGAAATTTGATTACGTCCTACTCGCAAATTCCGTGGTTTCCAGTGAGGATAAAACCAACCGCGAGATGATTCGGGAATTTGGGAAAGTTCTCAAGCCCGGTGGCAAGATATACGGATATTTTCCAACCACCTTATGCTTCTTAGAAATTGCCTATTTTAGTCGCAAACACGCTCACTGTGTTACAGAGGGATTTATCGATGTCTACGGCAATAAAGTTTGGGATGCTGAGTGGCAAGAGGCTCAGATTTATTACACTCCCTTGCGGTTAAATCGCATCTTTAAAGAAGCGGGATTAAAACAACTCAGTTTGGAGATGCAGTTTTTGGACTATGAGCCTTTTGTTTCCATGTTTAAAGAGATGATAGCTCATGACGACCCGGATATCTTTCTCTGGCATCTTCTAGTTCGTTATGAAAAATAGGACTTAGGCATTTGGGCGAAGCATCTGGCTTGATGCTTCGTTTCACTCAGCATGACACATAGGCTTTGCGTAATTAGGGACACCGCCCCGTGCCCTTCTTGGTGTCAACTTAACGTCAAACGTAGTACGGGTAAACTGTCTGACGATTAGGGCTCGATCCCCCCTAGCCCCCCTTCTTAAGGGGGGGACAAGAATCTTCTCAAAGTCAACCCCTACTCCCCAACAATCAGGGGGATTTAGCAGGGTGGATTAATTGTCAAAAGAGTAAACCAGTGGGGTTAGGCTATTTGCTGACGAGCACGCGCCAGATTTAATTGGTTTGTCTTGATGAGATAAACCGAAAAGTAATTCGCTAACATATTCAAGTTGATTGGCCATAAATCTTAAAGCTTCAGGAAGTGTATTTGTACCGAGCATCCAAGCTAGAGATAGTAAAAATTGTCTGACCATTGCCCAGTTCGCAGGTGCATTGTCACCTCGATGGATGCAGTTATCCTCATTTAACGTCACATCTTTAACCCAATGCAGCCGATTCTCTATTAACCAATGTCCTCGAATTGCCGACGCAAATTGGCTTGCCGACCAATCCTTACTACTTAAATAATAATGCGTTTCATGGAAATCAACTAACCGACGACGACTTTTTTTGCCTGACCACCTACTGCCAGTTCTTTTGATAGCAATTATATGTTTGACACCCGCCCACGCTGGTAATAACTGAGTAGATACGGGATAAATTGTCGTAGAGCGAGTTGTGGTGCGGCCATGCAAGCGTTCTGAGGTTTGAGCTGAATCGATCGCGCCCACAGATGCGACTAATTTTTGAGCCACTTTAAACAAACTAGATTGATTTTTTTTGATGGTAATTATGTAGTCATTACCTCCATCAATAATTAACTGAATAGTTTTTTTTTGAGTGTGCAGTGCATCGGCAGTAATTACTACTTGAGAACCCGCAAGTTCTTGCACGAGTTCTTCGACAACTTCGATTTCACTTTGCTGCTGATTTTCCATGACTTTATGTCGGACTACCCAGCCGCGATTGTGACTGTACACAGAAACCAGGCTCACAAAATTTTGGTAAGAACTATTACCCCCAAAACTTGTACTTTTGATACTTTTACCATCAATTACCATCAATTCTCCTGGCGTGCTCGGTAATGTCTGCCCTGCCCATATATTAAAAAGGACGGCAATTACCTCAAAATCTAATGAGATAATGATGTTTCTAAAAGTTGAGTCGCATGGAAAACGAATATCTGGTGGGAGGTTAAAGAGTTTTATCAGAGTTGAGCGATGATTTTTCGTAAATTCAGCTAAGGGCTTATATCCCCAATATCCCGTACAACTGCCCAATAAAATTATCAT
>NZ_JAUBUY010000015.1:0-52239 GCF_036705565.1 Microcoleus sp. AT8-B5
TAAAATCTAAAATCTAAAATCTAAAATCTAAAATCTAAAACCTAAAATCTAAAATCTAAAATCTAAAATCTAAAATCTAAAACCTAAAATCTAAAATCTAAAATCTAAAATCTAAAATCTAAAACCTAAAATCTAAAATCTAAAATCTAAAATCTAAAATCTAAAACCTAAAATCTAAAATCTAAAATCTAAAATCTAAAATCTAAAACCTAAAATCTAAAATCTAAAATCTAAAATCTAAAATCGATTGAGTGTGTTAGCTTAAAGTCATTACAGCCAATATTAGCCACAGTCGCCCCCAAACAATCATGCTGCCCCACGAGTTGCAAAACATTGCCCCAGAACCGACTCCCGCGGCCGAAATTTTTCAGAGACACCAAATTGTCCGCGAGTTTTACGACGAAATTAAGTACCGTCAAGAACTAGAACTTCACTGCCAGTGGTATTACGCTACAGCCAAGCAGCATCAGCAGGAATTGCAGAAAATGCAGGGAGATTGGAATATTTTAGGTTGGTTCAGCCGCAGACGGTCGAAAAATTAAGGAGTGAAAACAAAAAATGGTTTGTAGTAAGGACTTTAGTCCCGTCGATCGACTAAAAGCCACAGAAAAAACTGAACTCCTCACTACAAACTCTACAACTGTTATATGACCAAGAATTTCTTCATGTGGTACCCGCCACGTGATTTATCTCGCGCAAGTCAATCGAAAGCATCTCAAATCTAAAATCCTTGCGTCCCCCGAATTTATCTCGCGCAAGTCAATCCAAAATCTAAAATCTAAAATCTAAAATCGAATGACCCCCGCCCAAAAACGGATAATTGCTTTCCGACAGGAGTCGCGACGATCACAAAATTTTAGATATTAGTTCAAGCTTCCAGATTCATCTGTGGAGTAAATCTAAAATCTAAAATCTAAAATCGACTGACGGGATTTGATTTTGTCTTTGGGCTGCTTCAACTTTTGAGACAGCTAGACTTCCGAAGATATCAATTCGACCTCATCCTCTTTGAAGTGAGCTCGAAATTTTTTGTCAAATTGTACTAGAACCGGCCAATTAGCACTGACCGGTCTGCCGTGCCATTCGTGAACGATCGCCACGACTTCTCCTTCCATACCCTTAATATCAAATGGTTGACTGCGATTTTCAGGGTGGTGGTAGACAACAACAGAGTTTTTAATGCAAACGCGATCGCCAACTTTCATAAATTTAAACTTAGTGTTCTTTCTTCCCAACTATACAAAGCGTGCAAGTGCAGAACACCTGTACGCTTTGGCGACAGTCTTTTTATCTTCCCACAAGTAGAGCGAAAACTTAAACAAACTTGGCGGTTATCTGTCGGTGCTTTGATCGCCCGCCGCGATCCCGGGAAGCCACAACACAGATATATTCTCGGTGGAACCCGTAGGCCCGATAGGCCTTTAAAGCTTGATCGGGCGGATTCTCAAGGGCGGGAATTGATGCAGGCTAATCACGAAACGATTAACTTAACTGATTTAACCAACACTCAACATCAACAGCCAAGGTTTGACCCAACTCCAGCAACTGCCGGATCGAAGACAACTCCCAGCCGCCGCCTGAACCCGCAATCTCCAAGGCAACAGCAGCCACCGCATTTTCGCCCGCCGAGGCCTCTTGCCGTTGCAGCCAGCCCAAACACAGAGGCACAATTTGACTGTACAGAGAATCGAAATACAGTTCCTGCGATTTGTCCAAGCACAAACCCAGACTCAGCCGATCGCCCACAGCAATCAAACGCTCGATCGTGCGGATCTCAGCTTCCAACTGGACAGGCGAGCGATCTTCCACACCCGATCCTGCTTGCAGCAGCCTGTCTAGCGATCGCCAAACCATCTTTTCCAAAATTTCCTTGACTTCGGGAACGTTCAACCGACAGCGGAGATGGCCGGCTTCAGTGGCGATCGCCTCAATTTCGGCCAGCAGCGGTTCCACATCCTCGGTTTCCAATTCCAGGGCCTTGGCCGCCGTCAAACAGCGATGTCCCAAAGCCACCTCAGCAGCCACCTGCAACTCTACCGGCACCGGCAACTCGTCGCGGTGGAACGCCATCATCACCCCGTAATTTTCGCGGTAAACCTGAGTGTAAAGCTGATCCAACCGAGTCAAATTTTCCTGACTCAGCAACTGCACGATCCGGTGGCGTTCCTCAGCGAATAAATCCCGCAAGCTAAAGGACTGATCCCCAAACAGCCGCACCATTTCCAGAATCGCGTGGGCTGCCGAAGCTTCTTGCATAACTCCAAACAGCCGCTCTTTGAGCATAGTGTACGATCGGCGGCTGCCAAAAGGCTGAATGCAGCAGTGGAAGTCCCAGCCGCCGAGGTGCAACGCAGCAAACACAAAAACCTCTGTTTCCCGCGTAATTTCCGAGGTTAACTGCAATTGACCCACAGCCAGAGTCATCGAGCCCATGCGCTGAATTTGGAAATCTTCCTGCTGGGCCTGATAGCAGTAAACTCGCTGTTCGCGGGGATATTTGGCAAACAGAGAACTGATCGCGTAGTGGGCGGCCACCTGTTTGAGACTAATTTGGGCTGTTACCACGAGTTTGCGGTAAACTTCGGCCCCTGTTTGGAAATACTCAACGTTGCTGGGTACGAGGGCTAGTCGATCGACAAAATCCTTTTCTAGCTGCACCCCGGTAACTTCCCCCGCCAATTCGAGCGCCCGGGCCGCGTAGCGCAGAATTTGCACGCCTTCTGGCCGCGAGATTTCTTCAAAAAACCAGCCGCAGCTAGTGAACATTAACAGGGTGTGGCGCTGCATTTCCAGCAGTCGCAGGGCGTCCACCTGTTCTCCGGCATCGAGGGGGCGCACTTGATGGCGTTGGAGGAAACTGTCAACATTACTGGGGGATCGATCCCGGATCACCTCAATATATTCATCTCTGGCTTTCCAGGGATCGCACAACAGCTTGCGCCCTGCTTCTTCGTAAATCGGAATCAGTCGATCGCGCAGCCAATTGAGAGTATCCCGCAGAGGGCGGCGCCATTTGAGGTGCCATCCGCCGCCACCACCGCAGCCGCAATCATCTTGCCAGCGATCGACCCCGTGAGAGCAACTCCAGGCCGTCACAGGTTTGAGTTCAACTTCCCAAGCGCTCGGATTTTGACTTAAATAATGAGCAAAATTCGTCACCGTCCAACCGCGGCGGGGAAACTCTTCTGTGAAGGCGTAGGCGAGGCATTTTTCCGTACTGTTTTTGTGGTGGCCGAAAGTTTCGCCGTCCGTCGCCACGCAGATTAATTGAGCCTGTCTGTGGTCTCCCCGCACTGCTTGACCCAAGCGCCCGGCCAAGTGGTGGCTGCTGCTGAGAACGTCATTGAAGCCCATATCCCGCGAGATCGGGCCATCGTAGAAAAAGATATCGATGTAGGGAGTGTTGGTAGTTGGGGCTGCAGAATTTTGGGAGTGCCCGCGCCCAAAATAGTGAGTGCTCAGCGGCGAGAGTTGGTGGTCAGCCATCAACCGCATTTCCGGTTTCAAATAGCAGCGGTACGGGCGAGTCGGATCGATTTGACCCCCGCCGACTTCGTGCCATTCGGAATTTTCCGCTGGTTCCCCTTCTTGGTTTTGCCCGATTAGCGGGCGGCAGCGTTCGGCTTGGGAGGGGGCTAAGACAATGAAGCGGATGCCTTCAGCGACTAAAACTTCGAGGGTGGCGTAGTCTACGGCGGTTTCGGCGAGCCACATTCCTTCGGGATCGCGATCGAACCGGGAGCGAAAATCTGCGATCCCCCAGCGAATTTGGGTGTATTTGTCTCGCTCGTTAGCGAGGGGCATGATGATGTGATTGTAGACTTGGGCGATCGCGTTGCCGTGACCGTTGAGTCGCTGACAGCTTTTGCGATCGGCTTCCAGAATCCGCTGGTAGACTTCCGGGTCGTAGCGTTCCAGCCAGCTCATCAGGGTCGGCCCGATGTTGAAGCTCATATACTCGTAGTTGTTGACGATCCCCGCGACTTCGCCCCGATCGTTGAGTATGCGGGCAAAGGCGTTCGGGCGGTAGCACTCGATGTCAATGCGTTCGTTCCAGTCGTGGGCTGGAGAGGCGCTGGCTTGGCGTTCGATCGCGTCCAGGTAAGGGTTTTCCCGGGGTGGCTGGTAAAAGTGACCGTGAACCGTCACGCACACCCCAGTTGCAGTCGCCGCACTGCTTTGGGTTGCAGCCGTTACGGTTGGCGAAGACAAAGGTAGCACATCGGATTGAGTAGTAGAAATCGAAACCATGCGATCGAATCCTCAAGTAGTTAAAGACAATAAAACCAGCCTATTTAGAAACTGAAACCTTACGCAGCAAGAGTTACAGCTAGGCATCTGTTCGGGCTAAATTTTGGCAGATAAGTTTTGATACATTTGTAGTATTGCTAGCAAAGCATTCGTTCCAAGATGCCAACCGTCGATCCCTGGTTTGTTTGCCAATGCTTTGCTGTTGAAAGAGTTAAAAAAGGTAGCTTTTGCTGCTTTTTGGCACTTGCGACCCATTTCGGGTTCGTGCTTGCAGGGCTGCTCATTGAGATTTTGATTTACATTGCTGGATCTTAAAGTCTTATTCATTAAATAGCAAGTTTTCGCCGGAAAAATTTAAAATTTGGCGATAAATCTTGGCGATTGTGGATATCGGTTTAATGCCCGATCGATTTATAGAATAATAGTTTAGCCAGAGTTTCGCATCATACTTTAGGTGCTTTTTACCTAAGTTCTGGAGAAGTTAGGCCAGTTGGGTTAGGGCGGGGCAGATTTCCTGCAAATGTACTTTCCAGAAGAGTTGTAACAATTGTGCGGAGTCAAAAGGCAACAAAAAAGCAAAACGGTAACTGTTATATTTTAACCCCTGAGAGGTATGTGGGGGCGGAGGCGGAGGCATTGGAGGATGAGGAGGGTTTGGACGAGAAGAGGCTGCATTTGACGGCGAAGTTGGAGAGGCAATTTGCCGAGAGTGCCAAGTTAGAGGCGATGATTCTGGAAAATCTACCGGGGTGGAGTTAGGGGAATTGAGGAATTGCTGAAGTCCAAGCCCTCCGATATCCTGAGAATTGCGACTCACCCAGCCGCGTTAAATGTGCGCGTTTTAGGTTCGGTTGCCAGGGGTGAAGCAACAGCAGATCGCGAGGTAGATTTTTTAGTAGAATTGGAACCAAAACGCACGTTTTAAGCAATATTAAAGAATATATTGAGCGGATTTAGTCTTACGAAATTCGGGTAAAAGACGCCGAAATAATTGTATAGGAGACAATCTAATGCCAGAACTCAGCAGATTTTTAGGCATCATCATCACGACGTACTATAACGACCACCCGCCCCCGCAATTTCATGCCCGCTACAATCAACAAAAAACCATCATTGATATCGAAACCCTCTCAATCCTAGAAGGCAAACTTTCCCCTCGCATCTTAGGATTAGTGGTAGAGTGGGCTGCCCTTCATCAAACAGAGCTCATGCAAAATTGGCAACTTGCCAGACTTCAAACACCATTAGAACCTATTGCACCTTTGGAATAAACAATGCTCAAAGATATTAGCTCAGTTCAACCATTAAAAAATTATCAACTTCACATCAAATTTGAAGATAACCAAGAGGGAGTAGTTGACATTAGCCAATTAATCGAATTTACCGGAATCTTCGCCCCCCTGCAAGACTTGACTTACTTTAACCAAGTCAAACTAAATCCAGAATGGGGGACAATTTACTGGGAAAATGGAGCTGATTTAGACCCCGATGTTCTCTACTCCATTGTCACCAACCAACCGATACAAATCAAGGAAACCATAACCAACCTGATGTAATTTTATCTACGAGCTAAAACCAAACAGGTTAACAAGAATAATCGCTACGTAAAAAGTGGACATTAACCAACAAAAAGAACAATTCAGCAACATCTACCTGCAAGCTGTCACCACCGTTGCCGGCTATTCCCTCTACAAACCCTTCGTAGACGATGACAGCGTAGACTGGGGAGTAGCTGCGAAAGGCGGGATAGGCCCCATTAGAGCGCCTCGCTTAGAATTGCAGTTAAAATCTACATCAAGAGACATCCAAGACGATCGCTCCATCCGCTACCCCCTCAAACTCAAAAACTACGACGATTTAAGAATGGATGACTTCGCCATTCCCCGAATTTTAGTTGTCGTTTTAATCCCAGAAACACCCGAAGACTGGTTAACCCAGTCGGAAACAGAACTCTGCATCAGAAACTGCGGATATTGGATCTCGCTGCGGGGAAAGCCAAAAACACAAAACACAAACGCTGTCACCGTTACCATCCCTAGAACCAACCAATTTACAGTCGCCGCCCTTCAGTCAATTATGGAGGGAATTAGCCAAGGAGTTCAACCATGAAAGTCACCGTACAAGATAGCCAAACTCTCGAAACAATCGAGCTAAATCAACTGAGAAATTACTTACAAACTCACGGCTGGCATGAAGACCAACCTTTCTTAGATAATGCCACACTTTGGCACAAACCAACAGCCGATGCAGAAGAATTTGAAATATTGCTGCCTAACCGGGAAAACCTGGGAGATTATGCAGCCCGCATCCGGGAGGCAATCCAAACGCTAGAAAACGCAGAAAATCGCCCAAAAATTGAAATTTTAAGCGAACTGCTTACCAGCATTCCCAACATGACTATTCAGGGAATTGTTATGCAAATTCACACCCCCAACACAGACCAATTAAGCGGCGAAATAACCTTAATAGGGGTCATTGCTGACAAATTGCGGAAAATTCAAACTTCTCTCGCAGACAAAGATTATATCTTGGCGATTAAAGCTTATCAAGAACGCTTACCGATTCTCTGTAGCGGTGACTTAATCAAAGACAACAACGCCTTCATCCTCAAAAACCCCCACAACTTAACTCTCGATGAATTGTGGTAAGACTAACAGATTTTGTCGAAATCTATATTAAACACCTTCCAAACAAATATCAAGTTCCCTAGCAAAGGCCTCTGGCGCATCCAGCATCAGCCAGTGTCCAGTATCGGGGATCGTAGTTGTCGTCAGTGTGGGACGGAGGATGTGGAGGCTGAAGGGAAAAGTGTTTGAGGGAGCAATAATCGCGTGGGCCCGTGTTCCAGGGGCTGCTAGGTAGCGATCGAGAGCATTAACTGCTTCAAAGGCAAACATCCCGCGAGACATTCCAGACAGACAATCCTGTGGAGTCGCCGCCAAGCAAGCGAGAATCCGATCGCGCGTATCGGCCCTGCTTCCTGTCAGCGCCTCATTGAAGCTGGTTTCCACAGCAGCCCGCCAATCCTCCGTCTCCAGAGCCCTCTGGTAGGGAACGATGCGTTCCTCGTGCACATCTGCAGGCACCTTGGTAAAGTCTCCAGGTGGGTCTGCCAGAATCAACTGCGCGATGCGGTGCGGTGCGGCGGCTGCTGTGGCGAGGGCAATACAAGCACCGAAACTGTGCCCGACGATCGCCACTCGATCGAGTCCCAGCCCATCCAGTACCGCCAAAACATCCGCTGCACAGGAGGCGGGCGCATAGTTGCCGTCCTCCGGCGGTGCAGAATCACCGTGTCCCCGCATATCAAGGGCGATCGCCCGTCGGGTACGGGCGACACGGGCAAGCTGCGCCTCCCAGATGCTCGCAGAAACCGTCATACCGTGCACGAACACCACCGGCAGCGACTCCGACTCCCCAGCGGTGGCAGGGGGGCTGGCTTCGATGATGTGAATAGTGCCGATCGGTCCTTTGATATTTGTCGATCGCATAAAAACTTCTCCTAAGTTTTATAGTCCTAGACGCACGGGTAGTCAGAAACCGGATTTTTCGCAAAAATACTCGGTTATATCAAATCCGTTAACATCGGAATTATTATCTCACTCTTCTCTTTCTCTGTGTCCTCTGTGCCCTCTGTGGTTTAATCATTCCGATACAACCGGAATTGATATTAGACATCGCAGAAAAGGTAAAAACCCGGTTTCTTGGGTTTGGACGGGTAAGTCAGGTTCCAATTTCCTCATTTTACACAACCAATTTTACCTCTGTTACTCCTTGACGCAATTCATACTGTCCTTTTACCCAAAATTGTTTAATTTTTTCACCCAAAAACGGAGCAGCTTGCATCATCAATAAACGCAATAATCCATTTTTTCGTAGTTGTTCGCCTTTCCACGCTTCTTGTGCTTGAAGTTGTTGGGCGCGAATAATTTCGGGTTCGCGTTCTGCCTGAATCCGCGATAATGCTAAGTCAATATCCTCAGAATTAGCCCCTGCTTTCAATAAAGGTACAAGGTGATTGGCCGCAACAATTACATCGCGCAAAGCCATGTTAATTCCTTGAGCGCGAACCGGAGACATGGGATGTGCCGCATCCCCCAAAAGTATGATTCCTGGTCGATGCCAGCGCGGACAGCGACCAACCACAACAGATAATCGCATCGGAGATTCGATCGTATCGGCACAGTTGCGGAAATGTTCTGCCATCCACGCAGGCGATCGCGATGCGAAAGTTTCTGCCCAGTCTGTGTGTTTCCAATCGGTTTTGTCATCTGCCGATAGCACCCAAGCCAGATGCAGTTTTCCTGATTCTGCCCCATGAAAGACACTGAATCCGCTACCGCCATTCAGGATAGAATAAAATACATTATCCGCCACAAACCGAGGATGAGCGGCAAGTTTAAACCACAGAACATCTATACTATTCTGCTGTTTTACTAACTCTAATTCTGCACGCTGTCGTACAACCGAGTTTCTACCATCTGTACCCATGACAAGTGCAGCAGGAATCTCTCGCCCATCTCCTAGCTTTACACCCGCAATGCGATCGTTTTTGTACAGTAAATCTTTTACGGGAACACCTGGGATAAATTCAAACTCTGGATGCAACTGAGCTTCTGAAATTAGTGTTTCTAACAAAGGCGGTTGCGATACCAGTGTACAAGGTCGATTTGACCCCATTGGCTCATCAACTCGAAATAGTTGCCGATCGCCCACAATGAACTCCCAGGCATCAATTTGTCGGTGTGGAACACCTTCTAGGATTGTGGATAAGCCCATTTGGGCGATCGCATCCAATCCGCTGGGCATTAAGCCTTCACCGCGAAACACTCGGTAGGAATCTTTTGCCGCCTCAACCAAGGTAACAGCAATACCTCGTTTCACCAGCAGTAAGGCAAGTGCCGCACCAGTTGGCCCCGCTCCGACAATTACAACTTGTGTCATTTGGTATTTTCCATTGCTTGTTGCGGATATTGAGATGCGAACAGAGGTGGTTAAAGGGTGCGCGATGATCTATTAGACATCTCCCATAATTATCGTGGAACAGGCATCCTGCCTGTTCAAAACCTGCTTTTTTGGAGAAGTCTCTTAATCCCAGCTATTTTTGGAGTGCCTGTTGAAAAGTCTTAACTGCATCAACATGATTCACCATATTGATGCAGCGCAACAACAAATCCAAATCGATCCCTTTCACCTCCTCACTACTGGAAACCTTTTCATAATGAAGTGTATTGCCCTCTCCCCGCAGGTGATAAACCTCTAACAATCCATCTTCCCAGAACCACACTTCCTTTATCTTCAGCCGCTTGTATGCCTCCAGTTGGTTGATGCCACCACTGGAAAACACGATTTCGATCGCCAAATCGGGTAGCCTGCGACCGGGAGCAAGTTTATAAGATTCATCCGCCTCTCGCTTGACTTTTCCCGTTTCACTTTCCAGAGTCATTGAACCAGTTGGAGTAAAGTCAAACCCCGCCATCAGCAGGTACAGTTCCACCAATGCACCAATTCTTGCTTTAACGGTTTCGTGGGGTTCTCCAGGCATTAGTTTAATCTCCAGAATTCCATCCAGGAAAGAAAGTCGATATCCTGGACGGTCTAACAATTGCTCAACTGCTTTGAACTCTCTCCAAGTGAGTCCCTCAAACAGAAGGGGCGATTCTTTTCTGGGTGGTGCGATGATTGCTGCAGTCATTTGATTCTCCAGTCTATTTCCAGATGAGAAACGATCGGGTTTGCAGGGCGATTTGTTTATTATAACTTTAAGTAGCATCCTCCACTGTAAATCCGATTTCTTGCCCGTAGGATAGTTCCAGCGTGTGACAAGCGAATTTCTTCATGTGGTACCCGCCACGTGATTTATCTCGCGCAAATCAATCCCAAATCGAAAATCGAAAATCACTTATTGCCCCCGCATTTATCTCGCGCAAGTAAATCTAAAATCTAAAATCTAAAATCTAAAATCGATTGACCGTCCGGGTCTCGCAAAAAAGCCCAGTAGCCGATCGGATATCCAGAATCTTTTGGTTCTTCAAGCAATACGCCTTCTTGACGTGCTTTGTCGCAGAGTTCGTCCATATATTCGCGGCTTTTGCAACCTACTCCGAGGTGTGCAAAGGGAGACAGAACGGGATGTACGGAGTCTGTTTGAATTAGCACAATTACAAAAGGGCGAGTGCGATCGGAGAGCCAGACCACAGCAACACCAGTTTCTGCATCGATGCGGCGGTGAACGACCTGCATTCCAGCATACTTGGAGTAGAATTCGATAGTGCGATCGACATCAGAAACGGGCAGTGCGATGTGTGTGAAACCGATATCACTCATATGTTATGTTGCTCCAGTCATATTAGGCTTAACATCAAGAATTGCCACTTCCAATATCATAATTTTAATGAGATGCTCGCCACTTTGCCGCTTGCAGATCGATTTGTTTTTGGAAAAAATCTAGTTTTCTTGACATGGTTGATAATTATTGGCTCCTGTTGTCATTATCTAAGGTGAATCCCGCCTAAATTTTTTCTCAATAGCAGCATTTTCTATCTGGTTCCGAAATATATCGAGCATTCCTATAATGTGTCTGTCTAGCTCTAGATAGGCATCCCTATTAAACACCGAATACTCACCGTGGGCAATTTCGTTCCTTGTCTTTACAAGCTTGATATCAATTATTGGCAATTTAGTAGAGTATATTGAAAAGTCAATTCCGAGATTATAAGTTATTTCTTTTAAAATGTCATAAGATAAATTCGATCCAGTAGATATTACATTTTTAGGTAGAATAGCTCTCTGATTTAATTCGGAAAGAAAGAACTCACAAACAGGTATATACAATGATGCCTTATGTGTCTCCTTAGCCTCTTTAAGTTTTTCTTTCATAGCCAAAGCTAAAAAATTACTAGAAAGCTGCTGATACGTAAGCTTTTTTGAGATAACATATTCTAGATAAGAGTTTGCTGCTAACTTGACAAAACCTTCCCAATGGGAATAGAGAATACATACTCCACTCCGAACTAATACTTTATGTCTTTGGTCAGAAACATTTTTCGCTTCTATCAAAGATTTCATTTCTGACAGTTCCTTCTTTCGCCAAGCAAGATCCGTTGCCAATCTATCGATTAATTGTTCCGGTGTTTGGATGCTCATGAAGGGGAAAAGACCTCTCTACCAAGCGGAATAAGATACGGTAAGCGTCTTGCTGCATTCACTCCAGCTCCCGACCATTGTTTATAAGTTGGATGTGACCAAATACTTTTTATACGATTAGGTAATTGGTCTGTTGGAACCGGATTTTGATAGTTGTATCCAATTCCTAATGCTATTACCTCATATGCCGATAAGAGAAAGCCTCCCAGGAATTTATCATTCTCCGATTTATATCGCTTGAAGCTGTCCTCTCCCATAGCTTCATTAAGCATACTGAATGCCACATCAAACGCTGTCTCTATGTGGGTGCTGTCCAAATCTTTTTTAATAGCCATTTCATACATTCTAGCCGTTAGAAACTCGCTAACATCACCGCCCAGCGTTAGAAGACTTGCATAATCTATATCGAAGAAAAGAATAAAACGCAATACTAATTCCATATCATACTGTTCTTCATAAAGTCTATCGCTCAAAGCAATGCAGCTTTTAAATGAATGGCGATTCGCAAGTGAACGCATTAAATTATATAAATCTTTATTCAACATTAAAAGAATGCAATTTCTTACTTCTTGCGGTGTAGCAATCGATCCTCCTGTATTCAGCCGCTGAAATAGCTCATATTTAATCATTTCATCACTTTCTTTTGCAACAATATAGACGTATATTTTGGTTCTTTTTATCAATAAACGCTGCGCCTGAGTTAAAGAGTTATCTTTATCGTCAGGATCGTTCCATTTTTTACCTTTTAACGAAGGTAAGTAAGTTGTTTCTTGTAATGCGACAGCAGAAGATGTATCTTGCTCTTGATTGTCTGGTTTCAAAATACCTACAAATTCATATATGGTTGAGAGTCTCTGCAAACCATCGATCACATCCCAAATCCCATCATCTCTTTGACTGACAAAAATTGGTGGGATCGGTATACCTAAAAGAATTGATTCTATAAACCTGGATTTTTGAAAATCCGACCAACGAAAAAGCCTTTGAAATTCTGGGTGAATATCGATTTCCTTACTCTCATAAAGACTGATCCACTCGCCAATAGACATTGAGTAGCTATCTGTCCGAATTTCTTGCCTTGTTCTTTCAATCTCTTCTTGTAGAGGCATGGCTGAAGCAGTCCTAAGTATTATGTATAGCTATACTTGCAGAATGGCAATATTTAAAGATTATATCACGCTTACGAACATCTGAAAAAACGATCGCCCAGAAATAGTCAACTTTGCTCTCAAGACAATGCGGAAGCTGATGCGATCGATCGGGTAGAATACAAAAATCCATTGAACCGATCGGCTAAACAAATCCCTCTCTTAGTTTGTCACATCAGTGAAAGCCGCCATGCAGCGATCGCCCGTTAGCGAAGCTTGCAGAAGAGGATCGCCCACCCCCAGCTTTAAGCAAACACCCAAATCCCTCACCCTCACCCTTTTTTTCATTTGGTCACAGGCTATGATTGACGGTTGGCAGCTTTTGAGAATCTAAATGCTAAACACAAATACAATTATTTCCAGCCTGCTGTTATTTATCCCAGTTTCCATCGCCGGACACTTTCTCGGCTGGGAATCCTCCACAATCTTCGTCACCTCGGCTTTAGCCATCATCCCTCTAGCCGCGTGGATGGGGACGGCCACCGAAGAAATCGCCGTCGTCCTCGGTGCCAATTTGGGGGGTTTGCTGAACGCTACCTTCGGAAATGCCACGGAACTGATTATCGGCATCGTCGCCCTCAACGCCGGACTAATAGATGTTGTCAAAGCCAGCATCACCGGTTCAATTATGAGCAACCTGCTGCTGGTGATGGGATTGGCGATGCTGCTGGGCGGCTTGCGCTACAAAGAACAAGAATTTCAGCCGACAGTCGCCCGGTTGAATGCTTCAGCGATGAACTTAGCCGTGATTGCCATTTTGGTGCCAACTGCAGTTAATGCCACCTCTATTGGCATCCCTCCGCAAACTATGCAGAACCTCTCTAGCGCTGTTGCTATAGTCCTGATTGTCGTCTACGTGCTGACGCTGCTGTTTTCGATGAAAACCCACAGTTATCTGTACGATGCGGGGGTAGCAGAAATAGAAATGCTGGAAGATTTAGCCGAAAATAACTTAGCACCAGAGGGTCCTGACCACAAAGTCAATCTGCCGCTGTGGATTGGGGTGCTGTTGGCCTGTACCCTGATGGTAGCTGTCGAGTCGGAACTGTTGGTGGGTACTCTGGAAGAAGCGACGGCGCGTTTGGGGCTGACATCACTGTTTACCGGGGTGATTTTAGTGCCGATTATTGGCAATGCAGCCGAACATACGACGGCGGTGACGGTGGCGATGAAAAATAAAATGGATTTGTCGGTTTCTGTGGCCGTGGGTTCGAGTTTGCAAATTGCTTTGTTTGTTGCCCCGGTGTTGGTTTTGGCAGGTTTTGTCTTGGGCCAACCGATGGACTTGAATTTCAACCCGTTTGAACTTGTAGCAGTTGCGGTGTCGGTGCTGATCGCCAATTCTATCAGTTCTGATGGCAATTCTAACTGGCTAGAAGGTACTTTGCTGTTGGCAGCTTATACGGTTTTGGCGCTGGCGTTCTACTTCCATCCGGTAATTGAGGGACTTGTTTAAAAGGCTTTCTTGTGCTGAAGGAAGAGGGAAGAGGTTCGAGGGAAGAAGGCAGATTTTTTCACTCCCTCACTCGTTCACTCTCCCACTCTCACTTCTTTCTTCGAGAGTGGTGGTTGCGATCGTACAATTGAAATGTGGATGCTCTCTCGTTATTATTTCTGGTCTGTTTGTACATTATGTGCTGCGATCGGGGATTTGTGACCTCGATCGGCTGTGACAAATAACAAAACCTTTGGCCTCAAGCCGATCGTTCGATCGCACTGCCCCGGTTATACAAAAACACGGGATGCTGAAGTCAAGCAAGACTAAAGCCTCCCTCGACTTCAGAGACGTTGGAAGATTTCAATCAAGGGTGCTCATGAGTCTTTTACTAGGTGTGCTACGATCGTCATAAGTTGAAAATTGAGTTGGACTCAGTAAACGACGGTCGATTTAAAACTGACCAGCCTATAAAAAGGTCGAACGGGATACCACGATTCGTTAAATTGGTTGAAAATAATGGTTAAACAATGGCTAAAAGCTTCGACAATAATAAATAGTTGTAGAGACTTCAAAAATAGGGTGCTGCTCCACCCGAATTTACGCCTGTGGACAAGTAAGAGCCGACTCTCTTGGCAGAAGCAGGAATCAGACCCTCTAGAAAATACTTCTAGTTGAATGGTGAAACTTAGATAAGTTTAGCCAACTTTTGTAGAGCAGTGTCAAAGTAAAACTTGATAGAGCAACCTCAATCAGGGTTATGTGGCTTCTGTGAGTTATTGCCTCAATCCCAAATGCCCGAATCCCTCCGATCCAGCCAACTCTGGCAAATCCGCGTGTATCCACTGCGGGTCAGAACTTTTGTTGCAAGGTCGATATCGGCTAGTCGCGCCTCTCGGAGGCGGCGGCTTTGGCAGAACATTTGAAGTGGACGACAACGGCGCCCGAAGAGTGCTCAAAGTCCTGCTCAAAGAACATCCCAAAGCTGTAGAACTGTTTAAGCAAGAAGCTGACGTATTGGTCAGGCTCAGACATCCAGGTATTCCAAAAGTCGATCGCGACGGTTATTTTATATTTACGCCAGCTCACAGCACAGAGTCTTTTCACTGTCTGGTGATGGAGAAAATTGCTGGGGCCAATTTGCAAGACTGGCTGAAACATCGGGGCCGCCCGATCAGTCAAGAACAAGCTGTAAACTGGCTCAAACAACTGTCGGAAATTTTAGACCAAGTTCACCGCCTCAACTATTTCCATCGGGATATCAAGCCGCACAATATTATGTGCAAGCCAAACGGGCAGTTAGTGCTGATTGACTTCGGGACTGCTCGGGAAGTTTCGGCGACTTATTTCGCTAAGGTGGGCCAGGGGCAAAATGTGACTGGTATTGTTTCCCCAGGCTACACGCCGCCGGAACAAACAAATGGCAAGGCTGTTCCGCAGTCGGATTTTTTTGCTCTGGGGCGCACTTTTGTTTATTTGCTGACTGGAAAGCCGCCGACTGCGTTTCCAGAGAACCCGCGCACGGGCAGATTAATGTGGCGCAAAGGAGCTCCTCAAGTTTCCGACTCCGTGGCTAATGTGATCGATTATCTGATGGCGCCTTTTCCGGGGAATCGACCTCAAAGTCCCCAGATGGTTTTGCAGTGCTTGGAGGAAATTAATCTCGACGGCGCAGAAACTCAGGTGCCGACTCAGTTGCCGACGACGGGGCAAACTAAAATTCGCACAACTGCCGGGGAGGGTGGGGCGAAGAAACAGAGCTCCATAAACCGCCTCAGACCTCTGAATTCGGGATTGAACAAGACCCAGAAAGATGTTTTTGATTGGAAAAAGAAGTTGCTGGCGGGCACGGCTGTTTTGATGGTGAGTATTGGCGCGTCTCAAATTTACGGTTCGCTGCGTTACGGGGTGTTTCCGGCAAACCCCGTGTGGCTGCTTTCGACTTTACCTACCACTCATTTTTTGCAAAGAAGTTTGGATAATGTCGGGAGTGTAAATGCGATCGCCCTGTCGCCTGACGGTCAAACTTTGGTAAGCGCAAGCTTTGGGACGATTAGAATTTGGAATGTGAGGACGGGACGCCTGGTGCGGACTCTTAATTCGGTGCATTCTAAAAAATCGGTCAACACGCTGGCGGTGAGCCCGAACAGCTCGATTTTGGCCAGCGGCGGCGGCGATAATAATGTGATTCTCTGGGATTTGAAGACGGGGCGACGGATGCGGACGATTGCCGCTCACAAAGCAGCCGTCAATGCGATCGCTTTTAGCAGGGACGGTCAAACTCTCGCTAGCGGCAGCGATGACAAAACTGTTCGCTTGTGGAATGTCAGAACCGGCAGCAGGTTGCGGACTTTGAGCGGCCACGCGGGGGGAGTAAACGCGATCGCTTTGAGCCGGGATGGTAAAACTCTCGCTAGCGGCAGCCAGGACAAGACTGTGCGTTTGTGGAATCTCGGTACCGGAGAAGTCAGAAGAATTATCACAGGTCACGGGGGCCCGGTTAATGCTGTGGCTTTTAGCCCCAACGGGCAAATTGTGGCTAGTGCTAGCACCGACAACACGATCCGTTTGTCGAACGTACAAGACGGGAAGCGCACCCGCACTTTTAAAGGGCATTCGAGCTGGGTGAGGACGATCGCCTTTAGCCCGGACAGCCGCACTTTGATCAGCGGGGGCGGAGATATTATAGTTTGGGATTTGAAGACGGGAAAAGAAAGAAGCAGTCTTTCGGGTCACAGTCAGTTTGTGAGTTCGGTTGCTATTTCCAGAGATAGCAAGACTTTTGTGAGCGCCAGTCCCGATCGCACTATTAAGATTTGGCGAATGCCATAGTCCTACTATTTTAGATTTTAGATTTTAGATTTTAGATTTTAGATTTGGTAATGACTGATTTTGTAAGGTTTGAAGTAATGGCTTATAGTTGCATTGTTTTTTTGAGTGGTATCAATAGTCATTAGGAATGAGAATTAAATAACTTCCACTCTTGAAAGTGGGATGGGCTCTTATAGCCCATCCAAAAAAGACGGGCTATAAGAGCCCATCCCACAATAACAATTAAAATTGTAAGTTATTTAATTCGCGCTCCTTAGTTAGTATTCCTCACTCATCAGTCTTATCAAATAGGGTGACTCGGAATTTACCCTGCAAGCTAGAGTCCCGCTCGTGAGCTATCATCGAGAGCAGGACGCTCGCACGATCGGCATCATTCGGATGTTAGCCTATTTGATATTAGTGATTCAAAACCCATACCAATTACCCACTAGGAATTCGCAATTTGCACTTTTCACATAAATTTGGTATTATCCCAAAATTCCCCGCCCGTTTTGGGCAAATTCATCAACTGTTTGCTGGGATAATTCGTGAACTGCGATCGCCTGCAACACATCAAAAGGCAATGTTAAATGATGGGCGCCAGCTAATAATGTCTTCACCGCTTCTTCCGGCGATTTAATGCTAGCTGCCAAAATCTCAGTATTACTTCTGTGCAACACATTTGCCATATCCCGCACTAAGGCAAAACCGTCTCCCAACAATCTGGTGGCGCGATTCACGTAGGCGATCGCATATTTAGCCCCCGCTTCTGCTGAAACAACGGCCTGGGCCGCACTGTAAATAGCTGTCACCGCGCAAGGAATGGACGGTGACAAATGCGCGACTGCTTGAAAACCAGCCGCCGTTGCGGGAACTTTCAACACTGTTTGCTGTCCAATTAATTCAAAAGCCGCTTTTCCTTCTGCTACCATGCCATCAACATCAGATGCCATTAGCTGATAATACACTTCCCCTGGAATCAGTTGTGCCAGTTGTTTAAGGGTTTGCTCAGGAGATAACTCACTTTTTGCCAAAAGTGTCGGATTAGTAGTAATTCCCGCTATCCATCCGAACTTGCTCGCCCGTGCGGCTTCCGCTACAATTGCAGTATCAACATAAATTGCCATCGGCTCTACACCTTCAGTTTGTTAATAATTTCCAGACACTTGCTTGCAGATTGAGATAAATCCGAGCAAAATTAATTGTTAAGCTTTAACAATATCAGAATCTTGGAAATATTACTGTTAAGTAAATATAACAATTCAGTGATGTGCATCATCAGTAGTAGTGTGTGAGTTTTGAATTTAACAGGACTTAGGCTCAGAAATCCCGTTTCTTACAAAAAATTCGTTGACGACGACATATCTGTGAACAAATCGGCTTTCTGAGGAAAATTGGCTAAGTGCTATTTAAGATAGCTAACAACTGACATCCCAATTTTTAAGTCAGTTGGTAACTGCGATTGTCGGGTACGGAAAACTTGACAATTCCCGCATCCAGGATACCCGCCACGTGATTCATCCGTGGAGAAATCAAAAACCTGTATCCGAGAAACTTGCCGAACGTATTTATCTCGCGCAAGTCAATGCTTCAATCTAAAATCTAAAATCTAAAATCTAAAATCGATTGACTCGCCAAATCCCGGATACAAATAAATTACATTTGTATTAAGGGTTATGTATGCAATAACTCCAGGATGTGACTCAGAAAATGACCGAAGAAAAAAATCAGCAGCCACAAGTCAGCCTTGAGACATCTTCTGAACAACCTCAGTTGGAAACGTCAGCAGAAACCGCTGAAGAATTGTCGATAAATGTTAATTCTGAAACTCTGTCTCAATTGGTTGAAAATAACGCCGAAGAGCGTTTGAAGGCTCTAGGCCGCTTAATGATGGTGAGCCTAACTTGGTCGCTGGCGGGGCTTTCCAAACGCGAGTAAGTTATGGAACACTACCGCAACGGGCCAGCTATGATTTGTGAGTTTTGTTGTAAGTTTTGTTTAACTCAAAACTTACAACTCCCGGACTTAGGAATGAGAATTAAATAACTTCCACTCTTGAAAGTGGGATGGGCGTCCCGCCCGTCCAAAAAAGACGGGCGGGACGCCCATCCCACAATAACAATTAAAATTGTAAGTTATTTAATTCGCGATCCTAATTACGTCGCTCTTTCTAATGGCGAAAGAGTTGAGAATCCTAGATTTTTGAGGAAGTCGGCCCCGAAGCTGGCAAGACTTCAAGCGAAGCTAGCTAACCGAGTTAAGGGTTCTAAGCCTTGGAAAGTTATCAAGGACAGGATTTCTAGACTTCATCAGTTCGTAGCCAGAGCTAGATTGGATTTTCAGTTTAAAACGGCACATGAGCTGTTCGGGAAATGTGAAGTTTTAGCTGTTGAAGACTTGAGTGTCAAAAATCTGACTAGACGCGCTAAGCCCAAGACCGATATTGAGGATGGTAATTTGGTTTATTTGCCCAACGGTCAATCAGCTAAGAGTGGCTTGAATAAATCCATGCTTGATGCTGCTCATGGGCAATTCGCTAGCGTCCTAAAATATGTCGCATGGAAATTGGGTAAAAGCGTTTTGTTTGTTGATCCGAAGGGAACTTCTCAAAATTGCTGGAACTGCCTAAATAAAGTTCCGAAATAATTATCGGAGCGGTGGCATTCTTGTCTGTGTGGAGAATCTTTGGATCGAGATGAAAACTCAGCTAAACTTATTAGAAAGATTGGTCTGAGTTACGAAAGTGGCGGGGGAACTCCGTCACTCAAAAAAGCATGAGCAAAAAAGGAAAAAGAAGCCTGCGGTCTAACTGTACCCAGTTGACCGTCAGGTTAGTTCACATAGTGGTTCTTGATAAAGCGGGACAGTAAAAGTAACAGTCGCTCCCAGCCCTTCTCCCATACTGTAAAAATTTACTGTACCCCCCATTGCTTCTACCAGTTTTTGAGAAATAGCCAACCCCAAACCGGTGCCGCCGTATTGCCTGGTACGATCGCCATCCACCTGAAAAAACGACTCAAATAATTTATCTTGCTTGTCGAGAGAAACCCCAATGCCAGTATCAGCGACTCGGATTTTCACCATTCCGGGGAACTGCTGGTTGTGAACAGTCACCTTTTTCTTAATAACCTCGGCACTGATGCGAATTCCCCCTTCCCCGGTAAATTTAATCGCATTGCCCGTGAGGTTCAAGATTACTTGAAGCAGGCGTTGGTAGTTGCCATACACAATAATCTCGTCCTCCACAGGGGGTTTTTGGATTTGAAATTGCAATCGCTTTTGCTCGACTTGAACCCGTGTAAAATCCTCAACTTGTTGCAACAGTTCACCGAGTTTGACGGGAGCGAGGTCTAACTCCATTTTGCCAGCTTCGATTTTAGCGACATCCAAAATATCGTTAATCACATTGAACAAATGTACTGCCGATCGGTAAGCTTCTTCGATAAATTGGTGCGCTTCTTCCGGGTCATCTGCCATGCCGTCCATAAGCAGTTTTAGGAAGCCGAGGATGCCGTTGAGGGGGGTGCGGAGTTCGTGAGAAGTATTAGCAAGAAATTGACTTTTAAGTTGGGAAAGAGCTACGGCTTCGGCGCGAGCGTGTTCTAATTCTTGGTAAAGTGTAGCGTGGGCGATCGCACTGCCGACTTGAGCGACTAACTCGCGGGCGAATTCGAGTTCGACAGGACTCCATTTCGGAGAATTGCCGCAGCGGTGCAAACATATCAGTGCATTGGGTTGGTCTTCATAGGAGGTAGCTGCTACGAGCACGGAATGGCGGTGGAAGGGATCGGTGGCGGGGGAGGCGTAATCGACTGCTACTGGTTTTAAGGTGGCTAAAGTTTGAATCCACCCCGGCTGTTCGGCTGCGCGCAGTTCTACTCCCAGCATAGAAGAGTAAGCTTCTTGGCGGTATTCAGCTACTACTTTAAAAGTTTTCGATTGGAGATTTTCGATTTGAGTTGGGGAAAGCGGGGGCGAGGGGTAGCTAGCTATTGACTGTTGTAATTCGGCTGCTGAGGCGGTCGATTTTTGCTGTTTTTCGGAGGCGAGGAAGGGGGATGTTTCGAGATTTTCGCTGTCTTTTTTGTAGGAACAGATGATGCAGCGACTCGCGTTCAAAACTTGACCCAAGCTGTTAACAGTTTGCTGCCAAATGGTTGCTAAATCGAGGGTTTTGTGGAGGTTTTGAGCGATTTGCGAGATGATTTTACGATCGATTTCCGAGTAGGGAGGGAGCGATCGACCGGGGATACGGCTCGCTGGAAGCGACATTCGTTGGCGGGCGTCCAAGAGGGATGGCAAAGCTCGATAGAGCATGAATTCTGGGGAGTCTGGCCGTCTGTCTGTGGGTTTGTCAGACAGCAGCCTTCCCATAACTAAGACTTTTGTAGCTTTGCCGTTTGAGTCGATCGCCGGAGTGAGTGTCAAATCGAAGAGAAAATATTGTCCGGCGTGGGAAAATGGATAGCTGAACCGTTGCGGTACGAGGGTTTCGAGCGCCCGCCGCAGGATATCGAGATAAGGCGCGGGGGGGATGGGTTGCAGGGTTTCGCTGAGGGGGCGATCCTCTTCGAGGGCTTCGCTAACGACAATTTGTTCTGCTGTAAGGTTGTACTGTTCGGCTTTTTGCCAGTAAAAAGATAGATATCTACCCCTTGCGTCTTGGGTAAATACTAATTCTGCCCCTAACTCTTGAAAAAAAACTGTAGAGGCGAGGCTCGATCGCCGAAAATCTGTGTTAGAGTCCATCAGAGTAGGGGATGAAAGTAGTTCGGATTTTGGAGTCTTGAGTTTTGAATAAATATCTCAATACTCCCCATTGTTTGATGCTTCTACTGTTAATTTTTGAGTTATTAATCAATTAAAAAGTTGTTGGCTTTTTAATTAAAACATTTATCGCTCAAAACTCACAATTAGCACAAATTTTAGGCTTCTATTATTGAGTATTGAGTGATTAATGAACTCAGAAAACATTTATTATTTAATTCTGAACTCAACTCAAAACTAAAAACTATTCGTTCTCAGCCGTTTTGGGTAATTTAAAGATAAAAATTAAGATTGAGAAATTAGGAATCTGCACCGATTAACTATCAAATGTGAAAATTACGCCAAAATATGAGGCTGCGAACCACCACCTCGAATAGTTCCGAGGTTGTGATTTAGCCGAGTTCACTCGCCCACCACTTGTAGCTTTCGCCGCGAAATCTGCAGGATCTCGCCCGCGCGATCGAAATTTCATTGCCAGAAACTTTACAGCCTGCAGATTTGCGCGCGCCGTCTGGGGCGAGAGTACCTCAGTCGTTCCACTCACCGCGGGGCGGGACTGGGGGGTTGCGGCGTAAACTCAGAGCCAGCTCGTCTTCGCGGCGCTCGCCTCTGAGCCACTGCTTGATTGCTGTTTCAATGACTTTGCTGGGGTCATTCGTCAAGTGCTTAATTTGGTCTAGCAGTTCAGGATCGATATGGATGGACAGTTCGACTTTTTCTGACGAACTGTGGGATGGTATTCTTGATTCGCTCATAGTTAAAAAATCCTAGTTTTAATTCTTAAGTTTCAATTCTTTTGATGACAACCGACTGAACTAGATATTGGCAGTCCCTGATTTGCACCCAACCTTTCCTCAACCGCTTAACCGCTTTCTGTACAATGAGAGAGAGAAAAGTTTTTTCCTTTTGGGTGTCCGGCCTCGATCGGACACTTGAAAGGCTAATAACTGATACTCTTGAGGTTTGCCTCAGTTGTGGTTTCATCTCAATCCCCAGTAAGAGGTTGAAGTAAGCACTCTACTCTTGCTTGTGTAATCATACAACAAAAAGTATCCTTTGCCGATTAGCTCTTCGATAAAAAACATGACTAACGTCCCTGTATCTCGCATTCGTAATTTTTCGATTATTGCTCACATCGACCACGGAAAATCGACCTTGGCCGATCGCCTGTTGCAGGCGACTGGGACTGTGCAGGCACGGGAGATGAAGGAGCAGTTTTTAGACAATATGGATCTCGAACGCGAACGCGGCATTACGATCAAGCTGCAAGCGGCTCGGATGAATTATACTGCCAAGGACGGTCAGGAGTACGTGCTGAATCTGATCGACACTCCCGGACACGTGGACTTTTCTTACGAGGTGTCGCGATCGCTCGCTGCTTGCGAAGGGGCGCTGCTGGTGGTAGACGCATCTCAAGGCGTGGAAGCACAAACCCTGGCAAATGTCTACCTTGCCTTGGGAAACAATCTGGAAATTATTCCTGTTTTAAATAAAATTGACCTGCCGGGGGCAGAACCGGAACGGGTAAAAGGGGAAATTGAAGAAATTATCGGTCTGGACTGTAGCGGGGCGATTGAGGCTTCGGCTAAGGAAGGAATTGGTATAGATGAGATTTTGGAGTCGATCGTCGAATTAGTGCCGCCGCCGCAGGATACTGTTGACAAACCGCTGCGGGCGCTAATTTTTGACAGTTATTACGACCCTTATCGCGGGGTAATTGTGTATTTCCGGGTGATGGACGGAAGTGTCAAAAAGGGCGATCGAGTTTTGTTGATGGTTTCGGGTAAGGAATATGTCATCGATGAATTGGGCATTCTTTCACCGACTCAAGTTCCAGTAGACGAACTGCACGCCGGGGAAGTGGGTTATCTGGGCGCGGCGATTAAAGCAGTAGCTGATGCTCGCGTCGGCGATACGATTACTTTGGTCAAAAAGCCGGCGCCGGAGCCTTGGCCGGGTTATACAGAGGCAAAGCCGATGGTTTTTTGCGGCTTGTTCCCGATCGATGCTGACCAATTTCCAGATTTGCGGGAAGCTTTAGAAAAACTAGAACTTAACGATGCGGCGCTTTCTTACGAACCGGAAACTTCGAGTGCGATGGGATTTGGTTTCCGCTGCGGTTTCTTGGGTTTGCTGCACATGGAAATTGTGCAAGAAAGATTGGAGAGAGAATACAATTTGGATTTGATTGTTACGGCTCCTTCTGTGGTTTATCAAATCACAACAATTAAAGGGGAAGTGTTAACAATTGACAATCCGAGCCACTTGCCCGATCCTCAGTACCGGGAGAAAATTGAGGAACCTTATGTGCGGGTAGAAATGCTGTCGCCGGAAACTTATGTGGGCGCGCTGATGGAACTGTCTCAAAGTCGGCGGGGCATTTTTATGGATATGAAGTATCTGAGTCAAGGCCGAACTACGCTGGTTTACGAGTTGCCTTTGGCGGAGGTGGTGACGGACTTTTTTGACCAGATGAAATCGCGATCGCGCGGTTATGCGAGCATGGAGTATCACCTCATCGGTTATCGCGAAAATCCGTTGGTGAAAATGGACATTTTAATTAATGGCGATCCGGTTGACGCTTTGGCGATGATTGTACACCGGGATAAGGCTTATAATGTGGGCCGCGGGTTGACGGAAAAACTCAAGGAGTTGATTCCTCGTCATCAATTTAAGGTGCCGATTCAAGCGACAATTGGTGCGAAGGTGATTGCTTCGGAGCACATTCCGGCTTTGCGGAAGGATGTGTTGGCGAAGTGTTACGGCGGTGATATTTCGCGGAAGAAAAAGTTGCTGCAAAAGCAGGCGAAGGGTAAGAAGCGGATGAAGTCTGTGGGTACTGTGGATGTGCCGCAGGAGGCTTTTATGGCTGTGCTGAAGCTCGATCGAGATTCGTAATCTGTGTGGCTTTTTGTCAGGAACAGGCAAGATGCCTGTTCCACAAAGAGTGTGTTTTTTGTAGTTGTTTGCAGTCATCTAGAACAGGCAAGATGCGTGTTCCACAAAGAGTCAGTTTGATTGTGGGATTTTGTCAGGAACAGGCAAGATGCCTGTTCCACAAAGAGTCAGTTTTTTGTAGTTGTTTGCAGTCATCTAGAACAGGCAAGATGCCTGTTCCACAAAGAGTCTGTTTTCTTGTGGGATGGGCATCTTGCCCGTCCCTGTGGGGGCCCAGAATATGGCTGCAGCGTCAGTGGCGATCGCCCCCTCGCATCACAGCTTACTACAAGTTAAACAAGAATGCTTTGTTGCAACTCGCGCTGAATTTCATCTACAACTTTGCGATCGCTCAAATCGCGATGCCACCAGTGGCTACAGCCATCTTGACAATATTTGCCGTACCTGCGCGCATCGGCAATTGCCAATAAACTCATTAACAGGAAAAAGGTTTTGATAGATTCTGAGGGCGGCAGTTTCAAAAGCTTTGCCATTTGTTCTTTTAATCGCCCTCTACTCAGCAACACACAAGGGGTGTAAGTTGGGCGAAGTTTTGATTTGGCAATAGCTAGGGAAACATCTTCTTCTCGCGCCCCTGCTTGGAGGGTCATGTAGGATAGCCGCTGCAATATTTCCTGCTGGTATTCGGTTGGGAAGCTTAAAAACCAGTTTTTTGCATCTTCTTGGCTAATTAATTCTTGTTTAATTTGATTGATTGTAATTTCATCGGCTAGATTCATTTGCCTCTCCTAAGTCTGGCTCAAATATAACGTGAGGTTCTCCTGAGATGAGGGGGCCAGTAAAAATATCGATTCCCGTTTCTCGACCTGAAGTATTAATTTCGCCGCCACTTGTACCGCGAGGGACGGAACTGCTAGCGGAATGCCGCTGGCGAGAGTTACCTAACATTATATAGTCCCAGTCAGAAGTTGGCGTACTTGTCCCGTTTGCTCGACTGCCAACAACTATGATGGTTTGTTTTGTCCGATCGGCTGCATTCTGAATTCTCCTGGCATCTTCTGGAGATATGCCTGCTTCTTGCCATGTTTTTACACCTCTCATTTAATGAATATTAGCATTGCCGTAGGCGAGTTTTTTCGCACTTCTCGATTTTAAAATTAAGCACGATAAATCAAGTTTTAGTTTCAGTCATCTGTTGATTGGAGCTTGCCGGATGCTTTTGCTCGATCGATCGCCTCTTGAATCAGAAGGTAGACAAAGTTGGAGATCGATCGCTTTTCGAGATCGCACAACTTTTCGAGATCCTTTTTAGCCTGTGTTGGCAAAACCACTGAAATCCGCTCGCTGTCGCTCATGCCCTGCAATCTGTTGGAAGTTTCCCCTATTGTGCCACCTCGCCCGTCCAGCTTGCAATGGGCGATCGTCGGTCGCTATCGCAGCCGGATGCGGAGGGACATCTTCAGTTGTTTCGGCAACGAGTGCCCAACATCCGATTTGAAGTGGTGTTTGATTTACCCTCTCGCCGGGGATAACTTTTTGGAGGGAGGGTTTTTGATAATTTAACTGTCAAATTATCGACGGCGATCGCACTTTTGGAGATGAAGGGCGATCGTACTTAATTAACAAATAGCCGAAGCAGGCGCAATTTCGCGGAGTGGCATCAGGAATTCTTGCTTTTCTTCGCGGGTGATATAGCCGCCATTTAGAGCCATTTCCATGAGTTGTTCGACAAATCCCTTTAACTCTGTTATAACTTGAGTTTTATTCAGTTCAAAGTGTTGATTTCTGGATTTTAGGGTAAACTGGTTTGGAGATAAATATCCAAATTCTTTGAAATTACAGCTAATTTTATCGTTGGTTAATGGCTGCAATTCAAGAGTAAGGCACACACTTTCAACAAATTCTATTTTGATCGGTTTCCCTTGGGATAACTCACTAATTTTTTTGGGGAGTTCATCTTCTAGGAGCATACAGATATCGGGGTCTAAAAGAACTTTTAGTTTTTTTTCACCAATTTCTATTGATACTGGGCGATCGCCTTCAAAGCAAAATAGTTTCAGGCCTAACTCAAAATGCGAAAGTTCTCCTAATAAGTCCTCTGGTGGGTCAGCATATTGTTCGCCATTAGGTTCTTCTAGGTGAATTGTAAAATTGCTATAGTTATTCATCATCATCGCTCCTATCTAATGAGGACAGCGTAGCATCATTGAGAACAGGATAAGCAGATTTGAATGTTCCATCTGGTTTCCTTTTAATAAAAGCATGGGTAACATTTTCAATTATTGTTCCATCTGGATAGTGAACTTCCCCAATAGAACGCTTGAAATTTATAATGTAACGACCGGGATATTTCGGTGTGACTTGTTCAGCTTTTACCCAGTCTTGAGCATTTAGCCACTGGCCTTGAGGCTGATTTTTGGATGCCGCCCTGCCTCTAAAATTAAGGGGTTTCAGTTTTGGGCCATGATGGCGATCGATATGGTCGTAGGCTTTGATGGATTTTGGATTATGCCACTGAGGTTCTACTCCACTGCCTGTCCAGTCACAACCACTTCCTACTTCAATCGTTTGGTCTATTATATCCTGTTCTACAACTTCTGGAGTGTCTTCAGAAGTATCTGTGCCATTATTCAAAATAAGTGGTTTACTCCGGCATGGTATGCGATGGATGATTATACCATTAACTAATTTTAGGAGGGCGATCGCACTTTTGGAGATTAAGGGCGATCGCTCATCCTGAGAGCGGCTTGCATCTTATTTGATAGGTTTAATTTGGGCTATTGGCCGATCGTCTTGCAAGAGTACCAAGATATTCCCATCTTGGATGAGTTTAAGAAAGCTCGACAGATCCCTCTGAATTTCATCAATATTAATGTCGATCGCAGTTGCGCTGGAAATAACTGACTCAGCATGGGAAGATAAAGGAGGGGATTCATTAGCGGCTATTTCGCGCAGCAAATGCGTACACAAATCCCGATTTTTAGAATCAGTAGAATGTAACATTTGGCTATATAAATCCCGGGCTAAATCCTGATTGAGAATTCCATAAATTAGAATCATTGTCCATTCTTTAGCATTAACAATCATCCGGTCTATGCTATCAATAAACGCCTGCAACTGGTCTTTGAGTTCAAAAGACTCCAGAAAATGAATGAGACCATACATGACTTCATGTTGTTCGCATCTGTCATCTAAAACCAGATAGAGTTCTGGCAAATATTCGCTGTTAAGATGTAGGGCAAGTTCGGCTAAAGCGTATTCAAAACTCATCACTTCCTCATTAGAGCGCATAAATTTATTAGCATTTAATGTTTCTATTAATTGAGTAACGTTCATCTTATCTCTCCCACTTTCTCAAAATTACCCGACCATGCCAGTTTGTAGTGAAAAAGGGTTAGCTATTTTAATTAAATCATGGAAGATTACTTTTGGTGAATGGGAGGCGATCGCACTTTTGGAGCTTAAGGGCGATCGCTTTAATTCTAAACTTGTCTGACGACTAGATTAGAGGATGATGAAATTCGCGGCAGTTAGGGGATCTTTATGGAATATTTGAATTGTATTTCCAGGACTGAGGGTGATCCGAGAAAAAAGCTCTCCAGTAAAAGAATTTGGGCCATTAAAGAAGTTTCCTGGTGCTGCTAAAACATTAGCTCCACTGCTAAAACCAAAACTAGCAGCTAACTGTATCTTGTCATCAGCCGCTAAATCACCGATCTCATCTTGACCGTTTGCTACCCCAAAGACAAAAGTATCCTGACCTCCACCACCATAGAGCAGGTCATTCCCAGAACCTCCAATCAGGCTATCATTACCAGCGACACCGTAAATGCGATCGTTACCGCCTAAACCGTTGAGAGTATCAAGCAAATCTGTGCCAATGACGTTATCATCTCCCTCAGTTGCAGTGGTTGGCGTTGAATCTTGAACGGTAAATCCGTCAAATTTGTAGCCAATATCTGCCAAAATGGCTAAGTCAACTTTTGTGGGGATAAATGCAAATGAAGCACCGCCACTACCCATCAGAGACGATACACCTGATGGCGTTGTAATATTGCTTAGATGAGTGATATCTGTTGCACTGCTTACAGGAATGGGATTGCCTCCATTAACGGCTTTGGCGTTGACACCATTAAAAGATGTACCATTAACTCGGGCACTATTTATAGGTGCCCCCATAAACCCCAGTACATGAGCCAGTTCATGGGTGGCAGTGATAAAAAGGCTAGCCTCATTACCATTTTCACTGGGAGTATCGCTGTAGTCATATGGAGTTTTGTCAACACTATATGCAATATCAGAACCAAAGGAAAGACTTCCTAAATAAGGTTCATAATTGACTCCATTTACTCGATCGGGCAAAACATACGAAAAACTGGTTTCATCTTTATAACCAGCACCAGAGCTGTTTGTTACTCCAACCGCGAAATTCCTGATAGGTCGAGCCCCGACAAATACCAACACATCGTCGATTTCGTTATCTAAAACGACCTTTTCCAATTTTGAAGTTTGAGGATTTGGTACCCAAAACTCGGTACCAGTGGCAATATTAGGAAACTCGTCTAGGATGACAGATTCCCAGTAGTCTGCTGCTGCTTCCAAAGTAGCTTTGCGGTTGGGGTCATTGAAGAACCCATCAGTATCAAACCGATAGTCGAATGTAATGTTGAAAGTGCTTACCTGGGAAGGAGCGCTAGCCCGACCTTGAGCTTTACCCACAGTCTCGTAGTGTTCTAAAGCACTTTTCACTTGACGAGTCAAAACGGCTTTAGCAACATCATAATTATTGACCAGGTAGAATTTTTCATCAAACGCTGTCGGTTTTACAGGTGCAGGCGTCGGAGTCGTCACAGGCGTCGGAGTCGTCACAGGCGTCGGAGTCGTCACAGGCGTCGGAGTCGTCACAGGCGTCGGAGTCGTCACAGGTGTCGGAGTCGTCACAGGTGTCGGAGTCGTCACAGGTGTCGGAGTCGTCACAGGTGTCGGCGTTGTCACAGGCGTCGGCGTTGTCACAGGCGTCGGAGTCGTCACAGGTGTCGGCGTTGTCACAGGCGTCGGCGCAGGCGTCGTTGCACTTGGGGTGATTGAAGGCTTGGGCTCCGGTGTCGGAGTCGTCACAGGTGTCGGCGCAGGCGTCGGAGTCGTCACAGGCGCAGGCGTCGGAGTCGGCGCAGGTGTCGGTGCAGGTGTCGGTGCAGGCGTCGGAGTCGTCACAGGCGTCGGAGTCGGCAAAGGCGCAGGCGTCAAACTCACAATCCCGCTAGAATCAGCAATAGTCAATCTGGCGTCACCCTCCAAAACTGCCAAATATTGCCCTGTTAAGTCATCCTGAATAATTGTGTAGCCAGCATTAACCCCTGTGCCCACATAAATCTTGAGGTCATCAAAGGCAACATCGTTCCTTAACTGAATTACATCCTCACCCTCTGTATAATCAACAATGAAATCGGCATCCGAAATCTCTGAACCCCCAGTATTTTTACCAATAAAAAAAGTGTCGTTACCATTCCCCCCAGTTAAGGTATCTGCTCCGTTATCTCCATAGAGAATGTCATCCCCGAAGTTGCCAAACAAGCTGTCATTACCTTTACCACCGTAAACTGTATCGTTATCTATTCCGCCCTCAACTGTATCCTCGCCTTCGTTGCCATATATCAAGTTATCTCCAGCATTAGCAAATAGCCGATCGTCACCTTTGCCGCCGTAAACTGTATCCTTACCTTTGCCACCGTAGACGGTATCATTACCTTCATTACCGTATAGCTTGTCATCTCCTTGCTTGCCGTAGATTAAGTCGTCTCCATCACCGCCAAACACTAAGTCAGAGCCTTGTTGTCCAAATATTAAATCTGCATCGGGGGTGCCATTGAGAGTATCGTCAGCCAACGTTCCATTAATGTTCATGTTGCAATCTCAGTGTGAATACTAGATTTATGCCTATTCGAGCTACAAGTCTTTCTCCATTTCTAAAAAAATGACTTGCTAGCCTGTATTTTTAGATCCTGCGATCGTCCTAAATTTATGCGAAGTCAGGGATTTGCTATCGCAAAACTCTTGCATAGCAAAGCTTTCGTCGCGATCGCACTCACAAATAACTCAGTCTGCAGAAGGCGCATTGCAGCCTCCCATTTATTTATCAGGGGCAAATCCAGAAAATTATGCAAAATCCCAGAAAATAAATTAAAAAAATTACTGGCAGTGGCCGAAATTAGAGTCAAAGCGAGAAACTTACCAAAGTTCAGCCTTACTCCCCTGTCGGGTCGCTAACTGTAGTCAGTCACGGCTAAAAAGCCATCCCACAAAGGTTTTGACTTTTAAATTTCATTACTTGCGCTTTAGCATTCACTTATCATACGCTAGCGGAGTCTGGCAATAAACTGACACTCATCAGGAGTTATGTTAGAATTCCATCAGGAAATTTAGAGACACCCATCTATGGCATCCACAAACGATCGCTTCGTCGAAGCCGAAAGCCGCTGGGACTTAAAAACTCTGTACTCGGACTTGGCCGCCGTTAAGGGAAAGCCTCTCACCCCCGTAGAAAAGCTGCATCTGCGGGGGTTGCTTTGTGGCTTCAGTCCCGCTGAAATCGCCGAAAAGCTGAAAAAGAATCCCAAGGGTGTTGAAACTGACCTGTGTGCCACTATTTATAAATACGTTAAAGCCTTTGTGGGTAAAGGCATTGAAAAGATAGAAAATTGGAGAAATATTGCTGAATGGCTTGAGGATGCTGGATATAAAACTAAGCCACCTGCTAAATTCCCTATTCAAGACGGTGTATCTGAAAATAGTAAAGTTAATGTAACTAATATAAGTTTTGAGAACAATCAAATAAAAATTGGTGTATACCTACAAATAACTGTACCGCTACCTTCAGAACTATCAATACAAAATCTAGACATCAAGGATAACAATGGTAACTAAAATTTAGCCACTATTCAACAGATTGGTAGGGTGAAGCGACTAAAATCAGGAAGCGCGATCGCACCTTTACCCGATCGCGCGGGGCGATCGCACACTGCATTTCTCACAAAAGGGCGATCGCACTTCTATTGTGCTACCATTCAATGAGAGCGTCAGTGAGTAAAAAAATGGCAACAATTACCCTTCAAATTCCCGACGAACTAGCACTGCGGCTAGATACTCTCAAAGATGAGTTACCACAGATTTTGATGCTGGGATTGAGGGAAGTCGAAGCCAATCCTTCAAGCGGATTTTCTGGACTCACGAAGATATTAGAATTTATAGCAAGTTTACCCTCGCCACAAGAAGTATTAGCCCTGCGTTTATCCGACGATCTTCAAGCTGACATCGATACTTTATTAGAGAAAAATCGCACAGAAGGACTCACGCCGATGGAGCAGCGTTTGTGGCAGCAATACGAATTTGTCGAACATTTAGTACGCATTGCCAAAGCGCAAGCCCTGCTGAAACTGAGCGAGGCTGCATGAGTAAAACCTACGTTTCAGCTAGTCTGCGACGAATGGTATGCGATCGCGCCAACGGATACTGCGAATATTGTTTAATCCCAGAAACACTCGCCCTATCGTCTCATCAAATAGACCATATCATTGCCGAAAAACACAGTGGCGAAACAGTAGAAAATAATCAGGCTTTGTCTTGCTCAATTTGTAACAAAAATAAAGGCAGCGATATTGCTTCCCTCGATCCAGAAACAGATGAAGTGGTTCGACTTTACAACCCTAGAAAAGATAGCTGGGAAGACCATTTTCAACTTCAAACTGAAAGTGGTACAATCGAACCTCTAACTGCGATCGGTCGAGTCACTGTGCGTTTATTGCAGGTTAATCGTGCAGAATGTCTGACCGAACGTAAGCTATCGATCAAAATTCGATCGTTAACAAAATCCGATTAATCGATCGTGTTCAAGCCACACCATAACCTGTATACGGATGCTTATAGGTCGGCTGTAATCCCAACACAATATCCTCTTTAGATTTTGGCGATCGATTATGACCATCAAAGAACAACTTCTCCAAACCATTGAAACACTGCCTGATGACTTGCTAGCACAAACCCTACAATTCATCCAAACCCTTCAGAATCCCATTCACAAAACTCCAGGAATTTGTGGCGGTGCAGCGCGAATTCGCGATACCCGCATTCCCGTCTGGACGATTATCGCCTACCAACAACAGGGCGCAACTGAATCCGAACTTCTCTATAATTATCCAGGACTCACCCTTCAAGATTTGCAAGCGGTTGCGAACTATTACGAACACAACCGAGAAGAAATCGAGCTGTGGCTTGCTGAAAATGAGTAACTAAAAATGCTAAAGTTTTACTCGAATGAAAACTTTCCGATCGCAATGGTTGATTTACTGCGAGCGCGTGGCTATGATGTTTTGACATCCTAGAGCGCTGGACAAGCCAATCAAAAAATTCCCGATGATGAAGTCTTGATGTACGCGACAAATGCAGGGCGAGTAGTCATTACAGAAAATCGTCAAGATTTCATCAATCTCCATTCTACAACCTCAAATCATGCAGGAATTGTAATTTGTAAAGCCGATCGAGACTATGCAGGCAAAGTGCAGGTACTTCATGAATTTTTCACCCAAGATACACAGCCAATGGATAATCGTCTGCTTCGGGTGATGAAACAGAATCTTAAAGGTAGTCAACAGACATTTATACTTCAGGAATACCCAAAGTCTTCTTAAAAATAATCGTGACTTTAACTGCTGCTGAGATTCCACCGCGATCGGATAGCGATACTGTATAATTCTAATTACCGTCGTCACAGTTAGTCGATCGCGACTAAGGCCAAATAAACCGGGTTTCTCGGAAAAATATTTGCTTGCTCAACTTTATCTACGAATAAACCAGGTTTCTAGCCTCTGACAAGCGAATTTCCAAGGTGGTACCCGCCACGTGATTTATCTCGCGCAAATCAATCCAAAATCTAAAATCTAAAATCACTTATTGCCCCCGCATTTATCTCGCGCAAGTCAATTCTTTAATCTAAAATCTAAAATCTAAAATCGATTGACGCGCGTCAGCCCTGTTTACATAAACTGGATTAACCTATTCTCAAACAAGCCCGTGAAGCGTAGCCATACCTAGGGAATCAGCCTTTTCTTAGATAACTCAAGACAGAAGCGATCGCCTCACCAATCACAACTAACAAACAATTAATACCTATTAACTCAAAAGTGAATTATTGTCAACAGTATTTTTGCGAAAATATTGAAGCTTCACTAAAAATTGCTAGCTGACATTTGCGAATTATAGCACTTTGTTCAAAGTATTGGCAAATGCTAAGTTAATTAAAGATTTAATAAAGGTGACGCATAAGTGTTTACATCGTCGATCGCAATTTTGTTATTCTATTAGTAAGTTTCATTCTAGCGACTGAATTTTTGTACCCCAGTCCTACCCCTAAACAGAACGGCAGTTTCCACAATGAGAATTTTAGTCACAGGCGGTGCAGGTTTCCTCGGTTCCCACCTAATCGATCGCTTAATGGCCCAAGGACATGAGGTAGTCTGCCTGGATAATTTTTACACCGGGACTAAACGCAATATCCTCAAATGGCTGGACAACCCGTATTTTGAGCTGATCCGCCACGACATCACGGAACCGATTCGGTTAGAGGTAGATCAGATTTACCATCTGGCTTGTCCCGCTTCCCCTATACACTATCAGTACAACCCTGTCAAGACAATTAAAACAAACGTCATCGGCACGATGAATATGTTGGGATTGGCCAAACGGGTAAAAGCAAGATTCTTTCTCGCTTCCACTTCCGAAGTGTACGGAGATCCTGACGTACATCCACAAACAGAAGATTATCGCGGCAACGTTAATTGTATCGGGATCAGATCGTGTTACGACGAAGGGAAGCGAGTAGCTGAAACCTTATCTTTTGATTACCACCGTCAAAATGGTGTAGACATTCGAGTTGTGCGAATTTTTAACAGTTTGACAGGCGATCAAAAAGTTCTCTATTACAAAGGAGATCGACTTTATTACGAAACATTTGAGGAATGCTACAGCCGGATCGGAGGTGACATATCAAATGTTTCAGTTCCTTGCTTTGACGAACAGGGAAAAATGCGCTTAAAACCAATCTCGGCAATTTGGAAACACAAAGTGACGAAGAAAGGGTATAAAATTGCAACAACCTGGGGCAAACAAGTAAAAATTACTGAAGACCACAGTTTGTTTACTCGCGACAGCCAAGGGTTGCCTCAAGCCGTATTTGGCAAAGACTTAAAGGTTGGGGATGATGTAGCTGTTCCCAGTTACATTCCTTTTATCGATCGTCCCTTGGAACCTTTTTACATCAGCGATAAAGTTAATGCACCAGGGCTGTGGGTAATCAGCGAGGATGCGATCGCATACTTAGAAAAATTCAGAGAGCAGATATATGGATATTTCGCTCGAAAAGGAATCAGCAATCGCCAATACTTCAGCACCATCAAAAAATACGAAGCAGGCAACAAAATTCCCTGGCAACTTTGGCAAGAATTGGGATTACCTTTGACCCAAAAAGACAAAATAGCTGGCTATCAATCCGTCAAAGCAATCAACAATTACATCGAAAATGTCAGTGATTTCCTGTGGTTTTTGGGATTTTACTTAGCAGAAGGCTGTTTGGTTCATACAGAAAAAGACCGCCAGCTCGTATTTAGCTCAAATGTCAAATATCTGGAAAAGCTGATCCGGGTGACGCGAGAGTTATTTGGCTGCGAGTGTGAAATCAGATTTGACAAAGAGGAGAAAAGAGCGCCATCGGTTAACGTCAGGTCAAAAATAATAGTCGATCTAGTTGTCAATATTTTGGGGTTTGGCAAAGAATTAAGCACCAAAAAAGATATACCCAATTGGATTTTGCAACTTCCCAAAGAACAGTTAGTTCACTTTTTACACGGTTTCTGGGAAGGCGACGGGAATCACGACGCGAAAACAACGGGTTCGCTGCTAGTGTTTAACAGTTCCAGCCAAAAAATCATTGAAAAACTGGTGCTAATTCTAGCTAAATTCGGGATAGTTGGAAGTGTGTCGGAATTCGAGACAACAGTGCGAAAAGGAGACAGCAAAAAATACAAGTCTTACCGGATAACTGTTCAAGGGTTGGACGAGTACAGCATTCTCAATCTTGCTAATGCTAAACAAAAACTGCAAGCTCAAATCACAGGGGATTTAGCTTGGGCAAAAGTTAAAGCCATAGAAGAGTTTGAAATCGATGAGGATGTATACGACTTTTCTGTTCCCGACGGAGAGAATTTTGTAGGCGGTACTTACTGCGTTTGCTGTCATAATACCTATGGCCCCCGGATGTTGGAAAATGACGGCAGAGTAGTCAGCAATTTTATTGCTCAAGCTTTGCGGAATCAACCGCTGACAGTATACGGCGACGGTTCCCAAACGCGGAGTTTCTGCTACGTTTCTGATTTGGTGGAAGGATTTATTCGTTTGATGAATAGCGACAAAATCGGGCCGATGAATTTGGGGAATCCCGGCGAATACACTATATTGGAACTGGCACAAAAAATTCAAAACACGATTAATCCAGGGGCAGAAATTATCTTTAAACCGCTGCCGGAAGACGATCCAAAACAGCGACAACCGGATATTACTCGTGCTAAAACTTGGTTGGGGTGGGAGCCAACTGTGCCGCTGGATCAAGGTTTAGAGTTGACTATAAAGGATTTTCGCGATCGCATCGAGGGAAACCAAAAGTAGAGAGTGGGGATTTGTAGGGGCAAACCCCCCGTGGTTGGCCTCTAGGGGTAGGCACGGGGAGTAGGGGTAGCACTACCCCTACAAGCTGTTTTTTCCTTCTCTCCTAGATAACTAAAGGCTTCTCCCTTCTTCCTTCTTGTTTCAACATCCCATCTAATTTATTTACTAGCTTTGAGGAGATTTCTATGCAGGTTTGTGTCATCGGTACAGGATATGTTGGCTTAGTCACCGGCACTTGTTTGGCCCACATCGGCCACCACGTGATTTGCGTAGACAACAACGAAGAAAAAGTTAAATTAATGAAGTCTGGACAGTCGCCTATTTTTGAACCTGGACTGTCTGAATTAATGTCTTCTGCATCTGCATCTGGCAATCTAGAATTTACTTCGGATTTAGCAGCGGGAGTGTCTCACGGGGATATTTTGTTTATTGCGGTGGGGACGCCTCCTTTGCCTACTGGGGAAAGCGATACTCGCTACGTGGAAGCGGTTGCTCGGGGAATAGGAGCTCACCTCGATGGCGATTACAAAGTCATTGTTAATAAATCTACTGTGCCCATCGGTTCCGGGGACTGGGTGCGAAGAATTGTACTAGACGGTTTAGCAGAACGTCAAAAACCTCACAGCGGTGATGAGGTTACTGGTGAGGAAGTAGCAGCAAACAAAGGTGTTCAATTTGATGTGGTTAGCAACCCGGAGTTTTTGCGGGAGGGCTGTGCTGTTTTTGATACTTTTAATCCCGATCGCATTGTTCTCGGTAGCAACTCTCGGCGGGCTATGGATATGATGCTACAGTTATATCGGCCGATTGTCGATCGCAAGTTTGCAGAAAATCAGTCTTTGCCGGAAGTTCCTGTGGTGATGACTGATATCAGTTCAGCGGAGATGATTAAGTACGCAGCTAATGCTTTTTTGGCTACGAAGATTAGCTTTATTAATGAAGTTGCTAATATTTGCGATCGTGTCGGTGCAGATGTTAGTCAAGTGTCCCGAGGTATCGGTTTAGATTCACGGATTGGCAACAAGTTTCTGCAAGCTGGCATTGGTTGGGGCGGTTCCTGTTTCCCCAAAGATGTCTCGGCTTTAGTTCACACTGCTGACGATTACGGCTACGAGGCGCATTTGCTGAAAGCGGCAGTGGAAGTTAACCAACGCCAGCGGTTCATTGCTATTGAAAAGTTGCAGCACGTTTTGAAGATTCTCAAAGGTAAAACTGTCGGACTTTTGGGTTTGACTTTCAAGCCGGATACTGACGATTTGCGGGATGCCCCAGCGCTGATTTTAATCGAGAATTTGAATCGGTTGGGAGCGAAAGTTAAAGCTTACGATCCGATTGTTTCTCAAACTGGGATGCGTCACGGTTTGTCGGGAGTTTTGGTAGAAACTGACCCGGAAAGGTTGGCCGACGGTTGCGATGCTTTGGTGTTGGTGACTGACTGGGAACAGTTTCGCAATTTAGATTACGATAAAATGGCGAAGTTGATGAATCATCCGGTGATGATTGATGGCCGCAATTTCTTAGACAAGAAGGCTTTAGAAGCGGCTGGTTTCCAATATGTGGGGATTGGAAGGTAAAGAAGAGTTTTGATCGGAACCTCTATCCCGTAGGGTGCGCCGAAGCGCACCTTACATTTACAGCATATTCGGTGGTTGATGAAGTACAGTAGCCACTATATTTATGTTGTGTGATTTTAATACAGCACTTTCCAGGTAAGTGAAGTACAGAGAAACCGGGTTTCTTGAATAAAACCGGTTTCTGGCGAGAAATCCAGAAGAAACCCGGTTTCTGGGGTGTACTTTATAAACCTGGAATCCGCTGTATGTAGGGTGCGGATCTGCGACCTTTTAAATAGAACTTGCAGATTGATGGGTGGCGACGCACCGATGCTTACTACAAGATAGTGTGTACTACATATACATGGAATATGCTGTATCTTGCTGGTGGCCAACAATTGCCGATTTATCCGCCCCGCCTGCTTTAAAACTTTTCCATCAATGTTTTTTCTTGAGCGTAAACATCTCGTAGCTGTTGCAGCGCTGATGCGGAAATTACCGATTTAACTGTAGCTACTAATTTACCCCACTCAAGCAAGCTGTCAACTGAAACAGCCGCTTTGAAGTTGTACGTATAGAATTTAGTCCAAAATTCTGGTGCTTGTGTCCGTTTCCAGCGTTTGTACCAGGCGACAAAATCTTGAGCACAGGGCGGTTTTACTTCTAAGATTGGGGGGAAATCGGCGTAGCTGACAAATCGACTCAGGCCTTTGGCATGAACGTACACCACGTTGTGGCAGCAATCGATCCGGTATATCTGTTCCGGTGATATGTTGAACAGGAGTGCTACTGTTTCTTCGGTGACAAATCTCGATCGCGGATTGACGATCGACGATTTGTGAATAATTTTTGAGGCGCTGATAGTTGACGATCTTAACTGATTTTCTGATATCATTGTAGTTGCATCTGGTGGTGGTAGCTAAATCTATCTCTGCTAAGTGCGATCGACAGAAATTATCTGTCGGGATTAATTTTAACTGGCGATCGTCTTTAGTTTCGTTGACTCCGCCGCAAAACGGAGACAAGCCCCGACTTCTGCCATGAGAGGCGCAAAATTTTCGACCAACGTTCCAGCTACCAGATTCATCTTTAGAGTCAATCTAAAATCTAAAATCTAAAATCTAAAATCGAATGACCGGGGGCGATCGCTTTTTGATATATTATACTAAATCCAAAATTTTGTAAATAGTGAATATGAGCAAAGGCTTAGTAAGGTTGCGGGTTCGAGAGTTGGCGGCCCAGAAGGGATGGACGCTCAAAGAGGTTGCGGAGCGATCGGGCGTGGGCTACAGTACGATTAGCAATTATGCCCGTTCTCAGGGTATGGCAATGGTTGACTTTGCAGCAGTTCACAAGCTGGCTCAAACTTTTGATGTGATGATTGAGGATTTCGTGGTAATCCTAGAAAAATAGTAGAAGGTTTTGCTTAAATTATAATGTGGTAGCGATCGACTTTTGATGCGATCGTCGAAGTTTTGATGTAATGATTTGAGCAATTGTCGATCGCCCGCAACCAAACTCGATCGCCTATCATTAAAGTAACTCGCTTGCAGCAGCGCGTCAGGAGAACCAAACTGTTTGCTATTATGCAAAGACCAGGAGTTCAACAGCTTGCAGACATTCAGTGCGAAATCCTAAAAACAGTCCAGAACCAACAAATTCGGGAATATCAATTTCCCAGCGACAGTGCGAACTGCCGACAAAGTTTTGGATGTCCGTACAGGAATCCAAACAACAGCAGTCCCCGAAGTGCACGGGCGACAAACTTGACTCATTTATCAAAGCTGGTGTGCTGCTGAAAAATTGATTTGCACATTTAGAGCAAAATTTCAGCTAAACTCAAAAATACACCCCACAACTAGGAGAACTCACAGTGGAAGTTCTAGACATCAAACACAATATCGAAACATTGTCCGATCGACTGGGTACAACCCAGGACTATCTTTGACATCCCCGCACTCACAGCCAAAATTCAAGACTTAGAGCAAATCTGCGCCCAACCAGCATTTTGGGACGACCAAGATCGAGCTCAAGAAACCCTCCAAGAACTTAATGACTTCAAATCTCATCTAGACCAATATCGCGGCTGGCAAACAAGCTTGGAAGATGCTAAAGCTATTTTAGAACTGCTGGAGTTAGAAGCCGACGAGTCCCTGTTCCAAGAAGCCTCATCAAGTCTTTCTCGGTTAACCCGCGAACTCGACCAGTGGGAACTGCAACAATTACTATCGGGGCCCTACGATGAAGGCGGCGCCGTTTTGACAATTAACGCCGGGGCCGGCGGCACAGATGCTCAAGATTGGGCCGAAATGTTGCTGCGGATGTACACCCGCTGGGGGGAAAGTCAAGGTTACAAAGTACATTTAATGGAAATTTCCGAGGGAGAGGAAGCAGGTGTTAAATCGGCTTCTTTGGAAATTGTCGGCCGTTACGCTTACGGTTATATGCGATCGGAAAAAGGCACTCACCGTTTGGTCAGAATTTCGCCTTTTAATGCTAACGACAAGCGTCAAACCAGTTTTGCAGGCGTTGAAGTGATGCCAATTCTCGATCGATCCGTCAAGTTGGACATTCCAGAAAAAGATTTGGAAATCACGACTTCCCGCGCGGGCGGCAAGGGCGGGCAAAACGTTAACAAAGTAGAAACCGCAGTCCGCATCGTTCACATTCCTACCGGTTTGGCTGTCCGCTGTACAGAGGAACGCAGTCAGTTGCAAAACAAGGAAAAAGCTTTGGCATTACTCAAGGCTAGGCTGTTGGTGGTTGCTAAGGAACAGCGGGCTTCGGAAATTGCCGAGATTCGCGGCGATATGGTAGAGGCAGCTTGGGGCAACCAAATTCGCAATTATGTTTTTCACCCATACCAAATGGTCAAGGATTTGCGTACTGGAGTGGAAACAACCGCCATCGCAGATGTAATGAACGGCGAATTAGAGCCGTTTATTCAAGCTTACCTGCGGCAGGAAAATCAGTTGGTAGCCCAAACTGATTCAACCGCGGGAATATAATTGGCGCCTTGACATACAAAGTCTGCCTGTGGAGACTAAAGAATCAAGAGCCGTGATGGCAGCGGATTTGGTATAATTTTGGGGTTTTGGTCGATCGCCCGACCTTCAACAGGTCGCGCGGCCAAAAAGCTTGATATGATAAAACTTGATCTACCGAACAAAAGGAGAAATAATGACCCAAGTTGTAATAGGCGAAAATGAAGGGATTGAGTCAGCCCTACGACGGTTTAAGCGACAAGTTTCTAAAGCGGGCATTTTCCCCGACATGAGAAAGCACCGCCACTTTGAAACCCCGTTGGAAAAGCAGAAGCGCAAAGCTATTGCCAGAAGGACTAAGAGACGCTTCCACCGCAACAACAAACCCTAGAATTATTAGCACTAAATTGATTCGGCAGATATAATGCCTTGCGATTCTAGTACCGCAGCGACTCGGAGAATCACCGCTTCGCTGTAGGGAGCACCAATAATTTGTACCCCCAAGGGCAAAGCGCCGGGCCGCTGTACGGGCACGCAAAGAACGGGCAAGCCAATAAATGATAGGGGTTGGGTGAACAGTCCGAGATTGGGACGCACTCTTGTTTCTTGTCTGGCTATTACCATTTTCTCGACGCCAATTTCAGGGGCTGCTATCGGGGTGGCGGGTGCGAGGATGATGTCTGTTTCTTGGAATATTTCGCGAATTCGATCGCGGTACCACTGTCTGAATCTCTGCGCTTGCAAGTACCAAGTCGCAGGGATCAGGGTTCCCGCTAAAAATCGATCGCGCGTGGCAGGATCGAAGTCTTGAGGGCGCGATCGTAAATTGTCTAAATGCAAGTTTCCGCCCTCGCAGGCGGTAATGATAAATGCAGCAGCCCTGGCGCGATCGGATTCCGGTATGCTGACAGTCGCAAGCCCCCCTATTTTTGGGGGGTTTGTTGTTTTTTGTGTGTCATTACCACAATCCAAGACATTTGTCAATGCTTTAGCAACTATTTCTACAGCATCCATTGCTTCCGGTTCGGCCCCTGTGGCGAAATACCCGTCAGCAACAGCAATTCGCAATCCTTCGATGCCTTGATTTAACTGCGACGAACAAAGTTCTGGCGGGCGTTGAGTGCAAACTGGGTCACGAGAATCAGGGCCTTGCAGGATATCGTACAGCAGCGCCATGTCTCTGATCGATCGCCCAAACGGCCCCACACAATCCAAACTACTCGAAAATAAATAAGCGCCAGCCCTGGACAAACGGCCGTAAGTAGGCTTAAACCCAAAGACACCACACAAAGCAGCCGGTACGCGGATGGAACCGTTAGTATCAGAACCGAGGGTGAAGGGTACAAAACCGGCGGCGACTGCGGCTGCGGAACCGCCGCTGGAACCGCCAGCGATGCGCGTAGTATCGCGGGGATTGCGAGTCGGCCCGTAGTGGCTGTTTTCCGTGACGAAACCGTAGGCGTACTCATCCATGTTGAGCGTACCTACAAGCACAGCCCCGGCTTGTTTTAGTCGGGCGACCACCGCCGCGTCCTGGGTAGCCGGAGGATTGTCAGCGTTGATTTTTGACCCTGCTAGAGTGGTAATTCCGCCGATGTCGAACAGGTTTTTGACAGCGAAGGGAACGCCTGCTAAAGGGCCTGGGTTTTGGTTATTTGCAATTGAATTATCTATATTTTCGGCTGCTGCGAGTGCGCTTGATGCAGTGATTGCAGTAAAGCAATTGAGGACGTTATCTCGATCGGCAATTCGTTCTAATGCCGCAGTCACAACCGCTGTCGCTGTAATTTTGCCACTTTTAACCGATGATGCTGTGGCGACTGCATCCGCTTGTGCTAAAAATTTACGTTCCTCTGCGTTCATCTGCGGTTAAAAATCAGGGTTCAAATACCGGCGCGACTTCTACTTCTGGGGGTAAAGGGAATTCAGTAACGAGTCGGGCGATCGCAGCTATCGTCTCTAAGTTTACCACAACACCGGGGCGGTGTTCCGGGTCTAAGGGTAAGTTTATCAGTTCGGCGGTGCGATCGACATATTCTTCTATATTTGTCATTTTTTTCTTGCTAGCCTTGGAGTGCGATCGATTATTGTATTGTAAGGGCGATCGGGCAGTCAGTTATTATTGCTCAGCTTTTTGTATTCCTCAGATTGTCTGATATCATCTAAAGGCTATTTTTGCTTTGCTGGTTCATCAGGACAAAACTTTATACATACCTGCTGTTTCCCAGGGTGCAAATTTGTATTAATGGCTATTTGAAGCTTTCCTTTTTGCCAACCCTTAGAACCTATCTTGAGGATTTGACAATCAATTCCTTCTTGAGGGGAGTTCCAGTTTATTTCCCCTCCTCTAATTTTTGTTTCTTCGTTAATCTGTACCTCTGTCATCCACTGAATTATCGCCTTATGACGTTGGTTAGTTTCTGGTGCATTAGTCAGAAGCATCTTCTGAAAGTTACTGCCGGCTAGCTGTTTAAACCTACCCACCGTAAAAGTAGCTTGACCCAATAACAAAACATCATCCTCGCCGTCTAGTATCTCATAGTTATTGTGAGTTTCAATTTTATCGTTCATTTTTTAACCCAATTATGCTGCTTCCTATTTGATACCATGTGAAGGTATGTGAGTCAAGGTGGTAAAGAAACAATTTGCGATCGCACTTTTCCCACTCAAACACTGACTGTTTCCCGCAACTTCTCAACAGCCACATCTAACGGAGGCAAACTAAAATCCTCAGCATCCATCAATTCCTTAACCTTCTCAAAAATCTCAACCTCCGCCTCTTCCTGATCCGTCAGCTTATCATAAAAATAAGGGTCAGTAAACCACTGCTCAAAAGCAAACCTTAACACCCCATTCGGGTCAAGCATAAACTGCCAATACTTAGAAACTCGGTTATCAACTACTTCAAACAGCGGTGCAGGAGTCTGTATAGGATAATAACTGTAATTATCATCACAAATATAGTACCAAACTATTCCCTGCCACGATCGGATTGCATAAACAACATATTCCTTGCCAACAGTCAACGGCAATTCAACCTTTTTAGTATAACCTCTTGCCGGATCAATATAATTTTCCGGCAGAACTTCCCCAGTCTTAGCAATACAGCGAACAATCATAACTTATCTACCTATAAATTCTTAGGTGCTATTTTAGGATATTGTCGTTTAAACTTTAATTCAACTTGTTGCAAAAATTTTGCATTTTCAAACCAGTGTATTTGTACGGAAGCTCCATTAATTGTAAAAGCCTGAATGCTGGTTATTTTGTACCAGTCTTCGGGATTACCTCCATAGAGGGCAACCAATCTGGAAACATCCCCTAGTATATCGTCAGGCCCGCCCTGAATTGCTCTACAATTACCAGCCTTAGCATCTTGCAACAGAAGTTGCTCCTGCAAATTTCTCGGACTCTCATCGGGAATAGCACCTTGATTCACAATTTAACAGCTTCAAATATTGTTTGTCAAATACCATAAAAACTCATTTTAGCAGGTGCAGTTTCCGCGAGCAACTTACCCCGCGAAATCACATATCGAACCGCAGCGCGCCTCCTAATTGCATCATAACAATCCTCAGCATCCAACACAATCAAATTTGCAGGTTTTCCCGCATCTATCCCATAATTATCATCTCCCAGATTGAGAGTTTTAGCACCGTTGACAGTGACCATATTAAAACAAAGGGAAATCAGCCTAGATTTCCCTGCACTTGCAATTCTTATCCTCTGCAATATCAGTGTGTCATCCACTGTTGCAGGCGAGAAAATAAAGGACTCTCAGAATACAGCCAAACCACATCATCAGTCATCTTTCCTCCTTGCGCTTTAGACAATTGTAACCGATGGCCCAAACCTTCCCGTTTCGCCTCCAAGTTAAAAGCTTCATAGCCAAAGTCACCCATCACAGAGCAAAGTTCTGCTACACTTGAACCAGCCCGTTCCAGATGACTTCCTACAACTTCTGTCAACACCGCAGGGCGAAGCTTTTGCAGCGTTTGGGAGAAACCTTTAATCACATTCACCTCAAACCCCTCCACATCAATTTTAATAAAAGTAGCACCAGGAAGATTATCTGGGAGCATTTCATCTCCGCGATACACAGGTACTTGATACTGATTAGAAATCAGACTTCGATCTTTTTCTGGGAGTTGAGCGAAAGTACCCAAACCAGTAACATCTGTAGGCACTGTCAGTGTCAGTTCATTTCGCTCGTTAGAAAGCCCACACTGGTGCAGAGAAACTTTCTGCAATTCATTGTCTGTTACCGCAGCTTTTAATGTTTGAAACGCCAGAGGATTTGGTTCAAAAGAGTGTACGCATCCCGTTGTTCCTGTATGATAAGCAGCCAAAAGAGTAATCATGCCCGTATTTGCCCCCGCATCAATAAAACTGTCCCCAGGCTGTACAGCATTTTGGATGAAAAGTTGCGTGGGCAAGTCATAATAACGGCCTAAAAAATAGCTCATGCGATCGTTCCACTTGGAAAGATCCATCGCCATCCGATAACCGTGGAACTTGCCTCGAATCTCCCGTATAGGAGCATTTTTCCACAAATCATCCCGGTACACCCCTGTGAGTGTCATCAATTTTCCCCATCCAGGGAGTTCCCGGCGCGTATATGGTAAAATCAAAAGAGAATAGAGTGGATAATTCATAATTATTAGACCTCTCCCAAAACTATTAAACACGGTTAAGCAGGTATAATCAGCTTCGTTGATATACTATCAAAATTCTACGATAAATTTTTCTTAAATTCAGACAATCTCAAACTCCAGATTGTGATTTTTCACAAAATCAAAAGTAAAATGGTCAACCACATTAGTATTGCTCAATTCCAGATTGTAAAAATCAACAAAATCCGCATCAAAATAAGGCCCAGCGTGCCAAGTCCCCACATCTAACTTAATAAAACAATTGCCCGGAATCCGAAAAGCAGCCATATCCTCTAAACTCGGTTTATAGCTATCCCCAGGAGGCGCAACCGCCATCAACCAATCCTTCCCATCCAAAGAACCCAAACACTGAGTACATTGAACGTGCCGCGTAATTTTGCGAAACTTGCGACCTTCCTTATGGAGCCGCATAATGTAAAATCTAGGAACACCATTTTGCAAATTTAACTGAGCATCCTCAGCATCGAAAGACTTGCCATCAATAGCCGTAAAGATAACTTGACCGTAACTCCGAAAATTCTCCCGTGTCACCCATTGGGCAAACAACTGCTTAGTCGAAATTGATTCGCTCATAAATCCCAACACCCCCTCCCTGCTTTCCATCAAAAACATTTTAATACAGTAACTCCTCTCTCTTCTCTTCTCTGTGCCCTCTGTGCCCTCTGCGGTTAATTAAATAAAAAAATCCAGTTCGCTTTCTCGATCGCCCAAAACACCCTTACAATCACGCATCAGCACACTGCTGCAAAAAACGAGCCGGAATATCAGGCCGAGCCCCCCAATGCAAATGCAAATAAGAAGCGTGCACCTGACAAACTCCCCAACCTTCAGCAACCGCCTCAACCTCCCCCCGCTTCCCATACCTCCAACTGTGATAAACTGGATTACTCGGTTCAACAGTTAAATGCGATCGATGAAACTCATGTCCCCAAACCTCATCAAAAGCAGTTAACACCAAACTATCCCTCACCGCCACAGCTTCTCGGTATCCCAGCGTCAAACGCTTACCCATCGCAGCAGCAGTTTCCAACACACCCACCCCTGGCCAAGAAATGCCATCGAAGTCTACAATAGAATCGCACAAATACATCAAACCGCCGCACTCCGCATAAGTCGGCATTCCCGAAAAAATCGCCCTTCTTACCGCATCCCGAATTAAAACATTACCGCTCAATTTTTGAGCAAACACTTCGGGAAAACCGCCACCAAAATATAACCCTTGCACATTGTCAGGAAACACCGAGTCATCAAGGGGACTCCAAAATACCAACTGGGCACCCAACTCTTCCAACAAATCAAGATTGTCCTGATAGTAAAAATTAAAAGCCCGATCGCGCGCAACTGCAATCCTCACTCCAAATTGTTTTCCCAAACAGTTGACAACATCATCTTTTTGAGTTATAATTCCCGAAGGGAGACCGTGCCTACCCAAAAGTTGCTCAGACCCCTCATTTCGAGTTGCAGCCAACAAAGGCAAAAGTTGCTCCCAGTCAAAACTAACAGCAGCCAAATCAGCCAGTTTATCGATCGCAGCATGAAGATTCGGCAACTCCTCAGCAGGAATCAAACCCAAATGTCGATCGGGAATACTAACAGCCTCATCCCTACGCAAAACCCCCAAAATAGGTAAATTGAGCGGTTTTAGAGCATCTTGAAGCAGTTCCAAATGTCGATCGCTCGCCACCCGATTCAGCACCAAACCAGCGAATTTAAGTTCAGGGTTAAAAGAACGGAAACCGTGGGCGATCGCAGCCACAGAACCAGAGAGCCTGCTGCAATCTATCACAAACAATACCGGCAAATTCAGCAAATAAGCAACATGAGCCGTAGAAGCAAAGGAAAAATCATAATTGCCTGCTTCTTTTCGATAATTAATCCGTGTATCCGTGTCAAAATCCGTGTCGTGCCTTCCTGATTCCTGATTCCTTCGACTCACTCCATCAAAGAGTCCCATCACCCCTTCAACTAAGGCATAATCGACATCTTGAATATGACGAGAAAAACACTTTTTTACATAAGATTCAGACGTTAATACCGGGTCTAAATTGCGACAGGGGCGACCGGTGACAAAAGCATGAAACATCGGGTCAATGTAATCGGGACCCACCTTAAAAGATTGAACATTCAAGCCGCGACGGATTAAATAAGCTAAAAGGGCGATCGTTACAGTAGTCTTTCCCGCACCGCTGCGTTCGCCAGCAATTACTAAAGCCATAGTTCTAGGTTATTCACAAAAAATACATATTTAACGAACCGCGAAGACGCGTTAGGCGAAGCCGCGCGTAAGCGCTAGGGCGCGAAGGAAGAAGGGAGCATCTCACCTTTGCAGCCCTCCGCTAGAAATTGGAGTTTTGAGGCAGGAGGCAGGAGGCAGGAGGCAGGAGGAAAGGGGAAGAAGGAAAGAGGAAGAAGGAAAGAGGAAGAAGGAAGGAGCCAGAAGAAGGAAGGAGCCAGAAGAAGTATTTTTACAAATATGAGATGCTCCCAGGAAGAATGAGAAGAAGAGAGGTAATTTAGTGGCTTTTGGGAAGTAATTTAGAGTTTTGAGTTAAATAACAGGATTAATTCAAAACTCCTAACTTAAAATTCATAACTCCTAAAAAAGTAGGGCAGACATTGCCTGCCCCACTGAATATTAACTCAATCCGTCTTGCTTATTCCTTTCTCCTTTCTCCTGATTCCATCCATCCGTTACATCCGTTACATCCGCTACACAATCCGTTGCCGAACTTCTTTTTACCGCTTAGCTAACTTCAGCATTTGAGCCGTCACTGCCAAACTTTCTTCGTAAAGCACATCTCGGCCCCAACTCTGGAGGTGCTGACCCAGCAACTGTTCCGTCACCTGATCGAACAGAGGACTCACCTGGTTAAACCGATCGGTTTGAGCGCCACCCTTTGTTTCCATCCGCATACAGCCGCCCGCTTCCGAACACAGAACCGTACCGCAGTCAGCCTTTTCGTTTGTAGAATTCAAACGCAGAGCAATCAAATCGCCCGCGACATCGCCCGAATCAGCAGTAGGAATAGCAGCCAACTCGGCTTCGATAACCCGTTCGTCCGGCCCCGCGAATTTAATTCGCTTGATGTGGTAATCGCCCTCTTCCTGTTTGAAAGCAACCGGACGCCACTGAAGCCGGCTCGCCAGCCAACCCAAATACATCAGCGCTTGAGTAGAATTGTCCTGTTCGTAATCGATCGTCACCCGATCGATTTCCCGAATCGCAGCGCGACGTTCCGGGGCGTCAAAAGCCTCAGCAGCCAACTCCTGCCATGCGGCCAACCGGCGCCAATTCAGATCCGCGATCGGAATTCCCTCCTCGATCAGACTTTGCATCAACAGCAATTCAGCTTCACACTCAGCAAAGCTGCTAGAGTCAACAATCACAGAACTGCTAACTGCCGCCAGCCGCTGGAACAAACCTCGATCGGCATCAGGATTCGCCTTCCACCACAGCAGCGTCGGCAAATCAGCGATAGTCAACGCCGTCACAATGCCGCTCACCCGTTCCAGCGCAGCTTCCGTACCCCGCAGCGTAATGTACTCGCAGCAGATCAGATTGCCACTGGTGCGCTTGTGAACCGGACAATAAGCAGCCACTTGAGCCTGCACGCCCGTATCTTCCCCCGCTGTCGGGCACAGAGCAATAATCCGGCAGGGATTGGCAGCCACAATCGCGTCAGCCACCCCCGAACCCCCGGAACCCAAGCCACTCGATCCCATCTCCTCGCCTGTGGAATTTTTGCGAGCCACTTCTTCCCGCAAAGTCGCCAGCAATTCAGCGTTAGGTTTGCCAGTTCTCGGCAGCCCATAAGCTTTTTGAGCCGCCCTGATGCTAGATGCCGTCATCGGCCCGGTAATACCGTCCACCGGCCCGTCGTAAAACCCCAGATCCGCCAATAACCGCTGAGTTTCTTCCGGTTCGTAGACTACAAAAGTAAAAGTTGTTGCCCTACTAGCGATCGGAAAATCGCCCTTCGACCCCGATTCTCTGTAACTTTCCCAAATTTGACTCAATTCGGCCTCTATTTGGTCGATCGACACATCTTTAGGACTTTGTAGCGAAACCAGAGGCGGAGCTTTCATCGGTGTCATCGTCATAAATCTTTTCTCCTTTCTTATTAGTTATTAGTCCTTAGTCCTTAGTCCTTAGTCCTTAGTCCTTAGTCCTTAGTTAGCCGTTCTTAGTTAGCCGTTCTTAGCTAATAACTAATACTAATGCTGACCTATAACTAAGGACTAATGACTGCTGACTAATGGCTCTTAAAGTCTTCGCCACTTGCGGCCATCTCTGTTAATTAGCAGTTCTGCTTCCGCAGGTTCCCAAGTACCGGCTTCGTATTTAGGAACCAAATCTTGGTCGTTGGACGATTCCCAAGCCATCAAGGCCGGCGTTACCACCCGCCAAGCTTCTTCCACTTCATCAGAACGGGTAAACAAAGTTTGGTCGCCCAGCATACAATCAATTAACAGGCGATCGTAAGCATCCGAAGATGTCACCCCAAACGAAGAACCGTAACTGAAATCCATATCCACCGTCCGCGTCCGCAAATCCGGCCCCGGCATTTTCGCCTCAAACCTCAGCGAAATCCCCTCATTCGGATGCACCCGCATGGTCAAAACGTTAGGAGTAGTTTGTTGGGCTGCGGACTGAAAAATTAGCAGCGGAACTTCCCGGAACTGAATCGCAATTTCGCTAACTTTTTTCGGCAACCGTTTGCCGGTTCGCAGGTAGAAAGGCACTCCCTGCCAGCGCCAGTTGTCAATCATAAACTTCATCGCCACAAAAGTCGGCGTTGTCGAATTGGGAGCCACCCCCGGTTCATCGTGATATCCTGGCACCTGTTTGCCCTTCATCCAACCTGCGGAATATTGACCCCGAATCGCTGAGAACTCCAAGTTATTCAAATCTGCCAAGCGAGTTGCTTGCAGAACTTTCATCTTTTCGGTGCGGATGCTGTCAGCGTCGAGCGAGTTCGGCGGTTCCATCGCCGTCAGACAGAAAATCTGCATCAAGTGGTTTTGCAGCATATCCCGCAACGCCCCAGAGGATTCGTAGTAACCGGCCCGGTCTTCTACGCCTACTGTTTCTGCAACTGTAATTTGTACGTGATCGACAAATTGCCGATTCCACAGCGGTTCAAAAATCGCGTTAGCAAACCGGAACACCATTAAATTTTGAACAGTTTCTTTACCCAAATAGTGGTCTATCCGGTAAACTTGCTGTTCTTGGCAAACCTTCTGCACGACTCGGTTGAGAGCTTTTGCCGAACTCAAGTCGCGGCCGAAGGGTTTTTCAATTACCAAGCGGTGTTTTACTGGATCGACCAGCATTTGAGCCGCGCCCAGTTGCCTAATTGCTTCTGGGAAAAAGTTCGGGGAAACTGAGAGATAAAATATGTGATTGCCGCGAGTTCTCCTTTCTTCGTCGATTTCCGCTAAGAAAGCTTTTAGTTTTTGATAGCTTTCGGGGTTGTCTATGTCGCCCGGACAGTAGTACAAACCTTTAGCGAATTCTTGCCAAAATTCTTCATTGCCAATCCCGCCGCCAAATTCTTCTATGCCTTCGCGCATTTGCTCGCGGAAGTAATCGTGACTCCAAGGGCGGCGGGCTACTCCCACCACGGTAGTTTCCGGTGGCAAGCGTCGATCGCGCTTCATCTGATAAATTGCAGGTACCAGTTTGCGCTGGGTCAGATCCCCAGAAGCTCCGAAGATTACCAGAATTTGTGGTTCCGGCACTCGTTCTTTTCGCAAACCGACGCGCAGTGGGTTTTCAAGTATTGCGACCATTTCTTATTTTGCTCCTTCCATAGCTGTCAACCTTACTGATAAATCCTGAATTATGGCTTCATATTTAGCCGTCAATTCTTTAATTTGAGCCTGATACTCAGATTTTATTTCGGCTCTGATTTCTTCCCTGAGTTCAGCCTTAAGTTCCTCTCTGAGTTCTCCCCTAACCTCCTCGCGAATTTTGTTCCTCTCAAAAGCCAGTCGAACTTCCCAATCCTTATCCCGCTGTAGCAGTTCAGCTTTTAGCTGCCTATTCTCTGAGCGCAACTGCTCTAACTCTAAAGCCACAGCAGCAGCACGCCTATCCCTTTCTCTGTTTTGCTGTCGGATTTGCTCTCTGAGCCGCTGATTGTCCGATCGCAACTTCTCGACTTCCGAAGCACTATCTTTAGGCGTTCGCCCGTTTCCGTTTGAAGGAAATCGCCGCTCTACCAGGCGCTGAACTGCTGCACCAGTGGGCATACTATTAGGCGATAACTCCAGAGCTTCTTGCCAAATTTCGAGTTGTAGCTCTGGGGGTAATCCTGTTAGAGGACGGACTTGATTTTCCTTTGTCGGAATTTTGAGACCAATTGGTCTCAAAATTCCGACAACCTGCGCTGCTGAAATAAATCGATCTGCTGTCCGTCTTCCGATGCCCCAGTTGTCAAGGCAATAAGCCTCAAAAGTCTTGTGAGTTTCACGGTACAGTTTCTCTTCCCGAATCTCATCAAGGGCTTTGCCAACTTCGTAAAATATCTGAAGTCCATGTTCGACAATGGATTCTAGTTCTTGAAGCCTTGTCCGTTCAGCTACATCAAGTTGGGCAGTGCCATATTCGGTTTCTACTAGGGTATTGATAGTTTGCATGGCAATTCCTCAGCGGTCGGAGATGGAAAATTCGAGTTGGATCTTCTGGCGAGATTTCTGCTAGAGAAGGCAGTTGATTTTCCTCTGTCGGATTTTTGAGACCAATTGGTCTCAAATTTTCCCGGTTCGAGATTCAAAACTTAGCGCCAAGAGCCAAAGTAATCGGGATTTGATTTTCCTCTGTCGGATTTTTGAGACCAATTGGTCTCAAATTTTCCC
>NZ_JAUBUY010000015.1:52339-145503 GCF_036705565.1 Microcoleus sp. AT8-B5
GAGATTCAAAACTCAGCGCCAAGAGCCAAAGTAATCGGGATTTGATTTTCCTCTGTCGGATTTTTGAGACCAATTGGTCTCAAATTTTCCCGGTTTGAGATTCAAAACTCAGCGCCAAGAGCCAAAGTAATCGGGATTTGATTTTCCTCTGTCGGATTTTTGAGACCAATTGGTCTCAAATTTTCCCGGTTCGAGATTCAAAACTCAGCGCCAAGAGCCAAAGTAATCGGGATTTGATTTTCCTCTGTCGGATTTTTGAGACCAATTGGTCTCAAATTTTCCCGGTTTGAGATTCAAAACTCAGCGCCAAGAGCCAAAGTAATCGGGATTTGATTTTCCTCTGTCGGATTTTTGAGACCAATTGGTCTCAAATTTTCCCGGTTTGAGATTCAAAACTCAGCACTCAAGAGCCAAAACAATTATCTATTCCGACTCCTAAATGCTTCTGCCTTTAAGGATACAGATATCTGTCTAGGCGACGGGTGACAACTTCTGCACTTTCTCTTGCAAGGAATCCATCAGGGATTGGAACGGGGTGACGAATTTATCAATCCCGTCCAAGAGCAAGTCTGCCATCACTTGATCCAAGTTGATGTCAATGTCGGGATCTTTGAGACTTTCGATCAGCGTGTAAGCTTCTGCAACGTTGTTCTCAATCCGGGGTGCGACATCGCAGTGATCGAAACAAGCTTCAACGGTGTTCGGCGGCAAAGTGTTAACCGTGTCCGGGCCGATTAGTTCATCGACGTACATGACATCGCTGTAGTTGGGGTTTTTGGTGCTGGTGGAAGCCCACAGCAAGCGCTGTACTTTCGCTCCCTTGGCCGCTAATGCTTGCCAGCGATCGCTCGCTACGATCTCTTTATACTTCTGGTAAGCTACCTTCGCATTGGCGATCGCCACTTTCCCTTTCACCGCTTCCAGTTTGGCTTTGGTGGAAATATCCGTGACATTTTTGAGTTTCTCATCAATCTTGCCATCGACATTGATGTCGATCCGGCTCAAGAAGAAACTGGCAACAGAAGCAATATTGCTCACATCCAAACCTTTAGCCACCCGCGCTTCCAAACCGCGAATGTAAGCCCAGAAAGTTTCGACGTAGCTGTCAACCGAGAACAGCAAAGTCACGTTAACGTTAATCCCTTCGCTGATGACTCGCTCGACTGCGGGCAAACCTTCAGCGGTTCCCGGAATCTTAATCATCACGTTTTCTTTGCCAAGGGCTTTGTAATAGCGCAGGGCTTCGCTAATCGTGCTTTCTGTGTCGTTGGCGATCGTCGGTGGCACTTCAATGCTAATGTAGCCGTCCAAACCCTTCGACTCTGCGTAAACTGGGGCGAAGATGTCGCAAGCGTTGCGGATATCTTCAAATACCAGAGATTCGTAAATCTCCATTACAGATTTACCCGCCCGGATGCCCGCTTCGATATCCGCGTCGTAAATCACATTACCCGCGATCGCTTTCTCAAAAATAGCCGGATTAGATGTAATCCCGCGCAGTCCCCGACTTTCAATCATCTGTTTGAGTTCGCCGGACTCGATCAGATCGCGAGTCAAATTGTCCATCCAGATACTTTGGCCAATTTCTTTGATTTCTAACAGGTGATTCGTTGGTGTTGCTGTCATTACTGTAACTCCTACAATTTGATAGCTGTTAATTGGGACTTGGAAATTGGAAATTGAAAATTGAAAAGTGGTAATTGAAAATTGGCAATGGGGAATTGGTAATTGGGAGTCGAAAGTTATAAGTTAAAACCCTCTTCCTTCTTCCTGACATCCGTTACATCCGTTACATCCGTTACATCCCGTACATTGCTCGTTGCCGAACTTCCTTCACTTTTGGACTGTTCTAGGATTGCGCGATCGATCTTGAATAAAAGACTCCACCATTGCTACATTTTCTTTACTGCCGACAATCAAGGGCGATCGCTCATGCAGTTTGGTCGGCACAACGTCTAAAATGTCTTGAACTCCCGTACTGGCGCGCCCGCCGGCTTGCTCCATCAAAAACGCCAAAGGAGCCGATTCGTAGAGCAAACGCAATTTGCCCTCGGGGTTTTTCACCGTTCCGGGGTACAAAAACACGCCTCCCTGGAATAAAATCCGGTGGAAATCTCCCACCAAAGCCCCACCGTACCGGGCGCTGTAGCCTTCGCTGCGGTGTACGTAGCGAATGTAGTCTCTCAAAGATTCCTCCCACTGCCAGAAGTTGCCTTCATTAACGCTGTAAATCGGGCCGCGATCGGGAACCTTAATGTTTTCGTTAGCTAGAATAAACTCGCCCAAACTGGGATCGAGGGTAAAGGAATGAACACCCTGACCGATCGAATAAACCAGCATGGTACTGGGGCCGTAGAGTACATAGCCAGCGGCAATTTGTTTGTGTCCATGTTGCAGCAAGTCGGAAGCAGAACCATCTTCATCGTCCCCCTCTTGCTTGCGGATGCTGAATATGGAGCCGACATTGAGATTGATGTCAAGATTGGAAGAACCGTCTATGGGGTCGTAGAGCAGACTGTAACGTCCGATCGGACAATTTTCGGGAATGTAATAGGGTTTTTCCATTTCCTCCGAAGCCAAGCGGCAGACAAGTCCGCTTTGCTGGAATACCGAGATAAACACTTCATTGGCATAGATATCCATCTTTTTGACGGATTCTCCCTGCACGTTCGTAGCCCCTGTAAACCCTAAAGCATCTTCCATTAACCCGGCTCTGCTGAGCCGCCTTGCGATCAGCTTGGCAGCTAGTCCGATGCGATTCATCAGAGCGCTGAGATCCTGAGCATCTGCACTAAAGCTGTGAAGTTGCTGGAGTACGTGACGAGATAGGGTTGTGCAATCGCGGTCTAAGGATTGCACCTGATCGATCGGGCCCAAGCGGGTTTCCCCTGTCGGCGCGTTTACCATGATTTTGATGTCCTCCCTGTCTTGCGGCTCTGGATTTGGGTTCGATGGAGTCCTTGACACTTGCCCCTGAATCGGCTATGTGACCGATCGTCCCCCAACTTCTATCTTAGGAAGGGTTTTGCCAAAGGGCGTCGAACTTTAGGTGAATTTTAGATCCGCATCGAAAATTGAGGAGTTCGATCGACTGTTGAGTCGCGAATTGTATCCAAAATAACTAAATTTTTGATTTACCGCTGAGGACGCTGAGGGCGCTGCAGAACGAACCCGATCGCGAAACTTTAAGACAACAAACTTTCAATAATTATTGCCCAAATTGGAAGTTTGTTAGATATGTGGTTTTTGATTTGAGTTAAACCTCGATCGAGTTTGACATCAATAGAGTTAATAGTCTTAGCCATCAACATTACATTCTTATCAATTTGAGCATCGTAATTATATACTAAATGGGTAATCGGAGTTTTTTGTTTATGAATATCCTTAATAATATCCGAGCAATCTGCTTTGAGCAGCCAAGAACTTATATACCGTTTGTAATAAAAATCAAAATCAACTATTTGACCAGATAATTTTAAGTAACTTCCCGAAACAATGAATAGAGGAGATACTCGTCTCCATAAGCTACCAAAATCATGAAACTGATCGGTATTTGCTTCATTCTCGTAGTCAAAATATTGCGTATAAATAGCCATTTGATCGGAACCCCACAAATAGCCTTTTTGATTTAGTAGCATTTGCGCTCGGAATAAATAGTTATAAGACTTTTGCGTAATTAATAATCTGCTTATGTCTATTTTATCATTATCTATGATGTAATCCACATATCTTAGATGTAAATCTAAACATAATTGCACAGTCCCCCAAAAAATAGCATTTTCCTGCTGTCCTAAAACTCCTAGTCCTTCTAACATAGGTAGTGTATAAAAATAGAAATATCGTTGGGCGGTTTTTTGATCCTCCACATCTATTAACAAATTTCGATCTAAAGTTAATTTAGAATTCAAAATCTCTTTTTCTAAATCAAGAATATATTGTAAGTCTTTTTCTTGAATATTGTTGATAATTTTTTCTACAAGATTCATTATATTAATCCTCGTTTAATTAAAACTAAATTATACATTTTATACGCTCCCTAAAGTGTTTTTGATAATCCCTATTTTGTCAATCAAGTATCTTTGGAGAAACTAATTAAAAATGGAATCTCTACTTCATGTTTGTCACCTTTAGCAAAATAAGCACTGATCTGAGAATTGTCTCGGTAAACTCTAATAATATTCCCCTCAACAATACAAGTATCACCTTTAATTTAGTGTAATTCCTAGCCTTCACATGATTGATTCAAGATTGTATGGTTGTCATTATTTGCCCAATCAATAGATACTTGAAGTGGCAATGTTTGTATTCCGACTAAATTAGGATTTGCCGCTTCCCATTTCTGCTGATGTTCTTTTAATTTAACGTCAATCAGTTGTTTTTCTGTTTGAGAGATTTCAGGTTCAACTCGATTGATATTTTCTTTTATTGCTTCAATCAATGCTTGACCAATTAAAGAAAATACTGCATTTATTTTTAAAACTTTAAGTGCAGTTAGCAGTTGTTGTTTAGCAGCATACACTCTTTGTTGTAAACGCTTTTCTTGTAAAAGAGGTATATCTGTTTTCAAAATTTTATGCTCAAATTCTAAAACAGCTTGAAAGACATAAATTCCCTGCAAAATACCACTGAGAGGTCGAGGATCGTCACGCCAAGGAGAATAATAAATTGCTTCAAGACTACCTTCTACAATGATTGGATCTAAATTCAATAAAGCATTAAGTTTATGATGATGATATTCATGGACTAAAGCTTCTACTATTACTGAGGTATCTGACATCCAAGATAAAACGAGAAGTCCTGGTATTTCTCGAAATGTCTGACTTCTATGAACATCAATAGCATGAGAATGTACTGGAACTAAAGATTGTACTCCGATGAAAATTTCACTTGCTAATAAACTTGAACAACTATCTATCAAAAACCAAGCTTCCTCTAAAGTAGATAGCCATTTAATAGTGGAAGTTGGTGTTAATTCCTCAAAATTCAAATCATAGCGACCACCTAAACGTAGATCGCTATCAAAAGCATTTAATTCAATGCCATTATTGAGATGAGGTATTTCATTTTGAATCATCTCCAAATTTTGATTTCTATCTGTATAAATATTAAAACTATCATTATTTGTGGTCACAAAACGCAATCTTTGAAAGGCAATATGTTGAGGATGCTGTAAATAAATTCCGGTTCCGGCTATGGCAATAATTCCAGCATGATCGGTATATAAAAAACACTCAAAATTTTCTATATTGTCATATTTTGCCATTGCTAAAATAAACTTTGGAAAAAATTCCAGATGAAACTTAATGTGCATTTCTGGAAACAGAATATGAGCTTTTTGGTTAACTAATTGCCAAGCTGTATCTAACCAAACACTAAAAGATGGATAGCGTAAAATCTTTCTTTGGGCATTTTTAGAAAATGCTTTTATTAACTCAAAAGATTGAGAAAAGTTGGTTAAACCATCAATTAACTTAGGTGATTCTGATTGCAGTTTTTGGGAGAGATTACTTAACCTTAGCAAAGTTCTATGATATTCTGCTAAGTAAATTACTTTAACTAATGGATCCGAAGCCCCGGTAGGAGAAACTAAGTTTTTGATGGTATTAATATCCAGCTCGATCTTCATTGCACTAACCCTAATTTAATAAGACAAATTTTTGACTAAACAGCAGGATTTTTTTTCTTCTTTATTGTTTGCATATCTTCAATTACTTGTCCGCGAATTGTAGTAATCATTTTTTTGAGATCGGAACAATACACTGATGGATTATGAAAGTAATTTTCGCTAGAGTATCTATGGGGAAGATAACCACCACCACAAACTTTAACTAAGTTACATTTTTGACAAGTTTCGCTCAAGTATTGCCACTTTTCTTGACGTTCAATGACTTTTTGTGACTCAAAAATTTCATCAAAACTGTGGGTAAATATATCCATTCCTAACTTGGTAGCTTCGGGATAAGTAACTTTCAAAGAATCAACGGCTTCAATATCACCGTTGGTTTCAATAACGGCAAAATCAACAGGGCTTAAACCCCATTCTTCTGAATTTCCTTGCAATCCTAGCATGAGCAAAATAATTTCCTTAAATTTCCTAATTTTGATTGTTTGAGGTTTTTGATGATACCAAATATTGAAAATCTTAAGTAGCCAGTCTGCATAAGGAGTTACATCAAGAGATTGTTCTTTACCAAGAGGTCTTAAATCATGGTGATTTAAAGGGAATAAAAAATCAATAGAAGGAGGCTGATGTTGTGATAAATAAGAATATACAGCTTCAGGATCGTTATGTAGATCGATCACACATAAAAAACCTGCCCATATTTTCCGTCCTCGATCGCTAGTTAATAATTGAAGAGTCTTTTCCAAACTGGAAAATGAAGATTTACCTTGATGATCTAAGCGATGTAGATCGTTAGCTTCTCGATCGCCATCCATACTTAGACCTATTGTTGTATTATTAGAAATACAGAAATCTAAGATTTCATCGTTTAACAACACACCATTAGTTTGTATGCCAAATCTTAGTTTAACATTAGGCACATTTTTTGAAATAATGTCTTGAAATTTTTTGAGATAGTCTAATCCTGCTAAAAGAGGTTCTCCACCGTGCATGATTACAGAAAATTCTGATACTTGATGTTTGGTGGTATGTCCATCAATTCTTTTACCTAATTGTGTAATAGTTGCTTCTGACATTTTCAACGGTTGCTGTTGCCAACTTTGATCGCTATGCTGATACATATAGCAATAGTCACAGTTAAGGTTGCAACGGGATACTACTTTACAAACCAGCGAATGTAAGGGTGTAAACTCAGCCATAAATTATGAGATGTTCAAAAAATAAATTATGTATGCCAGAATTAAATGGCTACTATTGCTTGAGGTAACTTAGTAGCCATTTAATTAGTATTCTGTAATAGCCAGTGCTTGACTACCCCCAAGCACGTTGATTGAACTCACCATGAGAAGAATGGCTCTCATGTCGATTATTATCAGATGCTGCCATTGGATTTTGAAAATTTATTTCTAAAATATTACCAAGTGCTGTATTTTTGAGTGCATCTAAGTCACTCAAGTCAAATTCTTCAAGGTCAAGAACAATACAATCATTTTGTGAGTAAGTATCAGTGAGTAATCTTTCTTTTGCTTGTGTCATTTTAGTAATGCTCCTAAAAAATTATCAACAACGGAAAAAGCACGACTTTTTAAGCCTGTGCTTGCTTTAAGAGCCTACCAAAATTAAATATGGGACTGCGATCGGAAAAACTCGGATTTCAACTGGAGTTTTGTTACACAATATTAAGCAAAAAATCGGAAAAGTTCGGAAAAAATAGGATTCAGGTTAAGTTATAATGAACTAAACCCTTACCCTGTATAGTTTTTATGAATGTAAATCAAGTGTTACAATTTGTCGATCGGCTAGTGGTTGAACGAACTGGAAAACACCTAGATGATGTTCAAAGGGCTGTAGTTGAGGGGACTTGGGAAAGACAAACCTATGATGATATCGCCCAGAAGTGCTATGTCACTAAAAATCATGTAGGTGATGTAGGTGCTGAATTATGGCAACTTTTATCTGAAATATTGGGTGAGGATATAAAAAAAACTAATTTTCGTTCTAACTTAGAAAGAGTATATATTGAATCATCTCAAAATATTTGTATTGGTACTAATCATAACTTTAATTTTAGTTCACAAATCTTAAATCAGCCTAATAAAAAACATCAAGAAAGTGATATAAATACTCAACTTTCATCACATCGTGATTTAACAGTAGCACCTCACATCATTAATTTTTACGCAAGAGAATCTGAACTTAAAACCCTTTCTAATTGGATATTAAATCAAAATAGTCGTTTAACCTCAGTATTGGGATTGAGTGGAATTGGTAAAACTACTCTAGTTAAAAGGTTTGTCGATCTCAATCTACAACAATTTCAAGTAATTATCTGGAGAAGCCTAAAATTTCCTAAACCTTTAGAGTTGGTTGTTAATGATTTATTGAATGCTTGTAAACAAGAAGCTAAAGAAACTATAGATGATAAGTTAAAACAATTATTAGATGTTTTGACAGACAAAAAATGTTTGATTATTCTTGATGATGTTCATAATATCTTTGCTACTGCTCAATTGGCGGGACAATATAAATCTGAATATCAAGATTATAAAAACTTGTTCGCCATGATTGCAGAAACTGAGCATCAAAGTAATGTGATTTTAATTAGTCAAGAGCAATGTGCGGAGATGGACTGTTTAGACGAGGAATTATATCCGATCAAATGTTTAGAGTTGTCAGATTTAGATGATGTGGAAATTCTCAAAGGTACAGGACTAAAAGATGAGGACAGTTGGTTAAAGTTAATTAATTTATATGAGGGTAATCCGGTTTATTTAAAAAGTATTGCTATTTTAATTAAAAAGATTTTTGATGGTGAGGTTGGTGAGTTTTTAGCCGAGAATAGCTTGATTATTACCAAGGATATGCAATATAACTTTCACCAGTTATTTAACAGAATATCACCTAGAGAACAGCAAGTGGTTTTAGAATTAAGTAAGTTTGATCTGCCTGTATCCAGAGAATATTTAAGACAGAGTTTAGATTTATCATCAATGGATTTAATTAATGGTTTACAATCTTTACAACAAAGGTATTTAGTAACGAAAATAAAAGAGGATAAAATTTTGTTTAAATTGTCTTCTGTTTTTCAGGAATATGTAAAGAATTGTTATTTAAATTTACAACCCTAAATTTGAGACTTGCGCGTTCATACTCAAGAAACTGGGTTTTTACTGAGATTTCAGGTATTGAGCAAGTATATATTTTCGCAAAAAAACCCAGTTTCCAGTGCACCGAGTTTTTTATTGACAAATTAGTCAATTTGTGAAGTATCGGAGTTCGATCGCACACTAGATTTTTTGTCAAGGTAACTTAACAGGAGTCACGCACCCCACCAAAGAAACCGGGTTTTTTACCGAATCTGAGGGCTGTAATCAGGTATTTTCCTAAAAACCCGGTTTCTGGACTCCGATGCGTAAGTCCTACTTAATTAAGTCAAGACTTGTGCACCTTGAGTATCGATCGCGATCGCCCTTACATCAGCCTTCACCCCAAATTCCCCCCAAGCAGCCACCATTTCCCTCTCAACCGCCTCAGCGTTAGCCACATCCGTTAAAGCTAAAAGCCGGCACCGCTAATTACCATTCCATAAGCCCCTGCATTCAGGGCGGCTTGCTGCACCGCTTCATATCCCTGAATCAGAGATTGGCGGTAAGGCTGGTGAATTTTGTCTGGGCGCAGCGCAGTCAGTTTTCATTCCCAGTTTCCAAAGCCCGCACTAGGGATATTACACTGATGTGCCTTTGAATATAAAATGTAAAACTCTTGGAGTGCTGACATTTGTTCTCTCAATCTAGATATCTCTACATCCCAGGGAGGGAGTAGTTTCTCAAGGTGGCGAACATCACTAAACCACAGTCGTAACTCAGGTTTGAGAGTTGCATAAAGCGTTTCGGGGCACGAGAGTAATATTGCTGTTATTATCTCTGCTACGAATGGCTGTTGCGACCACTTCCCTACAACAGACATTGCATCCCAGTCATCGCTTGACAAGCATTGGTGAACAATATCAAACAGTGAATTTAACTGAATAGCTGCCCGTAATTTCTCAAGTGTCTCTGCCGTCTCTGAGGAGGTATGCAGCATGGTTGTGAATTTAACAGGCAAATGGTGCAGGATGGTACTGACAACTGAAGCAATTGAATCAGGTTGCTCTTTTCTCAGAATGTCTGGGAGTATTTCTGCAAAGTAAGTAGCAACACTACGCCACTGATGTAAATCACAAGCAACATGAAAAAAGGTTTCTGGCAATCTTTCACTCTTCTGCAAGGAAATATAACCTCGACATTGATTAGTGACGGAATCGAGAGGTTCAAATGCTTGCCATAACAAAGGCAGAGAAACCCAGTGAGGTGGATATTTGAAACGGGCAACATCCAGCAGAAGAACTAGATCCCGCTGTGGATGATAGCCACCAATTGGTGAGAAGTGACCATCACCGGTTTGTCCCAATACCTTTCGGCTGTAGGAAACAACTAGATGAATATCACCTGATGCCGCAGTCACCTCCTCAACAGCTTGCCGAAAGTTTTCCAAGCTGCTTTGGTGGTAACGGTTAGGTTTTACAACAGCACCGTTGCAACGTGCTATACAGACAAACTCATCAAAGGTGATACCGTTTTCTTTAATGACCCAAAGAGGTAAGCAACAGTCTAAAAATTCCTCTCCATACCATCTCCACACCCCTTTCCAAATGCGACCCGGATCGATGGATAAGGCATTAAGAACAACAACTAAACTACCCAATCCACAAAAAGCGGGTTCTGCTTGAGTGTGAAACTGTTCCGCTAGAGCAAAATACCCTTCCATACCTCCCAATGCCAAGGCTTCTCGAAATATTTGCTTTCCCTCTACGGAGGAAAAGGCAATAGCAGAATCGGGGAGTGAACGACGATAAAACCCTTGAGCAGACATTGAGTGTTTTAACCCTTATTGCTGATGGTGCTAATAAATATTATGCAAAATCGTCACATTGATAATGATGAATGCACTTATTTACTATTTTTTTCAATTTTAGCAATAAAACGCTGCGATGGTTTGAGTTTTGGGGTGCAAATTTAAAAAACGTGATTATTTGTGACGGACGGCTAGGCATCAAGGTGAGGAAATAATTCGGCTATTTGCCACAGATTGAGCGGTAGGCAGCTTGGATTAATCTCACAGCACCCTTCTCAAGAACAGGCTTTCCGGCCTGTTCCACAAAGAGTGAATTTTCTTGTGGAACAGGCCGGAAAGCCTGTTCATAAAAGCTTATTGAGAATGGTGCAACATCTCTGATAAATTAAACTTTTATGAATAGCCTTAATTACGCGATGTTTTATAAGAGTCGGATCAAAAGTTGTAATAGTTGCAATCACTCAAATTTAAGTCGGTGATTTGGATTGGCACTAAAGTGGTCGATGCTCAGGAGATTTATATTGAGGTTGCTGATAACGATATGGGAATTACCAAATACCTTACAGCCCCCATTTTGGCTCCATTTTTGGTTGGCACCACCCGCCATTCGTCAAAAATTACTATCAGCTAGCGGATGTTTTTATAGCAGCACAAAGGAGAGCTGCATCACAGTTAATTAATAGTGTTTGCCGTTGGGTGGGGGCGGGTTTTTGAGATTGTTGGTTTTAGCCAGAGATTGTTGGTGAACCCGCCCCTACAGGGACTGCAAAATAATTTAAAAATGTAAAATTTTGTATATGAACTGACCGAAATTATCGAATATAGAGGAGAATTGAACAGTTAATTAATAGTGTTTACCGTAGGGTGGAGGCGGGTTTTTGAGATTGTTGGTTTTAGCCAGAGATTGTTGGTAAACCCGGTCCTACAGGGACTGCGAAATAATTTAAAAATGTAAAACCTCGTATATAAACTGACCGAAGAGAGCGAAAATAAACGATACTGGAACAGTTAATTAATAATAGTGTTTACCGTAGGGTGGAGGCGGGTTTTTGAGATGGTTTGTTTTAGCCTCAGATTGTTGGTGAACCCGCCCCTACAGGGACTGCAAAATTTTGGAAAAATGTAAAATTTTGTATATGAACTGACCGAAGTTGCGGAAAATAGACGATAGTTGATATGCAAGAGATTTCAATTGCCAGCGAAAACAAATTTTAATCAGGTAATAAAATGGTAGTAGCAGCACCTGTTCAATCCGGCAGTCAGTCGATTTTTCAAACTCGCTACGACAACTTTATCGGCGGCAAGTGGGTGCCACCGGTGAAAGGGAAATACTCGGAAAACCTGTCTCCAATTACAGGAAAATCAATTTGTCAAATCCCCCGATCGACCGCCGAGGATGTAGAATTGGCACTGGATGCCGCCCACGCCGCGAAAGACAAGTGGGGTAAGACTTCCCCAGCCGATAGGGCGCGGGTTTTACACAAAATAGCCGATCGCATCGAAGAAAACCTCGATCGCCTCGCCATCGCCGAAACCTGGGACAACGGCAAACCAATTCGCGAAACCCGCCTCGCAGACATACCGCTGGCGATCGACCATTTCCGCTACTTCGCAAGCTGCATCCGAGCTCAAGAAGGGTCGATCGGCGAACTCGACGGAACAACAGTCGCCTACCACTTCCACGAACCCCTAGGCGTCATCGGACAAATCATCCCGTGGAACTTCCCGATATTAATGGCCGCCTGGAAACTCGCCCCAGCCCTCGCCGCCGGAAACTGCGTCGTGCTCAAACCAGCAGGCCCCACCCCCGCCTCAATCTTGGTACTGATGGAAATCATCGCCGACTTAGTACCAGACGGCGTTATCAACGTAATAAACGGGCCCGGCGCCGAAATCGGCAAAACCCTCGCCACCAGTCCCCGGATTGCCAAAGTCGCCTTCACCGGGGAAACCACCACCGGCAGGCTAATCATGCAATACGCCTCCCAAAACGTCATCCCCGTCACCCTAGAACTAGGTGGCAAATCTCCCAACATTTTCTTTGAAGATATCTGCGCCCAAGACGACGAATTCCTCGACAAAGCAGTCGAAGGATTAGTCATGTTTGCATTTAATCAAGGCGAAGTGTGCACCTGTCCCTCCCGCGCCTTAATTCAGGAGTCAATCTACGATCGATTCATGGAAAGGGCGATCGATCGCATCCGCCAAATCAAACAAGACAACCCCTTAGATCCGACAACCGCCCTCGGCGCGCAAGTCTCCATCAACCAGATGGAAAAAATCGCCGAATACGTCAAAATCGGTCACGCCGAAGGCGCAGAATGCCTCATTGGTGGCGAAAGAAACATCTTATCCGGCGACTTGCAAGACGGCTATTACTTCCAGCCAACAGTCTTCAAAGGAAACAACAAAATGCGAATTTTCCAAGAAGAAATCTTCGGCCCAGTATTAGCAGTAACCACCTTCAAAGACGAAGCCGAAGCATTAGAAATTGCCAACGATACCCTCTACGGTTTAGGTGCCGGAGTTTGGACTCGCGACATCAACACCGCCTACCGCATGGGCCGCGCCGTTCAAGCAGGCCGCGTGTGGACAAACTGCTATCACCTATATCCAGCCCACGCAGCATTCGGCGGCTACAAATCATCCGGTATCGGCCGCGAAAATCACAAAATGATGTTAGATCACTACCAGCAAACCAAGAATTTGTTAGTCAGCTACAGCCCGAAAGCATTAGGTTTCTTCTAAGATTTTAGTCATTGGGAAGAAAGAAAGAAGAAAGACAAACTTCAATGATTCGCGAACTCCTTCTTTCTCTCTTTCCTCTCCTTCTCTGCGCCCTCTGCGCCCTCTGCGGTTTATAAAAAAAAATCTCATTCAAAAACGAAATAAAATTGCTACACAAAGAGACTGCAATGGAAACTGCCAAAGTCACCGCAACAGAAGCCGCTTTAAAATTAATCAACCATCTCAAAACTCAACACGGACAATTGATGTTTCACCAATCCGGCGGCTGCTGCGACGGTAGTTCCCCCATGTGCTTTCCCGATGGCGAATTGATAATCGGTGATGGTGACGTATTGCTGGGCGAAATAGGCGGTTGTCCCTTTTATATTGCAGCGCAGCAATACAAATATTGGCAGCACACGCAGTTAATTATAGACGTGGCATCGGGGCCAGGAGGCAGCGATTTTTCCCTAGAAGGGCCGGAGGGAGAGCGTTTTATTACTCGTTCTCGCTTGTTTGTTAATGCTGATTAACTCTGTTTATCCTTAACTTGCCTGCAGTTTCTCTAAAAACATGAATTTGCTTAAGCCTGAAACCCGGTTTCTTTCATGGCAGCGAAAAAACCTATTTTTATTTAAGTTTTGATCTACAGCAATTTGGTCGCAAATTGCTGTAAGATTGCCGATCACTATTGTAATGAAGGAAAATCCAATTTTGGCGATCGCCCAATTGCGGATTGAGCTTTTGTTGATAGCGACAGGTTTCACGCTGCCGCTAAAATCAGTATCTGAGCCGGTGCAGGATTAATTATTAATTGGCGACTTCAAAATTTCTGCACTCAAAACTTCAGAATACTTTAAACTTGAGTATTTTTAATTAGAGCCAATTCAATTTTGTCACCAGCCTTTTGAGTCACTTGTGCGCGCAAACCGGGCCCAAAAAAAGTAGCTATTTTGTCTTGCTTTTCTTCCCATAAGTCGATCGGCAGTAGTGGCGAATAAAACTCTAAAATTAACCCATAAGCACCATCAACATCAACTTCCCGCAACCCTTGCAGGAGAGGCCGTTCCTCGTCTGTCGGGGCTAAGCCCAAGCGCTCCAAAGCATCATCTAAGTGCGCGGGTTGGCCGTAGCGAAATCGGGTGACATCTTTGCGGACTTGGTTTTGAGTATCTGTGGCCTGACTTTCTCGCAGGAGAAGAACTTCAGCAGAGGTAGGTTCGGTGAACTCCACCGGTTCGAGTTCGGCGGCTTTCAGGGCCAAACCTCCTAGCAACAGCGGAATTCCATAAAAAAAACCGGCTAGGTTCAGGGTAGGTCTGTCTGTGAAGTAGGCTCCGAAACCGACTGCTGCTATAATACCGCCCACAACTAAGGCTAGGTTTGCTAAAGAAATTTTACGTAACATATTAGTGAGGTAAGTAGTCGGACAGAAAAAATATACTTTAATTATTATCTGTCAAAAAGTCTTGAATAAATTTAGTTTTTTTGCCAAAAGACCTGCAAAAACTGCTAGCATCGATGAGCGCGGGAGCGGTGTGCATCCACAGTCTTGTCTCTAGCTTCAGAAGCTTATCCAGCCGGACTCGTCCGGGCGCGCCATTGGTAAATATCCGTGTTAATTGCGCGGCTTTGGTTCCAGAAGGCAATCGAGATCGGCAGTATCATCAAAGTATACAGAGTGGCGATCGCGATCGACACTCTTGCCCTTTCAACCATTTTTCGGACATGATTAAAGACGAAGACAAACAAACTGCTGGAGCAAACAAGGCGGTTCTGGAGCAGATTAACTCGCTCAAGCGCGAAGATGAAAGGCTTTATAATATCTTAGCGATCGATGTCTGGGCCCTAGCCAAGACAATGGATGAATATCAACCGGGATTTTGGGCGGCTTTTATGAAAAACCGGGAGAAAGCCCTGAAGCGATTTTTAGCTGGAATGATGAAAAATAAACCCGCAGATACCAAACGTCCGCCTTTTTTGCGCTAAAATGTGGCTGAAGTTTGGCTGAGGTTTTGATGTACAATCAAACTATAACACAGACCAAAAAATCCTGAGCAGGTTCATCACTTACCATATAAAAACAGTGAAGGATTTGCCCAAAAAGGGATGTCGGTGAATTAAGAATCTCCGTCTGTTCGCAGGGGGGAATGTCAAATATTTTTGTTAATAGTAGCAAAGGCAAAAAACCATGGATGCACAAACACTCAAAGAGCGCGTAGCACAGATCGAAGTCAAGCGGGAATCCCTCGTGCGGCTGTTAGATCGATCGGACTTGGGATCCCTGAGAATAGATGTGAGTCAGGCGATCGAAGAAATTGATGATCTCTTAGAAGAATTCAAGCGTACTTTTAACAGTTAAGTAGTCAGTAGTCATTAGTCAGTAGTCATTAGTCAGTAGTCATTAGTTGTCGCGCATTTAATTTGGATAATTATGTTAGTAAAAATCTTGTGGGGTGGGCATCTTGCCCGCCCCCAAAGTCAAAATTAAATGCAGTACAGCTTAATAGCTAACAAGAACCTACACTGCTAACTGCAAATTTGACAACTGACAACTAATGACTAATGACTAATGACTAATGACTAATAACTAATTCAAAACCATATCCATCAAAATTTGCTGAGAGCTCACCTCCGGGCAATTAGCAGGCGGCCGCCGCTGAGAGTAGTGTCCTGACGGCTGCAAATCCCAAGCTTGGCGGTTGTCAGCCAGCATTACGCCCAAAATTTCTTGCAATTCCTTAGCAATTGTCGGGTCTTCCACTTGAACTATGGCCTCAACCCGTCTGGTGAGATTGCGCTGCATCCAGTCAGCAGAACCAATATACACCTCTTCGTCGCCACCGTTGAAAAAATAAAACATCCGAGAATGCTCTAAAAAGCGGCCGATAATACTGATAACTCTGATATTTTCGCTAACACCTTCAACGCCGGGACGCAAACAGCAAATCCCCCGAATAATCAAATCAATTTTCACTCCCGCTTGGGAAGCTTCGTACAAAGCAACAATGATTTGAGGGTCAACTAAAGCATTCATTTTAGCGACAATGCGGCCACAGCTACCGGTGCCACCTTCGGCCTGCAAGCGGCAGAAGTCTGCCTCGCGGCGAATTAAAGCTAAAAATCGATCGCGCATATTGACCGGTGCCACCAACAATTTGCGATAAGATACCTGCCGCGAATAACCCGTCAAATAATTAAACAAATCCGTCAAATCCGATCCCAAATCCTCGCGACAACTCAACAAACCCACATCGGTATAGAGTCCGGCTGTTTTGGGATTGTAATTGCCGGTGCCGATGTGGACATAGCGGCGGATGTAATCGTCCTCGCGACGCACTACCATCACAATTTTGGTGTGGGTTTTGAGCCCCACCAAACCGTAAACTACGTGGACTCCAGCTTGTTCTAACTTGCGAGCCCAATTAATATTATTTTCTTCGTCAAACCTAGCTTTGAGCTCTACTAAAACGGCTACCTGCTTGCCGTTTTCTGCTGCTTCAATTAAGGCGCTGACGATCGGCGAATCTCCCGAAGTGCGGTATAAAGTCATCTTAATCGCTAACACAGAGCGATCGTGCGCCGCCTCAGTAATAAACCGCTGTACCGTCGCCGCAAACGAGTGATAAGGATGGTGTAGCATCAAATCCCCCTGGCGGATGGCGGTGAAAATATCCTCGCCCTCCTCAGCATCCAACATTAATTTGCCTAAAATCATTGGTGATTCCGAGTTCCGCAAACGGGGCGGCACAACCGGAGTCCAAGGCGGGTCTTTCAGTTCCGGCACCGGCAGCCCCACAAAAGACATCAAATCCTTGAGGCCTAGCAGCCCCTCTACGACGTAAACATCTTGCTCACCGAGATCCAGCTCTTCCATCAGCATATCTCGCAGTGCAGGTGGCATAATCGCTTGAATTTCCATTCGCACCGCAGAACCTCCAAACCGGCGCTTGCGGAGTTCCTGTTCTATTGCCAACAGCAAATCCTCCGCCTCATCTTCCTCCACCGTCAAATCGGAATTGCGAGTAATGCGGAACGGGTGATATTCCTGAATGTCCATCCCCGGAAACAAAGCTTCTAAATTGTGGGCAATCACCTGTTCTAGGGGCACGCCAGTCCAAACCGGAGATTTGCCCCTCTGCTGCCACTGCAAATCCCCCGGTAGTGGCAAAAACCTCGGCAAAACCTGCGGTACTTTGACGCGGGCAAATAATTCTTCCCGCGTGTCGGGGTCCCTGACTACTACTGCTAAATTGAGGCTGAGATTGGAAAGGTAGGGGAATGGGTGGCTGGGGTCAACTGCTAGGGGAGTGAGTACGGGAAATACTTGTTCTTTGAAGTAGCGATGCAAGTAATTCCGCTGTTCTTGATTGAGGTCAATGTAGTCAAGAATGTAGATGCCGCTTGCTGCTAGTTTCGGCCGCAGGGTTTGCTCAAAATAAGAGTGTTGCTGAGAAACCATTGGCAAAAGTCGCTGGTTAAGGGCATCTAGCTGTTGTTGAGGGGTGCTGCCGTCGGAAGTCAATTTGCTGACTTTTGCTTGTACTTGCTGTTTGAGGGCGGCCACGCGCACCATAAAATATTCGTCTAGGTTGGAGCTAAAAATAGCTAGAAATTTGAGCCTTTCTAGGATGGGCGTGCGGGGGTCGAGAGCTTCGTGAAGCACGCGGTTGTTGAATTCTAGCCAGCTTTGTTCTCGGTTGAAGTAATATTGAGGATCGCTGAGGTTGATTTCAGTGTAGGTTTTGGCGGGGGTCTTTTTTGGTTTGGGCATGGTTTGGGGGAGTCTTTGGGAGGCTCGGTGATGGCATCTCTAAAAATAGTATTGTAGGTTAAAGGATTGGTTCGCATCTGCTTTTGGTCGATCGCACGTTTTTGTAATACCTGTAGGGAAACGGCATTGCCCTTCTTCGTTTCAACTTAAGACTCCAACCTTTGAGAAATCTCCTTTTTACCATAGTCTAGATCCCCCTAAATCCCCCTTAAGAAGGGGGACTTTGATCGGACTCTTGTCCCCCCCTTCTTAAGGGGGGCTAGGGGGGATCGAGATTTAATGGTCAAACAGCAGTCTGTGACTGGGTTTAACGTTAAGTTGTCATGCCTTGGGCACGGTGGGGTGTCCGGCCCCTGGATCGCGAACCCATCCCTCCCATCCAATTCTGTACCGCATTCGGCAAGTCCTCTTGATTTGGCCCAAAACCTGTTAAGGGCAATTCCAGCGGTGGGTTAAGCGTGCCATGCTTGATAAAATTCTGGGTAAGTCATATTTTCGGCACACTCCCAGATGACTCCGTAGCACTTCTCATTGCGACCCAAATTATTTTTGTAGATTTCGGAAGTTAGGCATTTTTTTAAACCTGAAACTGCGGTAGCGAAATGTTTACCTTTCATAATTTTCAGTAAGCTATCTGCCGGGTCAAAAATAGAATATTCAGGGTGATAATTAGGAATCAACTCTATTAAAGTCGCGATCGCAACTGTGTAATATTTCTCTATTTTCCCTAAGCTAGATGCCGCTCGACACAGGGTATCTGCATTACCTGAATTGCCGATTAACTCGACTAAGATGGCGAGCGCTTCAGGACTATCTTTTCCTATTGTCCCTAAGCTAGATGCTGCTTCCCACGGGGTATGTTCATCACCTGAATTGCGGATTAACTCGACTAAAGCGGTGTTCGCTTCCGGGCTATCTTTGCCGATTTTCCCCAAGCTTTCTGCTGCTTGCCGTCGGGTATATTCATTCTGAGAATTAGCGATTAAATCGACTAAAGCGGAGATTGCTTCTGGGCTATCTTTACCGATTTCCCCCAAGCTTCCTGCCGCTAAACGCCGAGTAAATTCATCACCTGAATGGCGGATTAACTCGACTAAAAGGGAAATTGCTTCTGGGCTATCTTTGCCTATTTTGTTTAAACTTGCTGCTGCTGATGACTGGGTTATTTTATTGTTTGAAGTGCGGATTAAATCGCCTAAAGCTGAAATCGCTACTGTGTTACCTTTGTCTATTTTTCCCAAACATTCTGCGGCTCGCCACCGGGTAACTTGATTGCGGGAAGTGCTTATTAACTCGACTAAAGCAGCGATCGCAACAGGGTTATTTTTGCCGATTGTTGCTAATCTTTCTGCCGCTTGATAACGATTATCTTTAGGACGGTAGTTGCGGATTGAATCCAATAAAGTTTCGATCGCTACCGGGTTATCTTTGTCTATCTTACCTAAAATTTCTGCCGCTCGCCCTTGAGTAACTTTATTATCTGAAGTGCGGATTAACTCGACTAAAGCGGCGATCGCAACTGGATTATTTTTGCCTATTTTCACTAAGCTATATGCCACTATTATACAGGTAGGTACGTTAGACCACCCGAAAACCGGGTAGAAACCGTTCTCAACTGAATTGCGGATTAGTTCTACTAAAGCGGCGATCGCTTCTGGGCTATCTTTTCCTATCTTCCCTAAGCTATATGCCGATCGCTTCCAGGTGTTTTTCTCAACTGAAGTGTGAATTAACTCTGCTAAAGCGGAGATCGCTACTGGGCTATCGTTATCAATTTTACCCAAGATATCTGCCGCTTGCCACCGAGTAACTTCATCCTGAGAAGTATTGATTAATTCGACTAAAGTGGCGATCGTGTCTGGGCAATTTTTGCCGATTTCCCCCAAACTTCTGGTCGCTTCCCTCCGGGTATATTCATCACCTGAATTGCGGATCAACTCGATTAAAGCGGAGATAGCCCTTTGGCGATCTGTTTCTTTCAGAACTTCCCTTGCCCTCTCGACAATTGGATCGAGAAATGTCCGCCACTCCTGTTTTTGCTTATTAAAATAACCAAATCCCCAAATAACAATCTGCGACACAATCTCATCAGCAAGACTACAATCTTTAAACTCAGCAATCCCCGCAGCCGCTAGAAAATATGCCCGATATCCATAAAATTTATCCCACCCAACCTTAAACTTAACCAACGCTTTAATAAACGCTTCCTTCTCCTCCTTCCCTACCTCCTCACGCCCCAACCACAGCAAAATAACCTCCTTCCACTGCTTCTCAAAAATGCGATACCTAGCATCAGGATGTTGCGGATTCTTAGGAAAGTGATTCAAGAAAAAGTGCCAATCCTCAACCGCCAACGCCGCAAAATATTCCTGAAACGTCGGATGGTAAAAAGCATAAATCCCCTCCGCCGTCTCCGCATCCCTCGCCACTAAATTCAGCCAACCCAAACGACAAGCTAACTCAAACTGCGATGCACCCATCACCCGATATCCCACACTTTCTCGCAACTGAAACCGGGACGTTTCATTTAACATCCCTGAAAGTGCCAATTTCCCCAAAGCAGCATTCAATTCCTGCTGCTGAATCAAATTCAGGCGCGGTTTTTTCCACTGATACAAAGTTGTCACAAACCGTTGATAAAGCTTCGCCTTAGTATCCGGCAAATCCCCATCCAACGACTGCCAAGTGCCGCACAGCAGCGGGCATCTCAGGGGATTTTTCACTAAATCTCGAATTCGCTCTTTCCCCGGTGCTGCTAATGCTTCGCGTAGCTGTTGAGAAAGATCCTCTCCAGCCCCCCTTGCTAAGGCTACCGTGTACACACAAACCCCTTGATAAGGGGAGGGTTGGGGTGGGGTAAAAAATTTACGATTCATTTAGGATTGCTATATATACTGCGAACCGGTTGAATTGAAAGTTTTACCGCATTCGTGAGCGCATACGTCCAACCTTTTGGAACAGGAAAAACTTTTTGTGAGGTCTTCGCGAAACCAATCTCTGGCGATCGCATCTTTCACTGATTGAGTTCTGAGAGAATTAAAGCCATTTCCATACTTTTCAATTAAAGCCAGCATTTGCGGTCTGTAAGTGTGGTTATAAACAGCGTATTTAGTATGGCTTACCCAACAGCAAGGCCAGAGTTCCGCTTCAAAACTGATGAAAATCTCTTTGCTGGCTTGAGTTTGACAGCTAATTTCTACATTTCGGTAGTAATTGTTTAGGCTACCAAATTTTTCTACAGCTTGCAGAAATTGGTCTCCCTGGGGATTTTTATATTGTTCCAAGGATGGGGGTTGGAGTTCTTCGCTGGCTGGCTTTGATGGGACAGAAGGAGTTGCTTCTGGTGCTTGAGTGGTTTCGATTGCTATAGCTTGATACCAAGCATAATTTGCTTTTTCTGGTTGCCCCAACTGTGTCAACACTTTAGCCAAATTGCGATAAGCTCCTGCAAAATTGGGTTTAAGCTCGATCGCCTTTTGGTAATAAGCACTAGCGGGCTGCCACTGTTGCTGTTGAGCATAAAGACTGCCGACATTAGCATAAACTTCTGGAAAATTAGGCTGAATTTTGAGGGCCTTGGCGTAACAGTCTGCTGCTGCTTGCATCTTCCCCAAACCTTGAACAGCATTGCCTAAAGTTTTCCAGGCTGCTGCAAAATTAGGTTGATTTTTTAGGGCTTGTTGGCTGGCTGCGATCGCCTCTGATAGCTTTCCTTGTTTCAAGAATTCCTCAGCTTGTTTGTGCAATCCAACAGCGGTCTGTGTTTGATTTTGAGGAGCTGACGCATTATTTGTTGCTGGTTGGTTTGGGCGATCGCTCTTGGCATCTACCTGAGACTTTTCTGCCTTCTGAGGCTGTTGATTGGCGGACTCTTTTTCATAAATCTCTTTCGCCACAAAACGAGAGGTTGCTTTCGGTACAAACTCGACAAATCCTAATTTTTGGGCTAAATCCCGTGCTGCTTCTACTTGGTGCTGGTTGTGTTCAAAAATCAAGTAGTGCCATACAGCTTTTCCGCCAGCTTGGATGAAGGCATTAACAGACTGCATTATTCTGTCCCAGTTGGTATTTTGGCGGTAGATGCTGTTAGTATCTGCCAACCCGTCGATACTAAAAGTTACGCTATCGTGTTCTCCTGTCATCGCCTTTGCCAGGGCTTGCCACCAGTCGGGATTGCGTCCGCTACCATTAGTATAAAGCCCGATTTGAGGAACTCCCATGCGGTGCAAATACTCGATCGCGGGAATTGTGGTATTGCTAGTCATAGCATCGCCGTAGTTGCCGCACATATACACCAAATCCAACTGAGAGCAAAACTCTTGTGGGAAAATTCTCTCAATATCCTCCATCTTTAATTCTGCCCCCGGCAAAATCGGGTTGCCGGTGCGGGGACACTGGGGACAAGCTGCATTGCACCTGGAGGTAATTTCTACGCTGACTCTCCTGATATCTTCATATTTTAAGTACATGAGTTTTCTCCAATTAATTTGTGATTAATATTGAAATCGCGATCGACAGAATTAGATAACAAGAGGTGTGATTGAGTGATTAAAAATTAAAATTATACCTTATGCCTGCAGGCTGTGAACATGATATAAGTTTTTTGTATAAAGACCGAGGCGGCGATGACGACTATCTTGCTTGATTTCAAATTTTAATCAAAAACCGCAGCTCGATCGACATCGAGCCGCGGTTTTTTTAAGCTAAAGTTTCACTTAATCCCGGCCGTTGAGAGCAATCAGCAGGCGCAGAATGAAAATGAACAAGTTGATGTAGGTCAAGTACATCGACAGAGCGGCGGGCAAATACTGGTCGTCGCGGTAGCTGCGGGGTAATATGTAAAAATCGACGATCGCAGCGCCGGCAAATATAAACACGCCGATGCCAGAAATGCCAATTTCCAACCAGGTTGGGGTGTAGACGCCAAATAGAGATAGCAGAAACTGGCCGCCAACGACGACTAACAAAGCAATCACACCTAAACTGATAGTTTTGGTGAGGGCCATGCCGTCTTGTTCAGAAAGGTTGGAGCCAATTTGGCGGGCGGCGATAAAGGTAATGCCGCAGCCGAGGGCTGCAAAACCAATACCGGCGATGCCGACGCCTTCGCTTCTGAGGGCTATAGACACCAATCCGCTGAGGGTGTAGCCTGTAAGCAAGCTGTAGGTTGCCAGCAGAGGCAAAGCGGTATTTTTGTTATTTTGTTCGGCTGCGCCGCGGGCGACAAAGAACAGAATTAATTGTAGGACGATCGCGGCAATGAACGTGGGAAAGAAGATCCCGGGATAGTTGCGGATCACTCCGAGGCCACCGTAGGTGCCGACAGCAGTTAAGACAAGTCCGCCGCCGACGAAGGGGAGAGCGTTGGAGATGACGTTGGGGCCTACCAGCGCGTGGTTTTTGGCCTCGCGCACGGCTTCGCGGAAATTGCTAGTGTTACTCACGAGGATTTACCTAATTTGGGCTGAGAATTGCTATCTATCATTTTGACAGCTTTACACTTTGTTTGCAAAACCTCAAAGAGTTTAAAGATTTGATAAAGAACGGGGGTGAAATCACTCCAACGCAGGGATCGATTGTTTATAATCGACTGCGTACAGGTCTGTGCCGTGTCGCCCTCTCGCACCGTTGCGCGTCGTGGCTAAGCTATAATTGAGTTTAAGAGGTCGGCGCTATCTGCGGTCAAGGGCTACCTTAAAGTCGATAAAATCGCAAATAGCGGATGTAAATCAATTTGGGATGGGGGATTTACGATTGCGGATTAAGGAGTATATGCTAGAGGCAGGGATCACAGTTAATTTTAGGCTTTTGATGGGCGATTTAGTTTAAACTAGAGACCAGAAACTTCAATAATGTAAAATCGCCAATCAAAAATCGCTTCCGTTAATTACTAAGGTAGCTCAGATAGAGGATACCCAGAAAATTAATGAATAGATCGAGTTCTATCGAAAAACTGCTAAATAGGTAATGTCCAATGCCCACATTTTTTGAGCGCAAATTATTGCCACCTACAGCCGGAATTTTATTGGCTGCCGCCGTTATTTCCGGCGGTCAACCTGCCGTTGCAGCTAATGTCCGAGCCGTTTATACCGCTACTTCTGGGCAGGGTTCAGAAAATTGGCTGCTGGCTAAAAATACCGAGCAATTCACCCAAGCAAATTCTGGAATACCGAGCCGGGGGCCGGCAAAGCCGGAGCCTCTCCCGGCAAGAATTCCTGAGCCTTCGGCGGTGGTAGGGTTGGGTTTAGTTGCGGGTTCGCTGGCGCTGACTCGCCGGAAAGTGAGAGTTAAAAATTAGACTTTTAGCCAAAAGTCTAATTTTTGGATTTTTAACTGCAGATACACGCGGATAATCGCAGATCAATCAGGATATCAGGATTTTAGCCGATCGCGTCGCGCAGAGCATTTTTAGTCATAGCTGCGATCGACTGTTCGGTAGCTTTCGGCAAGTGATAGTATTTCCCTCCAGAAGTCTTGGCCAATTCCTTCGCAAAGCCAGTCGAAATAAACTTGCTCTCGGTATCAATCACCAGCAACTGCATTCCCAAACCGCGAATTTTGGCAGCAATTTCTAACAATTCAGCTTTAATATCTGGCTTTTCTCCATCTACAATCGGTTCCCCCAAAGAACGAGCCAAAGGAATATTCCCCCGCCCGTCAGTAATTGCGACAATCGCCACTTGACCGATATCTCCAGACTGACGGGCGTTGACTCCCACCCGCACGGCTTGAGTCAAACCGTGGGCCAGGGGGGAACCGCCGCCACAGGGCAACCGTTCCAAACGCTTGCGGGCCAAGGCTATGGAGCGAGTCGGCGGTAGCAGCACTTCTGCTTGTTCTCCGCGAAAGGGAATGAGAGCAACTTGGTCGCGGCTTTGATAAGCTTCTGTCAGTAGCTGCATGACTGCACCTTTGGCCGACTGCATTCGGTTGAGGGCCATCGAACCGGAAGCATCGACGACAAAGACGACTAAAGCTCCAGCTTTTCTGGCCAAGCGCTTCGCCCGAATGTCTCCCTGTTCCACAAATACACTGCGCTGAACCCCCCCTTGACCGGGGGGTTGACTCGTCTGTTGCCCCCCCAAGCTTCGGGGGGGTTGACTCGCCTCTTGCCCCCCCTTACTAAGGGGGGGTTGGGGGGGGTGAGAATTCCTGTCGCGGCGGGCTTTTTGGTAGGGTGCGGCGGCTCTGAGGGTGGCGTCAACGGCGATGCGGCGAACGGGGCCTTTGGGTAATACTGGCTTGACGTAACGGCCTCTATCTTCCGAGAAAATGGTGCTGCGGCTGCCGGATTTGCCTTGTTTGTTGGCGGATTGTTGGGCGAATAAAAGCACGCTGGGGTCGAGAATTACGCCTTCGGGGTCGAAGAGAAATTCTTCGGGAATGGTATCTTTTTCTGGTTCTTCTTCAGGTTCCGGGTTGTCTTCATCCTCTTGGTCTTCTTCGTCTTCTTGCTCGTTTTCTGGTTCGTCTTGTTCTTGTTCTGACTGCTTTTGGGGAGGCGGTGGGGGGGGAGGAGGAGGAGAGTTTTCGTCTGGGGGAGTTTGGATGATGGTGGCGCGGGGTACGATGACTAATTCTACGGCGCGGCGCAGGTCTTCGGCGTTAACTTCTGTGCGTCCTTCGATGGCGGCGGCGGCTTTGGCGACGCGGACTGCGAATATTTCGGCGCGGTGTCCTTGAACGCCACCCCGGATGGCTTCTTCTACTAGGTAGGCAATTTGTTCGCGTTTAATGCTGACATCTTTGAGCCATTCTCTGGCTAGGATGATTTGGGTTTTGAGGTTGTCGGTGTCTTCGCTGTATTGATTGAGAAAGTCTTGGGGGGAGCTGGAGTAGGATAAAGCTTGTTCTACTGCATAGACTCTTTCTTGTAGTTCGAGTGCTGCGTCGGCTGAAAGTACGATCGCGATTCGATCGAGCAAATGTTCTCTCAGTGGCCCTTCTTCGGGGTTGTAGGTGGCGATAAATAGAGGTTTGCATGGGTGTTGAAAGCTAATGCCTTCGCGCTCTATTTGGTTGCGCCCTTCGGTTAATACTGTTAGCAATTGGTTGGAAATGTTGTCATCGAGGAGGTTGATTTCGTCAACATAAAGTACGCCTCGATTTGCTTGGGCTAAGAGTCCGGGTTGAAATACGGTTTGGCCGAATTTCACTGATTGTTCGACATCGACTGAACCTAAGAGTCTGTCTTCGGTGACACCCAAAGGAATTTGAATGAAGGGTGTGGGAATTATTTCTGTATTTGGGGAATTACTATCGGTGGTGTGGGCATCTTGCCCGCCATTTTCTGGTAACAAGCCTGATGCCTGTTCTGCAACAATTTCATTAGGTTCGGCGTTGCAAAAAGAATCTTTAACAATTTCAATGGGTGGCAGTAAGGAGTGCAAGGCGCGGGCCATTACTGATTTTGCTGTACCGCGGCGGCCTGCGATCGCAACTCCTCCCAATCCGGGATCGACTGCTGCTAACAGCAGGGCTAATTTGATTGCTTCTTGCCCGACTACGGCGGTGAGGGGAAAGGCGGTGGTGGAAGGGCTAAGGTTGGCTGCGGGCATAGGATTTTCGGATGTAAAAATTTGAACTTAATGTTTAGCTTACTTCTTGGAGTATTTTAACTTCTTGCGGCAGAATCACGGTAAAAGTTGAGCCGACTCCTATTTCTGATACTAACTCGATTTTGCCTTGCAGCAGCGTGACGAGCCGCGATACTATCGCTAATCCCAGACCGGTGCTGTCGGTAGGAAAGAGCTGTTTGCCTGCTTCTCCTGCTTGAAAGAAGGGGTCAAAGATGCGGTTTGTATCTTCGGGGGCGATGCCAATGCCGGTATCTGTAATTGCGATCGCCCAATTTCCTTCTCCAGCATGGCGGCAACTTAATTCGATGCTACCAGATTCTGTATAGCGAATGGCATTGCTCAGCAGGTTGATCAGAATTTGTTGCAGCCGCCCATAGTCGGAGATTACTTGTGTTGGGCCGCCGTCGCTGGTAACGGCGAGCTTTAGTCCTTTAGCATCAGCAATTGGCTGCATCATTTCTACTACGGTGTTAATTACCGATCGTACATTAGTTGGCCGCAAGTTAAGTTTAATTTTTCCTGCCTCGGCGCGAGAAAGTTCTAGTGTGTCATTAATCAGGCGAAGCAACTGTCTGCCATTACGCAATACTCGCTCGATGTGTTCGATACCTGGGAGGGTATCTTTAATTTCAGATTGCCATTTTTCTTGGCGCAAGAACAGTTCGGAATAACCAATAATGGAGTTGAGAGGAGTCTTGAGTTCGTGAGCTAAATGGTAAACGTTTTCTTTATTAACGCTGACGAGGCGAGCGAGTTCTTGATTGGTGAGTTTTAACTGAGTTTGAATTTGTTGAAGTTCCTGGAGCCTCTGAGCGACGTAGCTATTGAAACACTGGGCAATTGCTTCGTCTACTACGGCATCTATCAGCCTAAAAGCTCTGAATACGTCGGCGGTGGTTCCTGCTAGCAATTCTGATTCTAACTGCGAGAATATTACTTGACGCAATAAGTGGTATTCCCTGGCTACTTCTGCTGCGTCGTAGCCTTGTTCTGCTCTGAGAAATCCGTGATCTAAACTGGCTTCAATTATTAGTTTTATTTCGCTGTTTTGATATTGGGAAAGCACTGTGGCCATCGCCGCCAGCAGGTGAGGTATGTGATTTTCGATTGCTGAGTGCGGTAATGCCTCAGCGCTTTCAATTTTCCGATCCTGACGAACTGCTTCAATCCACTTCTTGACGATAGTATCGGTTTTGTCGGCGAGCACTTGGCTGTAGTCCATGATGTCTGCGTGGGGGTTGAGTTTGGCAGAGATTGCCCATGCTTCATTGTAGTGGAGCGATCGCCAGATCGCCATATCAAACTTCGGGCGATCGCGACCCTGCCAAAAGAAGTAGTTTAGATGTGATTTTTTCCCAGTGCCGGAACTCTCTCTAGGGGTCGATCCCAGCTTGTTACTACAATAATCAGCCCTTCAACCTATTGACAGAAGAGCCATAAAGTAGTAGATTGCCTCACACTAATAGTTTTTAATTTTAAGTTTTAAATTTTTCAGGGGAATAAATGGAAAACGTACAAGCTGTGATTGCTGCAACAACATTTATATGTGTAGTTTTCTTAATAATTACAGAATGGATACACCTAACAGTTGCGGCATTTCTGGGAGCGGTAATTCTGGTTTTTACCCACGTGATGACGTTAAACAACGCGATCGAATATATCAGTCGGAGTCACGCAACACTGGGCTTATTTTTCGGAGTCATGGTAATGGTGAGAGCCTTTGAGCCTACCAAAGTATTTGAATATTTGGCAACTCAAATAGTTATTTTGGCTAAAGGCAAAGGCAAAAATTTATTGCTGGGCATTGTCGCAATTACTACGCCAATTTGTGCAGTTTTGCCCAATGCTACGACAGTCATGCTGCTAGCACCATTAATTCCGCCAATAGCCGAAGAAGTCGGGGTAGATTTTGTACCCTTACTGATTTTAATGGTATTTGTGGCTAACAGTTCGGGACTGCTGACAATCGTGGGCGATCCGGCGACATTTATTGTTGGCGATGCTATTAACATGAGCTTTGCAGATTACCTAGCTCAATTAAGTTTGGGCGGGGCGATCTCAGTAGCAGTCTTAGTGGCGATCCTACCTTGGCTGTTTCCCGAAATCTGGAACAAAAAATTAGAAGATTTGGATAACTTGCCGCACCCAAAAATTAATCACCAGCGAGTCTTAGCAGTGGGCGGTGTAATTATAGCTTTCGTGCTGACATTTTTTGTAATAGGAGAGTCTCTGCCCGTGCCTATTTCACCGGCGGCGGTTGCTTTGTTGGGGGCTGCATTGGCAATGCTCTTAGCTCACCATTCCCAAATTGATTCTGTTAATAATATTTTGCGGGATTTAGATTGGAGCACGCTGCTATTTTTTATGTCATTTTTTGTGCTAATTGGCGGTTTGGAAAAAACCGGGATTATCGGTCATCTGTCAGGTTTTTTAGCAGTTATTTTAGGAAAAAATATTTTTTTGGGTTCTTTAGGTTTGTTATTTGTTGTGGGTTTGATGTCGAGCGTGGTACCCAACATTCCGCTGGTGGTGGCGATGGTGCCACTGCTAAAACAATACGTTGTCAATGTCGGGTTCGCACCGGCAGAAATCCTGGCTCCAGATTTTGCAGGGCAGTTTCCAATCGAAGTGCTGCCGCTATTTTATGCGATGATGTACGGGGCAAATTTAGGGGGAAATGGCAGTTTGATAGGAGCTTCTTCTAATATAGTGGCGGCGGGAATTTCCGAGCAGCACGGGCGCCGGATTTCTTTTCAAACTTTTCTGCGTTACGGATTTCCTGTGATGGCGTTGCAATTGGTGGCTGCGGCTGTTTATGTAACTATTCGGTTTCTGATTTGAAGGAAGAAGGAAGAGGGAAGAAGGAAGAAGGAAGAAAAATTGATTGGTAATACCAAAGTATCTAAAATCGCCAATAGCTACTCCTCAAGACATATTGACAAAATGAAATGCTAGTGCTAATTTTATTGAAATTGGCTTAAAAAGTCAAGCCTAATCCAGCAGTGCGCGATCGAACCAAGCGTGTGGCTGGAGCGGAGGAACCAATTTTCGGGGCGAATCTCTACAGAATTAAAAAGCAAAGTTAAAAATTGCCAAATTTGAGTGTAATTTTTGATTTTGAAAACTAAGGAGAAGGACATCTCTCAGTCCTAGCCCGTCAGCTAACTTCGCAGGCATTGAGAAGAGACTGAAAAGCCAAATGTTCTGAAAAAGATTGTTTGGCTTCGTCAGTGTCTCAGGTTGGTATTGTTCAAGATTCTTGTACCTGCCCTGACTCTGAAGGAGTTTGAAATGTTCATACAGCTTAATTTATCTGCGATCGTAGTTGCAGGAGTTGCAACGTGGAAGCGTGTAAAACCCGTTGTCATCCGAGATGCAGTTTTGTTACCTGCTGCGGGTTTTTTGGGAATTCTTTGCTTGTGGTGGATTGTTGCCAGCTTCAACAGCGATTTGATTCCCACTCCCTATCAGGCGTTAATCGCTAATTTAGATTACATATTGCATCCATTTTACCAGCGCGGGCCTGGAGATATAGGCATTGGCTGGCTGCTGCTAGCGAGTTTGCGGCGGGTGTTGGTGGGATTTTTGCTGGGTGCAGCAGTTGCGATTCCCGTGGGATTTCTCATCGGGATGTCTAAACCAGCAATGATGGCGCTCAATCCGCTGATTCAAATCTTCAAACCGGTGTCGCCGCTAGCTTGGCTGCCCATAGCTTTATCGATTTTTAATTTAGCAGAGCCGTCGGCCATTTTTGTCATATTCATCACGTCTTTGTGGCCGACAATTATCAACACAGCTTTGGGAGTTTCTAACGTTTCCAAGGATTATCTGGATGTGGCGCAAGTTTTGGAAATGCCACGCTGGAGGCGAATTACCAAGATAATTTGGCCGGCGAGTTTGCCATACATTTTTACAGGTTTGCGGATTAGTTTGGGGATTGCTTGGCTGGTAATTGTAGCGGTGGAAATGCTGACAGGCGGCGTGGGAATTGGCTTTTTTGTCTGGGATGAGTGGAGCCGTTTGAACCTGAGTTCGGTATTTTTAGCGGTGTTTGTAATTGGCTTAACTGGACTTTGGCTCGACGCTGCTGTTGACAAAGTTCAGGAATTAGTAACGCATCGATCGGTCATTAATCATTAGCGATTAGTCAGTAGTCATCAGTCATTAGTCAGCAGCGAACAGTTAACTATCAACTGTCAACTGTAAGGTGCGTCGCTCATCGATGGTCGATTTTTGTTTGTGATGGTTGGTGGCGACGCACCCTACAACTACAACTTCAAATCTAAAATCTAAAATCTAAAATCTAAAATTGTATGAGTGACAAGTTTTCCAATGAATGGAAGCGCCGCGAGTTTTTGCAAGGAATGGGCTCGGCGGTGGCGGGAGTGGCTTTATCTGGTTGTGGAATTAGCGCGGATCGATCGGCAAAAGGACTCACAGAAGAAGCCTCAGCCGTAAAGCAGGTTGTCGATTCCCGAACCTTAGAAAAACCAAATTTAACCGTAGGATACGTGCCGGTTAACGATTGTGCACCATTTGCGATCGCCTGGAAAAAAGGTTTTTTCCGCAAATACGGTTTAAACGTCCAACTCAACCGCGAAGCAAGCTGGGCAACCTCCCGCGATGGCCTAATCTTCGGCCGCCTCGACGCCTCCCCAGTCGTATCCGGCGCGGTCACAAACGCCCGAATTGGCGCAGAAGGAGCGCGGCACGCACCCCTGTGCGCGGCAATGACAATTCACCGCCACGGCAACGCCATGACGATGAACAAAGCTATGTGGGATTTCGGTTTGCGCCCGTGGCACGAATACAACGGCAATTTGGAAGAATTTGGCAAACAATTTCGAGCCTTTTTTGACAGTCAGCCACCAGAAAACAGGGTTTGGGCAGTTGTTCTGAGTTCTTCGATTTACGAATACTTTGTCCGCTACATATCGGCGGCTGCGGGTGTGAATCCGTTGAAAGAATTTCGGGTAATTATTGTGCCGCCACCGCAGATGGTAACTAATATCAGGATTGGCGCCATGCAGGCTTACATGGTGGCCGAACCTTGGAACACGCGGGCAATTCAAGGCAATTTGGGAGTGGGTTTTACCTTCGTGCAAGGCAAGGAAGTTTGGCTGGGGCATCCCGATCGCCTTTTGGGAGTAATGGAATCATTCATTGAGGAAAATCCGAAGACTTATTACTCGCTGGTTAAGGCAATGGTGGAAGCTTGTCAGTATTGCAGCAAGCCGGAAAATCGCAGTGAAATAGCGGCGCTGCTGACTGAGCGATCGTTTACGGGGGCGAAACCGAAACAAGGGGCGATCGACAAATTTACGCGACCGGCAATAGTTGGCGACTACAACTATGGAGGGTTTGACGAAAAAGACCGCACCATACAATCGTCCGATGCAACTATTTTCTATGACATTCCTAAGAATTTGCCTCAAATACCGGGAAATCATTCAACATTTATGTGGCAGTCTCAAAGTATTTGGTTGATGACTCAAGCCGCTCGCTGGGGACAGATTAAAGAAGTGCCGAAAAATGCTGAGGAATTAGCTAAAAAAGCTTGGAGAACCGACCTTTACCGCCAGATTGTTGCGGAAATGGGGATCGATTGTCCGAAGGAGGATTACCAAGTGGAACCTGCAGAACTTTTTATTGATAAACAGGCATTCGATCCAAGCGATCCGGTGGGTTATTTGAATAGTTTTGAAATTCGAGCCAACCGCCCTCAGTCTTTTTTTCAGTCTTAATGTTTGAGATGTTGCCTTTTCCCTCATGTCCCGCCAGGGAATAAATTCCCTGGCTAATAGAAGACAGTCGGTTGAAACCGACTGCCCAATTTGAGGATTTAGGCAATAGCCAGAAAAGTCAATTAACACTTTACTATTTTTGAGGAGAATACCGTGAGTCAATACACATCTACTTCTACCAGTACCAAAAATTCCGTCAAAAGCGATCGTCTATTTCTGGAAATAGAGAATTTGTTCAAGTCTTACAAAAATGGTGACGGTACAGAATTTAGCGTTCTCGAAAATATCAATTTAAGTATTGGAGAAAACGAATTTATTTCGGTAATCGGTCACTCTGGGTGTGGCAAATCAACGCTGCTAAAAATAGTGGCTGGTTTGGAAAAACAGAGCGGGGGAATGGTGACTCTGGAAGGAAAAGAAATTCGCAAACCTGGAGCCGATCGCATGATGGTATTTCAGCACTACGGATTGCTGCCTTGGCTGACGGTGCGGGAAAATATTCGGCTGGCAGTTGATGAAGTTTTGCAAAGTCTTAGCCGCCCCCAGAAGATTAGTCTTGTCAACGAACACCTAGCAATGGTAAACTTAACATCGGCAGCCGATAAATATCCAGACGAAATTTCAGGGGGCATGAAACAGCGGGTTGGGATTGCGCGAGCTTTGGCGATTCGACCCAAAATGTTATTAATGGACGAACCCTTTGGAGCGCTGGATGCTCTGACTCGTGGCAAGTTGCAGAAACAGGTGCTGGATATCTGGGAAAATCACAGACAAGCTGCAATGATGATTACTCACGATGTGGATGAAGCTATCTATATGTCCGATCGCATTGTGCTGATGACAAACGGCCCGGCTGCGACGATAGGTGAAATTTTGTCAGTGCCGTTTGCGCGCCCGCGCGATCGCCAAGAGTTGCGGGAATCCCAGGAGTATTACGAACTCCGCAACTATGCTTTGAATTTTCTCGATCGCTACTTTACCCAAGACGAATAACGCCCGACGAACAGAGAAAACAATTCACTTAATAGAGGTCAAGCCTGTGAATCTCAAAACAATGTTAGCGCGTTTTGAAAGTGCATTGGGATACCAAAATTTAGCAGAAGAAATGGTATTGCTGCCGGAGCCAAAAGTGCAAGGTTCTAAGAAATCAAAAGTTACAAAACAGGCAAAAAGTATCAATTTCATTGTCGGTTACAACAGTTCTGCTCAAAGTCAAATAGCTCTGGATATTACCCTTTGGATGGCGCATCAAACTCGTTTAGTAACAACTAAAGAAGTCACGGTTCAAGTAGTCTACGTGATCGACGAAGCGCCAAAAGGTTACGGCGAAAATAGTTGCAAATTTGCTGTGGCAAATGCCTTGGCTGCACAGCAGAAAGTGTCTAATTTAGAGGAAACATTCGCCCTTAATTGTGCAGCCCCTGCGATCGCTTTACCAACCAAAATTCAATCGGTATCCCAGCCAAAAACCTGGCTCGATCCGCATTATTTCCAAGCAATTTATGGTCAAAATAATGAGTACGAGGTAGCAGATAAGTTGCTGTGGCAAGCGCGCTGTTTGGCTGAGGAATGGCGCGGTTTATTCAAAGCTCATTTACGCATCGGGCGGGTTGCTACAGAACTGAGAAATGTGGTGGAATTAGAAGCAGCAAATTTACTCTTCTTGGGCTGCGATTCTGGCAACCACCCGCTGGTTAAGGAACTAGGCAATAATTTTCCGTGCTGCGTGCTCGGTATTCCTTCGGCACTCAGCTATCAGATGGATGTTCAGCCTGAAGAAAGTTTGAGCAAGTTACAGTTGGCGACAACTATACCTGCACGTTAAACTTGTTCACTCGTTGGGCCAGAATCTAAATATGTAAGGTGCAGCGCACCCTTTTTTTGCGTAAATTCTGTATCGTTCAAAAATTAAAAATGGTTTCCTCCCTCGAAGTCCTAATTATGACACAATTAGGACTTTTTTTGATGGTGGAGAATTTTAAAGTTATCGTCAAGGAAAATTATCGGCACTTATCTGATCATAGACAGTTCGTTAACTAATTTTATCCTTCCCCGGCACACAGAGCGCAGCAGCCGATCGATCGAGCGTTTGTCTTCCTCAGTCAAATTTTCGTCAAAAATAGCAGCCATCAAACCGTACCTATCGGCTAGAGTAATGTAGCCATTTTGATTCACTTCGGCAAACAGCTCGCCCAAAGCAGATGGAATCAGGTGGACAGGAGTTTGCATAGTAATTGACTCTCTCACTCGACGATCGCGCGATCGGGCGTTTCTGCGGCAACCAAAGGCGATCGCACTATAAAAATTTATAGCTGTATTGCCTTTAAATGTGTGACAATAAACAGCAAAATTTGTGATAGTAAACAGCAAAATTTGTGAAGTAAATCACATTAAAAATTGGCGGATTATGCTAAGATTGCAGTTGCCGTTGAGCGAAGACATAGCAACTGCAAACTTAATTTTTTCTAAAGATTGAAAATCACCACTTCCTCCACAGGTTCAGCTAACTCAAACTTAAACACCCGCGAATAGAAATAGAATTCGCCGTCAAGAGTTCTTTTGATATTTTCAGCGCGGCGAAAACCGTGCTGTTCCCCTTCATAAGCAACATAAGCAACCGGCAAACCTTTAGCTTTCAATATGTCTACCATCATTTCCGCTTGATTGGGCGGAACCACTTTATCTTCTAATCCTTGAAAAAAGATAACGGGACAAGATAAACGTTCGGCGGAATGAATCGGCGAACGAGCTACATACAAATCTTTTCTTTCAGGATAAGGCCCGATTAATCCATCCAGATAGCGCGCTTCAAACTTGTGAGTATCCGTTGCCAAAGCTTCCACATCGCTAACTCCATAATAGCTCGCACCGGCCTTAAACACATCGCGGAAAGTAAGAGCGCACAGAGTGGTGTACCCCCCTGCACTGCCTCCGGCGATCGCCATTCTTTCGCCATCAACTAAACCTTTTTGAGCTAAATATTTAGCACCGTTAGCGCAGTCATCAACATCGACAATTCCCCAACTATCTTGCAGTCTTTTTCTGTATTCTCGGCCGTAACCAGTGCTGCCGCCGTAATTAACATCGAGCACGGCAAAACCGCGACTCGTCCAATATTGAATTTTCAAATTCATGCTACTAGAAGTAGCAGCAGTTGGGCCCCCGTGACTTTTCACAACAAGCGGCGGTTTTTCACCCGCAGGTGCTGCAAAATCTTGATTTTTCGGGGGATAGAAGAAACCGAAAGCAGTCAAATTGTTTTCCGTGGGAAATTCGATAGGTTCCGGTACAGAAAGATAACCAGAGTTGATGCTTAAATCGCTCGATTTTCGCAGAACTTCTAGTTGACTTGTTGCTAAATTTAATTGTACAATAGCACTAGATTCTGTCGGCGAAGCTGCCAGAAAAACCACATTTTCTTCCCGCGCTTTGACGGAGGAAATATCAGTGTAAGGCGTGTCAATTGTTGTCAAATGCTTTGTCGTTAAATCAAGACTCGCTAAATACCACAGGCCTTGCTGAGTGTAGGTGCAAATAATTTTGCTTTCCGAGACAACGGCATAAGTAGACATTCCAAAAACCCACTGAGGAAGTCCGAATTCAGCCGCCATTTCGCACAAGCTGGTTTCTATCTCTGCTTCCCCCCTTACCAAGGGGGGATTGAGGGGGGTTCTAGATTGCCAGCGGTAGAAATTCCACCAGTTAGACTTGTCAGAAACAAAATACAAAACTCCATCGGGCGACCATTCCGGTTGAAAAATCGACTCCTCAACCCCGCCAGCAACCAAGTATTTTTCACCTAAAGAACCGTCAGCCTTAATTTCTGCCACCCACAATTCTGTGCCATCCCACGGCATATTTGGGTGGTTCCAACAAATCCAGGAAAGTTGAGAACCGTCTGGACTTAAACGAGGGGAAGCATAAAAATCCTTGCCCTGAGTTAAGATTTGAATATCTTCGCCGTTATCTAAATTAATGCTAACAATAGTATTGACAGGTTCCCCCTCACCCGCATGGTCTTCGCGCACGCAAATCAGGCGATTTCGTTGCTTGTCAACTATCGCATCTGCATAGCGACAATTAGCAGCAGGAGTCAGAGGTTCGGGTTGAGAATTTAATGTTTGAACATAAATACGTTGGTCAGCAAAATGAGAAAAATAGACAACACCGCCAGCAACGGCAAAAGCAGCGCCGCCGTATTCGTGAACCCGAGTGCGAACATTAAAAGGATGCGGTGTCACGTCGCTAATTGTACCATCAGGAGTGCGCCGCACGAGGACGCTTCGCCCCGCTTCCGAAGGTCTTCCCTCAACCCAGTAAATATCATCGCCGTCAATAGCAATTTGTCCGAGTCCGACAGTTCCAGAAACAATTAAATCCGAAGAAATAGGTGATTTCCAAGAGCCGTAAGGTGATACTGTGGTCATATAGTTAAGGCCGTTGTGTTTCTCGCACAAAAAAAATAATATTTGTAGTTTACAGTAATTCAGTGACCGGGGAAGCAAAATGTCTAAAAAACTCGTACTAATGGATCACGACGGTGCAGTTGACGACTATCTCTCAGTCGTGTTGCTGATGACAATGGAGGAAGTCGAAACTCTGGGAGTAATTGTAACTCCTGCGGACTGCTACATTCAACCGGCGGTGAGTGCAACGCGCAAAATCCTTGATTTGATGGGGCGTTCAGAAGTTCCGGTGGCGGCGAGTACGGTGCGGGGACTCAACCCATTTCCGGCGTTATTTCGGCGAGATTCCTTTGCAGTCGATCGACTTCCCATTCTAAATGAAAAAGGAACCATTGACACGCCGTTAATATCAGAACCCGGACAAAACTTTATGGTGCGAGTTTTGCAAGATGCAGCCGTACCAGTCACATTAATGGTAACGGGGCCGTTAACAACAGTAGCGCAAGCTTTAGATATCGCGCCAGAAATTGAAAGCAAAATTCAAGAAATTGTCTGGATGGGAGGCGCCCTCAATGTTATCGGCAATGTTAGCAAAGATATGGAACCCGGACAAGATATGTCGGCGGAATGGAATGCTTACTGGGACCCGATAGCAATCGAGAGAATTTGGCAAACCCAAATTCCCGTTGTCATGTGTCCTTTAGATATCACCAATAATGTACCGCTAACTGTAGAATTTTCCAATCTCTTAGCAAAACAGCGCAAATATCCAATTTCCGACTTAGCAGGACAGTGTTATGCCCTAGCAATATCTCAAGATTACTATTTTTGGGACATTTTGGCAACCGCTTATTTAGCGCATCCCGAATTTTACCAACTGCGAGAATGGGAAACAGAAATTGTGACCGAAGGCATCAGCCAAGGACGCACACAAGTTAAAAAAGGAGGACGAAAAATTCAAGCAATGGATAAAGTAGACACAGCCAAATTTTACAAATACATATTACAACAGTGGGCGCGGTAAAAATCCCAATCTCTGCTAGAAGCGAGCAAAATCTCCGTACAAACCCCCCCAGACACAAATATTCACATCCTCTTCTCCTCCCTCTCTTCCTCTGCGCCCTCTGCGCCCTCTGCGGTAAAAAAAACTCATCTCAAAAAATGCTGCCAATTCTATCAATCATCCCCTTAGCCCAAACCCCTCCCGCACCTCAAGAAATCCTCCAAATCCAAGAAGTGCGACCACTCCCCGGAGAGTTAGACAACATACCAGTATTTAACAGCAACAGCCCAGAATTAGTGCTGCAAGAAGGAATTTTGCTTTCGACATTTCCCCCAGATAGTAAAAGATTTCCGGCGGCACATTTAAACTTTCCCTTTCAAGGACGTTTCGACATATTTGCCCACCACATAGCCCGCGCACCTTCCCCGGAAGATTTGCGAACATTGTATCAAGGAGTAATTGTTTATAATCCGGGCAATAAACCTGTAAAATTAGATATATTGCAAGCTGCGAGTTATCTCAGTCAACCCGATGCACCTTTTATTGAATTGCCGCCGCAAGTCGATAATTCAAACAGTAATATTTACGCCGGGCCGGGAAGTCGCGCTGTGAATGATATTCTCAGAGGAAGGAGACAGTCTGACTTTGATCCGCAGTTAATTATTCCACCGGGAAAAAGCCAACTGTTGATGAATCATCCGATACCGGTGCGGGAATTAGTACCGCCGCTAAACGGTCGATCGACCTTGATGCGGTTACGCAGCAATGGTATAGTCTATGTTGCCAGTCTGGCGATGTTTGCCCGAGTTGACGCACAGGGAAACGAGCGATCGCCCAATTTAACAGAATGGCAAAACTTATTAGACAATGGTAATATAGCCGGGCCGCGCGATCGAACTCCCACACCGCCCGAAATCACCGAAGGTCAAATAATTTACGGCCGAGTTGCCGGTGTAGCATTAGGTTCACAATGGCGAGCACTTCTCTCAGACAACCCCGCCACCTCAAACCTAGCAATTCCCCAACCCGGAACAGCATTTTCCTACCCATTAAGCAGCCTCCCGCGCGGAATGCTGGGAACAAATCAAGTGCAAAGTGCGAGAATGCTAGTCCGCTACCCAGATACAGCATACCGCGCCCACGGCAATTACGGAATTCAATACAGTCTCAGCTTGCCGCTATACAATTCTACCAGCAAAAATCAAACTGTAACTGTCGCGATTCAAACTCCAATTAAGACAGACAAATTAACTTCAGGAGGACTTAGTTTTTTAGAACCTCCGGCACCTCAAACTTTTTTTAGGGGAACTGTCAGAGTGCGCTATAATGATGACAATAAAGTGCCTCAAACTCGGTACGTGCATTTAGTGCAGCGGCGGGGACAGCAGGGGGAACCTTTGGTAAAACTAGAGATGAAATCGGGAGAAAAGCGGCTTGTAGAAGTGGATTTTATTTATCCGCCCGATGCGTCGCCGCCGCAAGTTTTGACAGTGAAAACAAATTAAATTTGATTTGATTTGAACTTGTTTAAGATTAGCAATTATATTATGTCCGGTCGATTACCATAAATCAGGTAGGGGCGGGTTCACAAACAATATCTGCCAATAATTAACAATCTCAAAAACCCGCCCGACCGGGATATTAGGGTCAATCGAGCGGACATGATATTAACCGGGATTTCCCATCTCGACAATGTGTTTGAGAGCGTTTAAGGATCGCGAATTAAATAACTTACAATTTTAATAGTTATTGTGGGATGGGCGTCCCGCCCGTCTTTTTTGGATGGGCGTCCCGCCCGTCTTTTTTGGACGGGCGTCCCGCCCATCCCACTTTTAAGAGTGGAAGTTATTTAATTCTCATTCCTAATCACTCTCTTCCAAAAAGGTTTGTACTCTACCGTTCGGTCGCAAAACCACTCTAATTTTTGGGTTTTTTCCATTAGAAACGGCAGAAACAAACGGCTCGCCGGCTAATGGCATATTAACTTGCTCGATATAATCGGCTGCTGCTTTTCCCATCGGCATAATACTTTCAACTGACCCATTTTCATCGATCAGCACGCTGTATTCCAAAGTTTGTTCCATTCCTTCAGGAGGCTTCCAGCGTTCCTCAAAGTAAGTTCTAGCTTCTGAAACTTGAGGAATAGTATCAAATAAAGTGCGGTTTTTTTTGCTCGCCGCCACCTGATTGTTATCCTCAGACTCCGCAGGCGGTTGAGCGTCCTCAAGGGCTGGGAGTTCGGTACTGGCTGGGGGGACAATCGGCTCGATGGGGCTGGGGAAGGTTTGGGGCGGGGGAACAGGAAATCGGGAAGCCGACAGGGATGGCGGCAGGGGGGGCGGTACGGCGGGAGCCAGTCTCGGCGGTAGAGGGGGCAGCACGTAGGGTACTGGTGCGGGTGCTTGGGGGGCGGAAATCGGCGGTTCTTCGGGGGCGGGAATAGTGATTGTTGACCCTTGAGGGAAAGCTGGAGCGCTCTGTGGGGCGCTGGCTGCGCTGCCGTTGGCTGGAAATAGCAGGGGTGGCTGCTGGATGGGGCTGGGTCTGTTGGTGGCTGGAGTTGGAGCGAGGGCGATTGGGGGCAAGCTGGGGCTGGGGGAGGCCGCAGTGTTGATGGGCGGGGGCGGCAGGGGCGGTAAAGCGGGTGTGGCTGCGGGTGTTGGTGCTGGGGGTGTCGGTAGGGCGGGAACTGGACTGGGGGAAACGCCGGCAGCTAACTGGGGGTTTCCAGGAACGGTGCTCAATTGTGGATTGGCGGGGGCTGTGGCGGGGGCTGAGGCGGTTTGCGGGGAGGTGGCGGTTCGATCGAGCATTTTGATAGTTCCTGTCGTCAGGCCGGCGCTGGCTACCAGCAATGCTGCCACCTTGAGCCAGGGTGAGGACAGCGGTTGTCGGGGTTCGCGGTTGAGGTTGGGAAGCGCCATCACTTCGGCGGCGCAGTTATCTAGTGCTGTGGCTAAGTCAAACAGTTGCAGGGTGCTCAAGGGAACTACTGGCCCGGATTCTGCGGCGCTCAAAGAGCCTAAAAATAAGTTGTGGGCGAGCAAGCCGCGGGGTTCTAAGCGGGGGGGAACCGGAAGGTAGGCTGTGTTGGGGGCCCAGGTTGCTAGTTCGGCAGTGTTGACGGCTCGATCGAATATAACTGCGTTATCCGATGCTTCTGGCGAGTCTGGACCTGCTGCGGTACGATCGATTTGAGAGTTGAGGTTGTTTTCCCAATCGCGGGATTCGCCGAGCAAGTTTTGGACGTAGGTGCTAACAGCTTCGTGGAGGGTTTCGAGTTGAATGCGATCGCCCCTGATAGTAACGTGTTGGGTATCTGGCAGCCTGGGGTCGTCGAGTCGCAGCTCAAAACTTAAAGATTTAAACACCGGTTGGCCCGCCCAGCGAGATAGAGGCGAACTTTTGGCTGTAATTTCCAGCGTGCAAGTGGGGGGCGTGTACCGTTTGAGAACCATAGCGAAGAAGGAAGAAGGAAGAGGGAAGAAGGAAGAAGGAAGAGGGAATAACTATGTTTTATCTGATATTTTGCAGCATTCTTAACAAGCTTTTTTAGCAACAGGCAAGATGCCTGTTCCACAACAAATAAATTTTTTGGTGGAACAGGCATCTTGCCTGTTGCGGAGCTTTGTCATTCTCGTTCCCATTATGCTTAGCTTAATTTTTAGCGCGGTCTAGAAGTGCCAGCCAGAGGCGGCGGTGGCCGCCGGGACTGCTGTAAAATAGCAAATCGATCAGGAGTTTGAGGGCCAAATTAGTCAGTTCTCGGGCCGATAAATTTTCTGCATCTTCCATGCGCGAGCTATAAGTGTTGCTGAACCTGTCAATATAATCTCCCAACAAAGCGATTGTGTGAGGTTCGCGGTTTTGCTCTGCCATTTGTTCGAGCAAAGCAACAGCGCGGCGGATTAAAGCTTGGTGCTGACAGGCCAAATGACAGCTTATCAAAACGAGCGATCGAGCTTCCTCCACATCGAGTTTTTTGCGCCCTCCCTGGCCTTTCCGCAGCGGGTTAGATTGGCGCAGCCGCCACAAAGCTACCCGATCGGCTACCATTGGCTCTAAATTCAGTTCGGCTGCTACCTTGAGCATCGCCTCTGAGCCAATTTCTGCCAGTGCTTCTAGGGCTAACAGCACTAAATCCAGTTGGGCTTTAATGTTGTCCAACTGGGTAGGTTCTGGTGCTTTTCGGGTCAATTCTTCCCAGTTGGGAGATGGACCGGTTTCGTTTGTGGGAGCGGAGGACTTTAGGGTCGAGCGCATGGCTTCAGCACGGGAAATTAAGACAGGTTGAGGCAGGATATCAAACAGTATGCAGTGATAAAAGCTTTGCAGCCTGTGGGCAACAGCACATCTGTTAAGTTGTCTCCATAGCTCGTTGCTTTGATTCCGGCAATCCTAACTGCAGGACGGAGTTGCGGGTGAAAAGTTGCGGTTTCAAGGAAGATCGATCGCGATCGGCAAAACCCATAGATTTTTACCCCTAACCATGCTACGCCGCAGAGTGACCGAAATCAAATCAGTGCCTTGAAACTATCGGGACTTATATCAATGCAAACATCCTAGCGCTCTCGAATGCTACTTATAGTCTGTCGCTACTCATAGTCTGTCAGATTATAGTTGTCATGGCTTCATCTGGCGCCATCTATGGATATTACGGAGCAATTTGGTAAAAAAGTTAGACATTTCCGAAAGCTCAGAAATCTTTCCCAAGATCAGCTTGCAGAACTATCTGAATTACATCGCACCTATATTGGTTCAGTTGAACGAGGGGAACGGAATATAACGCTGCTTAATGCCAGCAAAATAGCCAAGGCATTATCCGTTAGTCTAGCTGAACTGGTAACTGCTGATGACTGAAAGAAGACTAGAGCAAATTTTAGCAAGATACCAAAAATCATTTACCGAAAAAATTTATGCAGAAGAGAATGAAGAACACGATATTTTAATGGATGTGTTTGGTATTTCTCCAATAATAAAAAAAGAAAATAGGCAATATTGGGGGCGTGAGTTAGGTATGTGTTGGCAATCGTTAGTTACTGAAACGTGTAAAACATATTGCAGTAGCTTTAAGCCAGCATTGAAAGTTGAAAGCGATGAGCCGTGCGATCTGATTGTTGATGGGTACGCAATAGATACAAAATATCGTATTGGCTCAGGAGATTCTGGAACACTGAAAAAGTTCAAATCTTATGGCGAACTACTTCGTAATCTTAATTACGAGCCCGTCTTTTTAATACTTAGACAAGATAATTTGCCCGCAGCTATTACAGCGTGCCAAAAAGGGACTTGGAAAGTTTACACAGGGGACGATTCGTTTGAGTTTATACAAACAATAAGCGGGTTTGATTTAAAGTCATTTCTTATTGAAAAAGTGGGAGAATTCCCTGTATACCGCTGAAACTATCAAGGCGCTTGTTGATAATCTCTATGTAGTCAGGTACTATTTCAATGCCAACATACCTAATGCCAAATTCTTGCGCCGCCAGCAATGTAGTTCCAGATCCTGCGAAAGGATCGATTAGAATAGAATTTTCCAAACGCGGTACAAATATTTCGACCAGCTTTCTCATGAGAGCGATTGGTTTAACTGTGCAATGGACGTTAAACTCCTCGGTTTTCTCACGCTGTATACCTTCTAAAATATTTGACTGAAAACCACCGAACCGATCTTTAGTATAAAATAGACCAGTACCATACTCCTGTAGAGTTTCCAAGTAATTATTGACCAGTGGTTTTTGAAGTACGCAGATTGCTTCCCATTCGTTCCTCAGACAACTGTGCCAACCATCCCATTTTTCAGAATTTTCATATCCTTTCTTCTCTAACTGTTGTTTGATATTGACACCCTTAGGGATACCGCTCGATCTTTTATAAACAAGAATATCTCTCGCATAGAAACCAGCACTTTCAAGTGCTACTTGTACGTGAGCAACAGTCCGCGTGCTGTTGAAAACTAAAACTGTCGCACCCGGTTTGCAGATCCGAAAAAGCTGCTCACCCCACTCAAAGCACCACTTTTCATAATCCAGAGTGTTGTTACGATTCCTTTGATACCATTTTTCATTTCTGACTCCACCTGCTAAACCACTGCCATAGGGAATGTTTTTGACAAGGGTTTTATTTCCCTTGCCATTGACTCTTTCAATACGCCTTTGAATTTCTGAGTCATCCCATTTATGACCAATAAATTCATAATTATAAGGTGGGTCAGTGATACAGGCAGAAATATAATTTTCTGGCAAGGTCTTCATCACTTCACGACAGTCGCCCACCAAAACTTCATTTGAGGGAGTTTTTTTCATGAGTCAGGCAGTTACTAAAGTGGGAAATCAACTCTTAATTATGCCACATTTGCAGTAGATAGTGAATCTAAATGAGTCGTGAAACACTCTTCTCTTTCCAAACTTCGCGTTCTTTGCGTCTTCGCGGTTCGTAAAAAAAAATCACAACTCATTTACACTCCCTATAGGCAGTCTAAATCATAGATTCATTCCAGCTTGTTTTGCTGCATCCAAACATATAATTAGTAATCCACCAGAAATCCCTCAATCCTGACTACTTCAAATAAACCACCGTCACACCTGCACCTCCTTCTTTTTGACTGGCGAGCTCAAAGCGGGAAACCTGCGGGTGATTCGCGAGGAACTCGTGAACCCCGCGCCGCAACTGTCCCGTACCTTTACCGTGAATTATCCATAGCACTCCGTATTCCACAGCCTTGGAAAGAGCTCTGTCTATTTCGATTTCTGCGTCTGAGACTCTCGCACCCCGTAGGTCGATCGAATTATTAGCAGTGCGAATGGCAATTTCGGGATTGGGTTTTGCAGGTTCCGCCGCTGCTTGCTTAGCTTTAGCCGTAGCGACTGCTTGTGCTTGGGCTGCAACCTTGGCTAATTGAGCTTTCGTTTCCGGTTTTTGACCGTCGAGGGATTCAATTTCTCCTAGTTTGACAGTCATTTTCATAATCCCAAACCGAACGCTCAACTCTTCGTTAGCGTCGGGGCCGCTGAGGACTTCGGCGGTTTGGCCCAAGCTGGGAATGCGGATGCGATCGCCCACTTTCGGCATAAAACTCGGTTTGGGTTTAGCCGGTTGTTGCCGAGAGGGCAGGTGTTTTTGGGAAATTTGATTTAAGGTTTCTGTCGCTTGTTGGGCATTTTGAGCCGTCTGATTGCCCGACTGCAAGCGACGAATGATTTGAGCAATTTCTGATTTTGCCGACCCTATCGCCTCATTTACTGCCACTTCCTGAGCTATTTTTAGTTCTCGCTCCCGCTCTTGCAAAGCGGCTGCTTTTTGAGAAACTTCTCTGTGCAATTTTTCGGTTTGGTGTAGCAGTTGAGTTGCTTCTCTGGCCTTGGTTTCCTGTTTCCGGCGCTGTGCTTCGAGTCCAGCAATTACTTGATTGACATCTTGAGACGCTCCCCCGACATAGGTTTGAGCTTCATCGACTATGGATGCTAGCAAACCCAGTCTTTTGGCAATGGTGAGGGCGTTGGAACGTCCGGGAATTCCCCACAGCAAGCGATAGGTTGGCTGCATGGAATTGTCGTCAAATTCTACTGAGGCATTTTCAAAGCGGGAGTCTTGATATTTGAGGGCTTTGAGTTCGCCAAAGTGGGTAGTTGCAACTGTTAATAGGGAATGTTGGGCGAGGTATTTCAACAGGGCGATCGCCAATGCACTGCCTTCTGAGGGGTCTGTTCCCGCTCCTACTTCGTCTAACAAAACTAAAGATTTGGGAATTGGTAATTGGGAATTGGTAATTGGGATTTGGGGTTGGGGAATTTGTAATTTAGGTTTGAGAATTGGGAGAGCAGAAACAGTGTTCTGTGTATCTATGACTTCTTCGTCTTGCTGTTGGGAATTAGTAATTGGAAGGTTGGAATTTTCTTCCCCTTCAGCCTGCGATTTATTGTGTAAAACTTCTAAAATGCGGCTGATGCGGCGGATATGGCCGGAGAAAGTAGACAAACTTTGCTGCAAAGATTGTTCGTCACCAATATCAGCCAAAATATTGTCGAACCAAGGCAATTCTACGGGTTCGCGGGCGGCAACAAACATTCCTGCTTTCGCCATTAAAGCTGCCAATCCCAAGGTTTTGAGGGTGACAGTTTTGCCGCCAGTGTTGGGGCCAGTAATGGCGACGACGCGGATGTGCGGCCCGATCGTTAAATCGACCGGCACGACTGGAAACCCTTGCTCGTGCTGTTGCTGCCAAACTAATAACGGATGGCGCAACTGGCGCAGGGTAATTTGCGATCGCAGGTTGCGAATTAATAATTGACTGTTTTCTTCTTTTTCCTCATCTTCTTTTTCCTCATCTTCTTTTTCGGGATTTTTTGGTGCTAATTCTGGCTCTCCCAATTCGATAAATTTCGGCGGATTTGCTTGCAGCCAAAAACTATAACGCGCTTTAGCGACCGCTAAATCTAAAGTTGTAACTACAACCACCAATCTGTCTAAATCGGGTTTTACTGCTGCGACTTGCTCGGTGAGGGCGCGGCGGACTGCTTCTTCTTCGGCTTGTTCTTGCCTGAGAAACTGCCGCATTTGGTTGTTAAGATTGACTGTATTGTGGGGTTCTACGTAGAGTGTCGCGCCACTGGCCGAGGAGTCGTGAACGATGCCCGGTATGGCATCTTTTTGGGGAGCTTTGACGGGAATGACAAAGCGTCCGCTTCTTTGGGTAATTAGCTGTTCTTGTACGGCGTTGGATTGGCGCTGCAAAATCCCCTGCAATATTTGATAAATGCGATCGCGCAACTGTCGCATTTGAACTCTAATTCCTGCTAATTTAGGAGTTGCTCTGTCTGCTACTTGAGCGCGATCGTCTATACAGCGATGGATTTCTTGCTCTAGTTCGGGATAAGTCCGCAATTGGGCTGCTAGTTCTTTGAGCGTCGGCACATCTGCCTGAGAGTCAATTATCCGGCGCAATTGCCTTGCTCCGGCGAGGGTAGTAGCAATTGCCAGCAATTCTTCGCCGCTGAGCAAACCTTGGAGTTCGGCTCGTTGCAGGGAAGTGCCGATGTCTTGGATTCCTTCAAAACTCAAAGCACCGCCAGCGCGGCTCTCTAACTGATAAGCTTCCTGAGTTTGGGCGAGGAGTTCGGCTGTTTGAGCTTGAGTTGCCGGGATTGCGAGGTCAAGGGCGGCGGCGACGCCGAGTTTGGTGGCCGCGAAGGTAGCCAAGTGCTGACACAGGCGCGGCCATTCTAATAGTTCTAGTGTTTCGGCTTGAATCAAAGTTGAGGTGGTGTTGGTAATTGGCATTCTCAGGCGCTGACCGAGAAGGTGAATTTAACGATACTATTAATTAATTTTAAAGTTTTTTATTGTTTCCTGGCGCAATTTGAGAAAGTATCTGCGATCGCCCTCCGCAGTCTTTCGGCCGACAGCTCTGATGTAACATTAATTACGAAGGAGAAAATTTGCATTTTTGCATTACCCGTCTAAAATTATACCTTCTCGTGATACCATTCCCCAAAAAATCTACAACTTTAGGCAAGCTCCCAACTATTATACAGTAAGTCAATCGATTTTAGATTTTAGATTTTAGATTTTAGAATTGAAGCATTGACTTGCGCGAGATAAATACGTTCGGCAAGTTTCTCGGATACAGGTTTTTAATTTCTCCACGGATGAATCACGTGGCGGGTATCCTGGATGTTTTCGGTCATTACCAATTTTTTACTCTAAAATATAAAATCTAAAATGGTATGGGCTATTTTGGGTTTTGAGGGAGCGGGTATGGGCTGTTTTTTGATGTAATTGAACTATTTTGGAATTTTAAATCTGTCAGCGCAATTCTGGCGGTTGTATCCTAAAAAGTAATTTGTGGAGATGATAGAAGTATGGCAAAGATTCTGGCGATCGTCGCGGATACTGTGACTTTTCAAGTTGTGAAAGAGTTACTCAGCCAAGAGGGACATCAGGTGAGAGTCGTTTCCGACGACAAGGAGGGTTTAGACTTGGCGAAGGAATTGTCCCCCGATGCGATAATTTGCGACGGGACTTCGCGTCAAATCAACTTCTTGGAGGTGTGCCGGCTGGTGAAAGCCGAGCGAGAATTGGCGGCAGCCTATTTTATTCTGCTGACAACACCGGAGCAATTTGATGAAGTTCAAGCATTGGATGCGGCCTTTGACGATTTTCTGTTTAAACCGATAGTTAAGCAGGAATTATTGGCGCGGGTGCGCGCGTCTAAGCGATCGCACGAGTTGAGGGCGCGGTTGGAGTTAACCCAGCAAGAATTGGATCTGTCGCGCGATCGAATGCTGCAAAATGAAAAAATGTCTAGTTTGGGCGAATTGGTGTCTGGGATAGCCCACGAAATTAACAACCCCATTACTTTTATTTACAGCAATCTAACTCACGTCCAAAGCTACGCAGCCGATTTAATTGAACTGCTGCGATTGTATCAAAAAGAGCTAGTCAATCCCGGAGCGGAAATTATGCAAAAACAACAAGATATGGATGTGGAATTCGTTCTGGACGATTTATTGAAAATTGTGAGTTCCATGCGTACCGGGAGCGATCGCATCCGCCAAATAATTTTGTCGCTACAGGATTTTTCCCGCAGCGATCGATCGGGCTGGCAGTTATTTGATGTTTCCGACGGTTTAGAAAATACTCTGTTGTTGTTGCAGCACCGCTTGCCGGCTCGCGAGGGAAGGCGAGACATCAAGGTGATCAAACAATTCGGCAATTTGCCACAGATTGAGTGTTATGCAGGTCTGCTAAATCAAGCTTTTCTGAATATCATCAATCACGCGATCGATGCTTTGGAAGAGTCGGCTCAAGAGTTGGAGGAGTTGGAATCAATCAAATTTAAGCCCGTGATTTTGATAACCACTCAGGTAGTCGATGGTCAGCGAATTTCGATTGAGATTGCTGATAACGACATCGCACATAGCAAAGATACCACAGCCGAAATTTCTGAGCAATTTTTGGGAGCAAAACCTGCGGAACCACCCATATCATCGGGACTTGCTCTCAGCTATCGGATAATTGTAGAGCAGCACAAAGGAGAGTTCAAGTGTTTTTCCGAACCGGGTAAAGGCACTAAAATTCAGATAGAGATTCCGCTGCGTCACAGTTAATTAGGAATGAGAATTAAATAACTTACAATGCGTGATGGTTCTTGTGGGATGGGCGTCCCGCCCGTCCAGAAAGGGCGAGCTAAGAGTGCCCAACCCCTAGTCCCCACAAACTTGTGTAAATTATTTAATTCGCGATCCTTAATAGTATTTACCGTTGGTGGGGGCGGATTTTTGAGATTGTTGGTTTTAGCCTGAGATTATGGTGAATCCGCCCCTACAATGACTGCTTTTTTTTAAAGGTAAAATTTTGTAGAGGGAATGGCAGAAGTTATCGAGAAGAGACTTGAGTTGATCTTCCAGAGATTTGAAGGAGAGAGGAAGAGAATAGAAATATGAATAATTCCACGGAGAGGGGCAACGACGGGGGGTTGCCCCTACAAAACACGGTTATGTAGATGTTGTGTGTCTAGGAGTGAAATAACTAAAGGGAGACTTGCGCGCCTTGAGTATCGAGGGCGATCGCCCTTACCTCAGCCTTTACCCCAAATTCCATCCAAGCAGCCGCCATCCCTTTCTCAACCGCAACAGCGTTAGCCACATCCGTTAAAGCTAAAAGCGTTGGCCCGGCACCGCTAATTACCATTTCATAGGCCCCTGCATTCAGGGCAGCTTGCTGCACCGCTTCATATCCCTTAATCAGAGATTGCCGGTAAGGTTGGTGAATTTTGTCTTGGAGGGCGCAGCGCAGCCAGTTTTCATTGCCAGTTTCCAAAGCCCGCACTAGCAAACCGAGGTGTGCAGCATTAAAAATCGCGTCAGCCCGACTGTAATCTGCTGGCAAAACTTTGCGGGCTTCGGCTGTAGACAGTTCAAAATCTGGGATGGCTACCACCGGCACAACATTCGGATGCCAGGGAATATCGCAAATCTCCCATGAACCCCCCCCCTGCCCCCCCTTGCTAAGGGGGGGTGATTGTGTGAGCCCCCCCTTAGCAAGGGGGGGTGATGGTAGAATTTCCGCATCTAAGGGTGATTGTTCTGTTAGCCCCGCTTCACGGAGAGAGAATTCTTCTCTTAGCCCCCCCTTACTAAGGGGAAGTTGTTCTCTTAGCCCCCCCTTACTAAGGGGGGGTTGGGGGGGTGCATTGCTAGCAGCTTCGGTAAGTGCGGGTGATTGTTCTGTTAGCCCCGCTTCACGGAGAGGGAATTCTTCTGTTAGCCCCCCCTTACTAAGGGGGGGTTGGGGGGGTGCATTGCTAGCAGCGAGGCGACATCCTCCCAGTAAAGCGGGGACAACGTTGTCGGGATGTCCTTCAAGTTCGATCGCCAATTGCATCACTTCCACCTGACTCAAAGGCGCACCGGCTAACTCATTTGCACCGACTAACCCACCGATAATAGCTGTGGCGGAACTTCCTAAACCTCTAGCCAGCGGCACTTGCATATCTATATGTATGGCTACGGGCGGCGGCGATTGGTTCAGGCGATCGTATAACTTTATAAATGCTTGATAAGCGAGATTGCTGTCATCTGTCTTGACTTTGGCGGCTTCAGAGCCTGTAACAGTAATTTTTAGTTTCTCGGTTGCTGAGGGTTCGAGTCGGGAGAATTGGAAGCGGTTGTAGAGGCTTAAAGCGGCGCCGATGCAGTCGAATCCTGGGCCTAAGTTGGCGGTTGTGGCGGGTACGGTGACGGTGACGGTGGAAGTTTCGAGCATTTTTTGAATAGTTAATTTGGAATGTTTAACCGCCGATGAATGCGGATGAACGCAGAGCGAAGGATATTATACTATGTTTTCAAAAGCACTCTATTTTTGCAGCATTTCAAGATGCTTGATGGCATCTTGATAATCGTTGGTATTGCCATCTTTTTGATATAGTTCGGCTGCTTTCTGATAATCAGCGATCGCCCCCGGTTTGTCTTCTAAGAACTCGCGGACTCTGGCGCGGTTGTAGTAGGCATCGCCGTAGTTGGGGTTGATTTCAATTGCGCGATCGAAATCTGCTTTAGCTGCTGGGTAATCTTTGAGATTGCGGCCGTGGATGATGCCGCGTTTGTTGTGGGCTTTGGCGTAGTTGGGGTTGAGGCGGATGGCTTCGGTGTAATCGGCGATCGCCCCTTGAATGTCTCCCGCCTCTGATTTGGCTAAAGCACTATTGAATAAATCTTCAGCAGGATTTTGAACAATCGTTTTTTGAGCTATTAATATTGCTGAGGATTTAGCAGAGACAGCAAGGGATATATTACCAAAGATAGTAAAGATTACTAGAGTAGCAATTAAATTGTAAAATGATGATTTCATAATTTAGGCAAAAATTTGAGCGACAGAACAACTAAAACCGGGCAACAAAGGCGAAGTTAGTTCATCATTGCTCAACAGCGTAGCAATGAGCCTTAAACTTGCTTGTTCCCTGCGATAAACTTCTATTTGCTGCAATTGCCAATTCACAACCCAGTATTCCTGCACTCCTCGCACTGAATAGAGTCTAAGTTTCAAATCTCGATCGCGTCTCTGATTGTCTGCACCGGGGGATAACACTTCAACAATTAACTCGGGTGCGGCGGTTAAATGGCCGGCTTCGTCTAGCAAGATAGCCAAGCGTTCATTACTCGCCCAAACTACATCAGGAATGACGTTATCAGCGTCCGTGAAAATAAGACCCGGATTGATGGCGGCTCGTCCCAAACCAGTAGACATCGACCAAGTATCAAGGCAAGAAAAAAATCTGCCACAAGTCTGTTGATGCCCCCAATGCGGTGCTCTAGTCATAAATAGCTCCCCATCAATAATTTCATAGCGATCGCCGTTATCGGGCAATAGTTCTAAATCGGCGGTAGTCCAGCGTACTTTATCAGATATTGTCTGGTTCATACAAGCACTCTTGATAGGTGATAGAAACATTCTAAACCATCGAGCTTCTTGTCGCTCCACAGCTTGAAACAATCCGGCTACACTGACTTTCGCTTTTTGCAGGCGAGACTCAGAATATTGAAACCCGCCTGGGCGCGGGTTTCGTTTTTGTAGGGGCGATTTCGCATCGCCAAATTGTCCGATCGCCCAATTTAAAATTATTGAAAATTTAAAATCGCGCGATTACTTCAAAATAGTTTTAGAAGCAATCCGAGTTTTCTTGCGATCGGCTTCACTCAATTGTTCGCCAGACTGCAAGCGAGTAGCAGAGGTTTGGAGCACAGTTGCGGCACTTTTATCGCCCATTTGCAGAGCAGTTTTCGCAGCAGTTTGCAGCATTGTTGCCGCGCCGGCGCGATCGCCCTGTTGCAATCGGGTTTCTGCGAGTTGAGTTTGGCGGTATTTAGCCAAAGCTAAAATGTGCTGCTGTACCATCGGGTTAATGGCCGGCTGATAAACTTTCACGACATTAGCGGAAAGTGCAACAGGATCGGAAAGCAAACCTTGGCCGACACTCGGATCGTCGTAGCGAATTTGCAATTGCCCGATCGCCTGTGTACCTTCGGGCAACTGTCCAATATAAATATTAGCCAAAACTACTCGCTCTATATCCTTCATTAAATCTCCCAGGCGTACCATAAAACGATCGCCCTCTTGCTGTACCGGTAATTCGATCGTATCCGGGGCAACTTGGGCGATCGGTTTGAGTTCGGCTAACCGTACTTTTGGCATCAGTGAAAATAGCAAATAAGCATTAGTCAAACCTACACCTTGGATGCGAGTAAATAGTTTGCTAAACTCGTCAACCGCATCTTCGGGACGCTGAATGTGAGCCAGAGCACCGCCACCAGCATCAGCAATCTTTTCCAAAATATCCTGGTTCCAGTTATCGCCAAATCCTAGAGAATTTAAAGTCATGTTGTAGTCGGCAGCCAATTTAGCCAACTTCAAACAGCGGCTGTCGTCGCCGTGTTCGTTTTCGCCGTCAGTCAGCAGAAACGCCTGAGATATAGCTTCTTTTTTGCCTTTGCCCAACTCTTCAATACCTAACTTAATGCCCTCATCAATTGCTGTGCCACCGGCCGATCGCAATTGCTCAATTTGCCGTTTAATACTGCTGGGGTCTCCCACAATTTGATTGGGGACGAGGACTTTGGCTTTATGATCGAAAGCCACCGCGCAAAAGCGATCCCCGGGCTTCAACCTGTCCAGCAACCGTCCGGCGGCTTGTTTGACTGTTTCCAAGGGGCGTCCGCCCATCGAACCGCTGTGGTCGAGAATCAGGCACAGGTTTAAGGGTACGCTGGAGTCGATCGAGCTTGCCGTCGCAGACACCGAAATCGCTAGCTGGCGCTGCGTTGAGGGCGCAGCAGCGTCAAGGTTAGGGTCGTTTAAAACCGGGAGCAAACTAACTTTCATGCGGGATACCTAAAGATTGCGTTAGTATTTCTTTAAGAATAGCTCCATCAGTTCAGGCAACATTTCGGTTATGTCAGGAACCTCAGCCTAAGTGCATGAGGCTTGTAAGAGATTCTTGCGAGCCGTCCTGACCAGCCTAAGACTTTCGAGGTCTACGTTTTTTGAGTCATGACACCCTGGGATGCGAAGCTAGTCCCCTGCCCTGTCATTTGCAGTTAAACAGTTTTAAGGTCACTGAAACAGTGCTGCAAGTTTAACAAGCTCTAAAAACATTGGCGAAGCTAACTTTACCCGTAAGGGAGTTTTGGAGAAGACCACATCTCCACGGAGGGGCAACCATACCCCTCCACCCCAATCCAATGTAAAGCCGTCCTAGAAGGACGGGGTTTCAGACTCATTTTTCTGATGAACACACCCATTAAAGCAGTGCAATCGCCATACTACGGGGAAGGGAACTCTCGGACGCCACCTCCCGATTTGCCATCCCTGTTGCTGAAGGAGCGGATCGTTTATCTGGGGATGCCTCTGGTGCCTGCGGTAACAGAACTGATTATTGCTGAACTGTTGTTCTTGCAGTACGAAGACCCCGAGAAGCCGATCAAAATCTACATCAACTCGACCGGCACTTCTGGTTACAGTGGCGAACCCGTCGGCTTTGAAACAGAAGCCTTCGCTATCTGCGATACGATCAGGTACATTAAGCCGCCCGTACACACTATTTGCCTCGGTTCGGCAATGGGGATGTCTGCGATGCTGTTAGCGGCTGGTACAAAAGGCTTTCGAGCGAGTTTGCCCCACGCTTCCATTGTGTTGCACCAACCCAAGGCTTACACGCGGGGTCAAGCAAGCGACATTCAAATTCGCGCTAAGGAAGTGCTGGCAAATAAAGCGACGATGCTTGATATTTTTGCAAGCTGTACTGGCCAACCGATCGAAAAGATTACTAAAGATATGGATCGGTTGCTGTACCTGACGCCCCAGGAAGCTAAAGAATACGGTTTGATCGATCGCGTTCTTGAAAGTTCTGAAGAATTGCCGAAACCGCTGCCGGCTGGAGTCCTCTAATTCGGTTAGGGGGTATTAGTTATTAGTTATTAGTTATTGGTTAGGGTTTATTGGTCATTATAACCACAAACTAAAAAACCGGAAATAACAACTAACAAATAACTAATAAACCATAACCAATTGCCCGATCACCAATTACCAACTAAACGGAGTTCCGAATTATGCCTATCGGTGTGCCAAAAGTTCCCTACAAGATGCCGGGGGGTTATGATACTCAGTGGATTAATATCTACGATCGCCTCTACCGGGAACGGATTATTTTCTTGGGCAGGGACGTTGACGATGAAATTGCCAATCAAATCATCGCTGTGATGCTCTATCTTGATTCGGAAGATTCAGGTAAGGATATTATTTTATACATCAATTCCCCAGGCGGGATGGTGTCGGCAGGCATGGCTATTTTTGATACCATGCAGCACATTAAATCAGACGTGGTGACGATTTGTGTGGGCTTGGCTGCTTCGATGGGTTCTTTCCTGTTAGCTGCCGGTGCGAAGGGGAAACGGTTAGCTTTGCCTCACTCGCGCATCATGATTCACCAGCCTTCTGGGGGCACGCGGGGACAAGCAACGGATATTCAGATTGAGGCCAAAGAGATTCTGCGACTGCGCCACCAACTCAACGGTATCTATGCTAAGAATACTGGCAAGCCGATCGAGAAAATCGAGAAGGACATGGATCGCGACTATTTCATGTCCGCTGAGGAAGCCAAGGAATACGGCTTGATTGACAGAGTGATCGAAGATCGTCCGTAAGTTATTTTTGCGCTACCGTAGTGCGGGCAAGCCTCGCACTACAACCCAGTTTTTCGGTAAATTTTGGCAGAATCTTTACATTGAAGGATTCTGCCATATTTAATGGTACTATCAACGCTCATTCATGCTAGATGGATATTGCAGATTATTACCGACAGTTAGGGCTGAGGTTAGGTGCGAGTTTATCGCAAGTTAAGACCTCTTATCGGCAGTTAGCGAGACAGTATCACCCCGATGTGAATCCGGGAAACGAACAGGCTAAAAATAAGTTTATTGCTATTACTGAGGCTTATAAGTTCCTGGTGAATGTTGCCCCCCACCATGTTGCGGAGTCGAAAGTTGCCAATTCCACTGTGCCGCCTAGTTCGACACCGCCGGATCGGGGGGTGAAAGCTCAACCGCAGGCAGTTAAGGTGACTCGAAAAGAGGCTGCGGTTCAATCTCATGCGGATCTGTCGGCGGTGGAACAAAAGTTAAAGCAAGATGCTTATGTTGAGTTGCAGCAGTTGCTGAAATATCACAGGTTCCCGCGGGCGATCGCCTTGATTGAGGGTTTGGCCCAGCGGGTTCCCGAAGATTTGGAGGTGCGTCAGTGGCAGGCGATCGCCTATCAGCGCTGGGGACGGCATTTGATCGGAGAAAAGCAGGTTGATAAGGCGAGAATTTATTTGAAAAAGGCTGTGAAAACTGACCCTCACAATCGGGCTTTGTGGGCGGAAGTTGAGCGGGATTTTCGCAGGTTGGAAGAGATTTATTGAAGCGATGTTGCGTCCCCCTTTTGCAGGGGGTCTGCGTCGTGAATTTTTAATTTTTCTAAAATAACTTGGGTATTTTCAGGTCTGTTTTCTGGTAGCGGTTCCATCAATTCGTCGATCGACTCTAGGAGTAACGGGTCAATATCTACAGCCTGGTTCCTCCAATTAATTTTACCAGTTTTTTCATTAACGGGAAAGTCGATCGGCTCTATGCCTGTTAATAAATGTACAAAAGTACGCCCTAGGGCAAAAAAGTCCGATCGCACGCCTGCTTTACCTAGAATTTGTTCCGGTGCAGCGTATCCAGCAGAACCTATGGGTGCGGTCTCTATCTCTGCTTCTGTGGCGGCGCCGAAGTCAATTAATCTCAATTTTCCATTGGCTTCAACCATCAGGTTGGATGGTTTAATATCCCGATGCACTACATGATATCTGTGGATTTCCTGCAAAATGTGAAGCATTTGTTGCAGCCAATCAAGGGCGAGCTTTTGAGAAACGTAGTGTTTTTTAGTTAATAATTCTGCCAAGTTTTCTCCGCTAATTTTTTCCATCACCAAACAAGACAATTTCTGGAAGTTCTGGGGGATTTTAATTGGGAAATAACCGTCTGGTTCGACTTGGGGAACAGATCCCTTTCCGGCCAGCCAAATCAAAACTCGCGCTTCTTGCTTGAACAAGCGAACTAAATCGGGGTTGTGGGCGTGTTTCAAGACTTTTAAAATTTTGACAGTGCCCCATTCGTTTTCCCCGGTTCCCAAATCTTCAACTTCAAAGATGTCTGTGGGGCGTGCGGGATTGGGCGATCGCACTGGTTTAAGGATGCGATAGCGATCGGCAATTAACAAATCCGTGCCACAAGCTTGACAATTTTGAGCAGCAGCAGGATTTTCGCGTTGTTCGCATTGAGGATTGATGCAGTAAATCATACCATTTTAGATTTTAGATTTTAGATTTTAGATTGGAAATGACGGACGCTGTATCGGTTTAGAGCTTGGTTTTGCATTTTTTTTTTGGGGAAGTCGTATCACTTTGATTGATAAATTACCATAAAACCCAGCAGTTCTGATCGTCTACAGTTATGTCAGCGCGGGCGCTACAATTTGTCCAATCTTTGGTTGCGGTTACGTCGAAGAGTTTGGTCAAAAATTCAGTCATTTTGCGGATAATCTCTTCGGCTTTGACTTCAACTTTTTTGGACTCTGGCGGCAGTTGTTCGCCTTCTTCGTCTTTGGGGCGGTAAGTACGGGAGATTCCAGAAAGCACAGCGGGCTTCTGGAGTGCTTTTTGAGCTTCTGCGAGTTCTTGGACGGATCGGCTTTTGATGCCTTTTTCGATCGCAATAATCTGATTTAAGCGTGGCATTGTTCGATGTTATTGACGCTGAACTCATATCAAGCCGGGTTAATACTGATAATCGAATTGTTTGTCCTGTGGCTTTTAGGGCTTTGAGGACTCTCCCTCCTCAGTACCAACCTCACGATCGTTCTTGAACCAAACTTGCTCATCATGTAGTATTCCATAATTCAATATAAATTACAAGCTTTCTTTTCTAGGCGCGGTGCCAACAGAGCCCGTCGCTACCGTACTCAGCAATTTATCTCTCAAAAACTCGGCAAAATCTCTAGCGTCGCTGCGGATCAAGTGGATGCCATCATTGGTACGCCATTCTCGCTCTTTCGGGGGTGGCAGCCACTCAAAACGATCGGACGGAAACAGCTTTTTAGCCAATTCTTGGACTTGTTTTCTCCTGATTGCAGCGTTAACTCGTGACTCTTGCGGTATGTCAAATAAAACTACTTTTGCCCCGCTATTTTTTTGGATTTCTGCGATTTGAATTTTAATAAACTCAGCTTCTTTTTTTATAGCTTCTGCATCTTGTTCAGACAAAGGTTGACTTTGAATATCTACTATCGTTTGGATAGCTTTTTGGGATAAGTCGGGAGTAAGATATCGACCTTCTAATCTGTCTAGAGCCTCTCGCGTCACTTTTTGACTCGGCTTCGATCGACTTTTAAAAACATCCACAAAAATGCTAATCGGACGGTATTCCTCTCTCATCATTGGTAGATACTGGCGTAACCAATAAAAAAGAGGATGATACAAAGAATCCATTAATTCTGTATCTATTTTCCGAACAATAGTATCGTTAATTTCCACCAAAACAATAGGAGGCTTGGTTTTACTTCTTTTAACTATTTCTAAACCTGTTTGGCTCGCTCCTCCCCCCAAGGCTATGCTCTTTACGCCCTCTCCAATGTCTTTAATATTAAGGTTTGCAGCTAGAGAACTACCTACCATTACCATTTTTAGATCGGAATTATCCTGATATACATACCTTTGAGTTTTAACAATATTATTTTGAAGCAGGCTAACTCCATCGGAAGCAGGCAAAACTCCGCCGCTGACGAGCGCTTGATAAAAACTCATTATAAACAGAAAAATTAGTACCGGGCGCAAAATCGGTCGCAACGGGAATTTGACAAACATAGAACACCTTCTAGAATTGGAAATAAATAAATTGTTTCGAGCTGCCACTGTTGAGGAATATCATTGCTAGCATAATTCCTAAAGCTAAATCTTGATAAACGCTCCAGACTTTTTGGCCGTTTTTATTTGAATCCTGTTTCATCAGATTTTGCCAAGTGGGAAAATGGGGAATGTGATAAATCACTACTGGTAGGGAAAAAATTAGCGTCGGAATAATGTGACTCCAACCGGGCTTGATTTTATAGTTGCGAACTAAAGTAACTGCGAAGTCAACCGCTTCTTCAAATCGAGGCAGTTTGAAAAGCAGCCATCCCACGGAAACAAAAGAGAAAATGCCTAAAACGCTAAGGCTGTCCAATAATAATTGCTGCCAGATTGGTTTGGTTTTTGCTTGATTTGGTTCTGGCAATTTGTTTTTGGATTTGTCGAAGCCAAAAAAGCGTTCTACGGCTAAACCCAAGCCGTGATAAATTCCCCAAACTGCATAACTCCAAGCAGCCCCATGCCATAATCCTCCTAAAGTCATTACTATCATTAAGTTAACATAAGTTCTGATTCTGCCTTTGCGGTTTCCGCCGAGGGGAAAGTATAGATAATCTCGGAGCCAAGTTGAGAGGGAAATGTGCCACCTTCTCCAGAATTCGGAGAGGGAACGAGAGATGTAAGGAAAGTCGAAGTTGTCGGGAATTCTGTAACCCAAAGCGGCTGCAAAACCGATCGCAATTAAGGAGTAACCGGCAAAATCGGCGAAAATTTGGATTGAGTAGCCAAACAGCAGTGTCAGGTTGGTAATCGTTCCAAATCCTTGGTAGTAGGGAAAGCTGATCCAGAAGGTATAGTCTTTTAAGTTGTCGGCGATGACCATTTTTAGGAAGTAGCCGACAACGAGCGAGCGAAAAATGAAATTCCAAGGAATATCTTTAAAGTATTTAGGAACAATCTGGGGATAAAAAGTCTTGGATTTTAAAATCGGGCCTGACAGTAAATTGGGGAAAAAGCTAATAAAAAATGAAGTATTTAGCAGGTGTTGGGTGAAGTTGGGCGAGACGTAAGCGTTTGCTTCGGTTTCGCTTTTGTTTTTTTGAGTCAGTACGTCTACGATTAAACTTATGCCTTCAAATGTGTAGAAAGAAATGCCGATAGGCAGAGGCAATTTTAAGAATAAATAAGCAATGCTGCCTTCGGAGCGAGCAATATTAAAAACATCGGTAACAAAGTTAGTTAGCAAACCAGCGTATTTAAACAAGCTCAAAATTAATACATTGAGAACGACTCCCGATAAAGCCCAAAAAAATCGCTGTTTCTTGCCAGAAATCCGGGCAACTTGAAAGCTGACTGTAGCGTTGATAAGAATGGAGAGTAGCAGGATCAGCAACAGTGCGGGGGCGCTCCAACTGTAAAAAATAAAGCTGGCAATTATCAGGATGGGAACCTGCAATTTTTGCAACGGAGGGAAATAATATATGGCGAAAACAATCGCAAAAAATACTAAAAATTCAATACTGTTAAATAACATAATTTGTGATTTCGCTCTTTTACGTAGCCTGTGACCCACTATATCAACCGCCTGGGACTAATGGCAAGACTAGCCCAGAACCCGATCGCGATCGCGCATCCTACCAAAGTGTAGCAAATATCACTCTTTATGAGCGCTGCGACTACCTCTTGAGATAGATGCGGAAATACCTCCCAGGGCGCGTTGTCATTTCGGGAAACATTTCTTAACATATAGATAACAAAGGGAATCCGAGGAGACACTAAAAATCCTTAAGCCCTTGGGGTGCCCGGTTAATCAGACTTTTCGCAAACAAGGGCTAAATTAATGAACAAGCAGCAAAACTCCGAAGTTTCAGCATTTTTGCCCATGCTCCAAAAAGGCATTTGGCTGTTTGGGATTCTCTCTTGGATATTCGGGCTGACAGATAGAAGTATTGCACTATTATCTGACGGATATTTGTCGGCGATCGATATTGTCCAGCTATTTACAGCATCATTTTTCTTCATTAGCTGGCTGTTTTTAAGCCCGTTTTTGGGCCTTAACTCCCAGAGTCAGCCGAAGGAAGAAGCATCTCCCTAGTTTTTAAGTTGTAATGTTAGTTTCTCGATCGCTCTTTCTTTCTTCGGGAGCAAAGCGGGCCGGCCAAATGCGATCGCAAAAAAACAAAGTTCCCGCCGTCACGCACAGCGGAATTGCCAACAAATTCAACAGCGGAATGCTCACCAAACCCAAACAAACCAAACCAAAACTCCCGCTGGCGGGCAAACTCGCCCAAATTATCTCCAACTTCTCCTGAAAAGGTCGCCTCCGCCTCTCCAAAGGTGCATCTAAAAAGTCCAAACAGACAATAGTCGCGCCCAAAGCTACGCCACCAAAACTGCTAAGAATAGAGCCGACACCAGGAATAAAATTTAGCAGCAGCAGGGGTATACCGACGCTCAACAAAATTTGTAGTTTTCGCAGTTCAAAGGCGATCGCCCTTTGAATATCGCCAAAACTACTCGCCAAATTCATTGGTGCTTCTGCGGGCAATTGACCGTTCCGCAGCAGTTCCAATTGTTCGGAAAGTTTGCCGTACCAGGGCGAACCTAAAATCACGCCAAACTGCACTAACAAAAATCCAATTATCAGCAAAAGTCCTGACACTAGGAGTACGCGCAGCAGCCAGCCGAAAGCAACTGTTAACACGCCGAGAAAGCTCAGCCAAGCTGGAAAACTCGCAATTAGAGCATTAAATCGGACGGACAAATCGGCAACTAAAACATCTATCCCAGCCAAACTGGGAAATAGCAAGCTTAAATAAAGACCAATACCAATTATAAAATTTAGCACCACGGGAACTAATACATAAGTCCACAGCTTGGGAGTTTGCAAAATCAGCGTGAAAGCTCGCAAAGGATAGGTGAAACCTGCCAGGAGTCCAATTGGTGCGGTAATGGCGGCGCGGGCGGGGTTTGAATTTAACTGTTTTGACATATTTTCTGCTTTTGAGGACTCGACTCTATTTTCTATCATCCATTTTCCATTATTATGACTGATGAGGATTTATCGCAGGTTGCCCAAAAGTGAAGCTTTTTATTTACCATACCCCGGAACTTACGCCAGCCGACAAAATGCCGGCTTGCGCGATCGCAGTTGATGTGCTGCGGGCGACTACGACAATGGCAACGGCCCTGAATAATGGGGCGGAAGCTGTCCAAGTTTTCAGCGACTTAGATAAGCTAATGGCAAGCAGCGAAAAATGGCCTGCTGATAAGCGGATTCGCGCTGGAGAGCGCGGCGGCGGGAAAGTTGACGGATTTGACATGGGGAATTCTCCTCTCGACTGCACGCCAGAAAAGGTGAGTGGGAAGCGAATTTTTATCAGCACAACTAATGGTACTCGCGCTCTGGAACGAGTGCAAGCTGCTGCAACTGTGTTAACGGCGGCTTTGATTAACCGCAAATCTGTGGTGCAGTTTTTGTTAAGTAAACGGCCGGAAACTATTTGGATTGTGGGTTCTGGTTGGGAAGGAAGTTATTCGTTGGAAGATACGGTTTGTGCTGGTGCGATCGCCCAAAGTCTCCTAGCAGAAAGCGGTATTCCTGCGAGCGATTTTGCTGGTAACGATGAAGTATTTGGGGCTATTGCTCTTTATCTCCACTGGCAAGATCGGTTGCACGAATTGTTGGAAAGGGCTAGCCACGGCCAGCGCCTCCTCGGTTTAGGTGTTATTGAAGATTTAAAATATTGCGCGCAAACGGATACTTTAGATGTGCTGCCGATGCAGCGAGAACCGGGAGTTTTGGTTAAGTCGGATTTTAAAATTCCTCAAGCTAATTTCTGGGATCAATCTTCGGAACAAACGGCGAATTAAATTTTTCTGCCAGTGGTGTAAGCTGTCGCGCATTTAAATTGTATATTCAGGGCGGGCGGGACGCTAGGGCCCCTACTCCCCACAAGACTTTGATTTTTTTTGACATACAATTTAAAGGCCGCAACAGCTTATTAGTAAGGTGCGCGGCCCTGCACACCTACTCGAACAACCACAATAAAATTGGTTTGCAGCATCGGAATGCAAGTCCTCATAAAAATCAGAGGACTTGCATTCCTCACTACAGACAACGGAAGTTAGTAGTTATATCATGTCCGGTCGATTACCCGGATTCCTGTAGGGGCCCGTGAGCCAATAATATTTGCCAAAAACGGACAATCTCACAAACCCGCCCTGGCTTATGTATTATGGGCGATCCATCGGACATGATATTAGCGAACAAGATTTTTTTAAAGAAAGTAGAATTAAAGATATTTGGTAGGGACAAAACAATGTTTTGTCCCTAGTCTATTGCGGGCAATGGAGAATTGCTGAATTCACCGCCGAAGCGCTGAATTAAACACTCGGCAATTCTGGCTGCTGCACCGGGTTCTCCCATGCGGCGCCAGCCATTTTCAGCGATTAGCTGCAACCTGTCGGGGTCGCGGAGCAAAGACTGCACGGCACCGGCAACTTCGGCGGGATGTTTGACTAAAATTAATGACGGCCCTAACAGGCGACTTTGAGCTTCTGCAAAGGCGAAAGTAAATTGCGGGCCGTTTCCGGGAATGGCGATCGCCGGTTTTCCTAAACCTACAAATTGTTCTGTAGCGGTTCCGGCCATTGCTATTGCTAAATCGGCTTCGTACAAACAATCGTTAAAACTTTGCTGAGTCAAAATCATCGTGGCATTTCTCTGCACAAATGTCAGGGGCAATAGCAAATTAGGAGATTCTTTCCGAATTTCTCGAGCGCTGGAAACAGGAGGTCGCAAAATACTTGCTTCTGGCCGCTGCGTTCTAGTTTCCCCGTCTTGTCGCCAGCCGAAAAATTCTAAACTAGGTCGCAAAGCTTCTAAGTTTAACTCTGGAGAAATGGCTCCGAAAAATAACAATTTGCGATCGGCAAACAGCGATAAAATTCCGGCTACAGCCTCTACTATTAGCAGCCAATTAGCATAGGCTTCCGGCGCTCTAGAACCGGGAAGTAAGGTGATGATGAGCGATCGCTCGATTTCCCGAAACTCTGCGTCAGGGCCGTAAAAACCGGCGGGGTTTTCCGGTTCGAGTCCGTCCATCATCGGGTTTCCGAGATCGTAAGCGGGAATGCCCAGCTTTTGTAAGGTCTCGGCGGTGAGCGCGTCCCTGGCAAAAACGGCTCGACAGCGCGATCGAGTCATCAACCAGCGCTCCCAAGGCAAATAAACCGATCGCGACCAATTCCACCCACCGCTTACCCTGGATTTGCGAGCCAGAGGCCCGTCCTCGTCCCGCAAATAATACTCGGACTTGGCAGTACCGACAAAGGCATAGGGCGCGCCGCTGAGCCAAGCAAACAGCAGCGGTACAATATCCCCGCAGGCTAAAATAACGCCGTCTTGATTCCCAGACTGTTTTTGGGTTCGCACCCAAGCGCGGATGGCTTTAAACTGAGCGATGGTCAACTGCAGCAGGCCGCCTTTGACATCGCGCAAAAATTCCCTTCTGTCCATGTAAATAAAGCCGCCCGAAGGCATTCGCTGCACCGGGCCGATGATGCGGGCGTTTTCTAGTTGAGCGAAAGCTTGCCCTTCACCCACTAGCGGAAACACGGCTAATTCTGGCGGATGCGGGTGCTGTTGCAGTTCCTGCAAGATGCGAAGGGCGATCGCGTCTTCTCCGTGGCCGTTACTGAGGCAAAGTAATTTCAATCCCAACTCTCTCAAAAACTGTCTCTGAATATATAGAAGCAAGATTAGCCCCAGGATGCAAGGTGGTAGAGCCGGATGTTGAAGTGAGTGGAGCGCCGATCGCACGAGTCCGGGACTTTTGGGTAAAATAGCAGATGAAACTCTATTTTATAGGTAAAATTGGATGGTAGAAACCCTGCCAAAATCTTTGACACTCCAAGAGTTTCTGAAGTTGCCAGAAACTCAACCAGCCAGCGAGTACATTGACGGTGAAATCATTCAAAAACCGATGCCTCAAGGCCAACATAGTGTCATTCAAGGCGAGTTGACAAGCGCTGCTAATGCTACTCTCAAACCTCAAAAGGTGGCGCGAGCATTTCCAGAACTACGGTGCATTTTTGGCGGTCGAGCGATCGTTCCCGACGTGACAAGCGAATTTCTTCATGTGGTACCCGCCACGTGATTTATCTCGCGCAAGTCAATCCAAAATCTCAAACTTGTGCGCTCGCGAAGTCGAAGTATCTAAAATCCTTGCGTCCCCCGAATTAATCTCGCGCAAGTCAATCCAAAATCTAAAATCTAAAATCTAAAATCGAATGACTGTATTCACTTGGGAACGCATTCCCCGTAAAGAAAATGGTGGTGTGGCAAATGTGTTTGCGATCGCCCCGGATTGGACAATTGAAATCCTCTCCCCCGACCAAAGCCAAACTAAAGTTACTAAAAATATTTTATATTGTCTCAAACATGGAACTCAAATCGGTTGGTTAATCGATCCAGAGGAGCGATCGGTTTTTGTATATCGGCCGACTCAATCAACGGAGGTGTTTGACGAACCGGAACAGTTATTGCCCGTGCCATCTTTTGCCATGGAATTGCAACTGACAGTAGGAGAATTATTTGGTTGGCTATTAGAGTGAGATCGTGTCCGATCGAGCGATCGCACATGATATAACTACTGACCACTGACCACTGACTACTGACCGAAAGCATCCAGGATACCCGCCACGTGATTCATCCGTCCAGAAATAAAAAACCTGTATCCGATAAAGGAGCCGCCGAATTTATCTCGCGCAAGTCAATACTTCAATTCTTTAATCTAAAATCTAAAATCTAAAATCGCGCAATCGATTGACTACTGCCTACTGACCATCGATATATTGCTTTAAAATATTCCGAATTTGTTTGAGCTGAAATCCCTTAGCAAGTTGGCGCAGCTTCGAGACAAACGGCATTAAATTAGGTTCTAAACTCTCCAGCTTAGCACTCTCATCAAAAATTTCTTCAATGTCGCCCATAGCTGCGAGTTTCAAAAGTTTTACTACCGACTCAGAAGCCGCAGGTAACAGAGAAGAATAAGCAGGAAAATCAGAGGCTGGTGACAAACTGGGAGGTTTGCGCTTTTTGTTTTCCGAAGATTCCCCATAAATCCATTCTAGTCCCAAACGCAGGCGCAACTGTTCCAAAAAGTGATTTGCTTCGATCGGTTTGGGAAGAAAAGCATCGTACCCTGCGAGGATGCTATCTTGCTGCGTAGCCTCGAAAACGCTAGCTGACATAGCGATTAACACAACATCTTTTACTTCCGGCAACTGCCGCAGTCTTCTTGCCGTTTCTAAGCCATCCATTACAGGCATCCGCAAGTCCATTAAAATGACATCCGGTTGAAATTCAACTGTTTTGTAGAGGCATTCTTGGCCGTTTTGGGCTTCTGCCACATCAAATCCTAAACGTCGCAGCAGCCTGGACAACAAATCGCGATTCTGTTGATTGTCATCCACTATTAACACCTTCCGCTTGTTGCCGATAAAACCGACCAGCCAGCGTTTTTCCTGCAAAGGAGACACCTCCAAGTACCGTTTAGCTGCTGGCAATTCTAAATCTACCCAAAAAGTGCTGCCTTTTCCCAAAGTGCTGTGGACGCGAATTTCGGCACCCATTAGTTTCGCTAATTTCTGGCTAATCGAGAGTCCGAGACCTGTACCTTCAACAAATGTATTGCCTCCTACTTGGTGGAATGGCAAAAATATTTCTTCTAACTTGCTTTGCTCTATTCCCGTGCCGGTATCCTCGACTTGAAAGCGGATTTTTAAAGCGTGTTTGGCTGCGATCGGATTGTGGGAAAAGCGCATATAATTTTGTTTTAGTTCCGAGCTCAAAGTCGAGAACTCATAATTGTCTCCTTGCCCTCGACTCCAGGCCTCTGTGCCGACATAGCCGACTTTAAAAGTCACACCGCCGCTGTTAGTAAACTTAACCGCATTGCTGAGTAAATTTATGAGAATTTGGCGCAATCTTTTTGGATCTACACGAACGCAGCTAGGGAGGGGAGAGACTTGTTCGTAATGGAATAAAATTTCTTTTTGCGAAGCTCGCATCTGAAAGAGATCTGCAATGTTTTTCGTGAAATTTAGAAAATTCAACTCTTCCGGGTAGAGTTCCATTTTTCTAGCTTCAATTTTGGAAAGATCTAAAACATCGTCGATTAACATCAGCAGGTGTTGACCGCACTGTTGAATATTGCTGAGACTTTCTTGCTGATCTGAGCTTAAGTCTTTGTCGGTTTTGAGGATTTGAGCGTAACCTAAAACGCCGTTTAAAGGCGTGCGTAGTTCGTGGCTCATATTGGCCAGAAATTCGCTTTTGGCGCGGTTGGCGCTTTCAGCAGCTAATGCAGCTTGTTGGAGGGCAGATTCTGCAAGTTTGCGATCGACAATTTCCGTTTGTGCTTGTTGAAATAGCGTCGATTGCTGAATCGCGATCGCCAATTGCACGCACAATTGCCGGAGAGATTCTATTTCTGAGGAATCCCAGGGACGGGGGCCCCTGCAATCCTGGGCTATCAGCAGTCCCCAGAGCTGATTTTCTGCCGTCGGTTGGGTCTGGGAAATGCTTTCTCGTGCTTTTAAAATTGGTACTATTAAGTTAGCTTTTACTTCAATTTTTTCGAGAAATTTCATGTGGCATTCCGTCAAATTTTCCCGGTAAATATCTTCCATTGATCTAATACCGCCTTGCTGATAAACTTCAACAAATTTCTCTTTAAAACAGCCATCAATATTGTTAAAATTTAGCAGCGAAATTCTATCTTTTGCCACGGATTCCACAACAACAAAGCCGCTCCAGTCGGGATTAAAGCGGTAAATAACTGTGCGGTCTGTTTGCAAAAATTGCCGCACTTGTTTGACAGCAGTTGTCAGGACTTCTTCTAAATTTAGGGAGGAGCGAATGCGATCGAGCATAGCAACTACTAGCCGTTCTCGCCTTAATTGCTGCTGCAGTGCCATCTCCGCTTGTTTGCGTTCGGTGATGTCGGTAATTACTCCCACTAACCCGATTAAATGACCAGTTTCATCTTTAATGCCGTCGGCGCGAAATAAAGTTGTTACCAGTTCGTTGTTTTTAGTGTTGATTTTGAGTTCGCCTTGCCAAGATTTGCCTTTACGGAGCGTTTTAAACATTTCTAGCAGCACTTTAGTTTGAGGATAAATTGCTGTTAATCCGCCTGCTGTGTTTAGTTCTTCTGCTGTGTAGCCGTACTGTTGAACAAAGGCTTGATTGTGGTAGAGCGATCGCCCTGTTAAGTCAGCAATGCCGATCGCATCGCTGGTGCTTTCCACCGCTTGAGTAACTCGCAGCAAATCTAATTCTGCTTGTTTGCGATCGCTAATATCAGTAATAGTGCCGATATAGCCTTTAATTTCCTGCTTGTCTCCGATTTCTGCAATTGCCTGACCGATCACCCAAATTACCCGACCGTCTGGACGCTGAAATCGGTATTCTGATTTAAAAGGAATTGTATCAATAATTGAGCTATGCCATTCATTTTTTACCCGATCCACATCATCGGGATGTATGGCATTCATCCAGCCAATTTCTGCTGCTAATTCTGCGTTTAATCCCGTAATTTCGCTCCACCGTTGATTCACATAAAGACAATTTCCAAATGTGTCAGTGTGAAATATGCAAACTGGCGATGCTTCTGCTAAAGTTTGGTAGCGGCGCTGGCTCGATCGCAGGGCTGATTCTACCTGTTTTCTATTAGTTATATCGCGGACTATAGAAATAATTTCGCCACCGACAAGCATTGTCAGCGACAATTCTTGAGGAAACTTAGTACCGTCACTGCGCTGACCGATTGCTTCTATATTGCAGTACCCTTTTTGCAGAAGCATCGGCATTATTTGTAATTCAAAAAATATATTTTCTGCTTTGCTGTAGAGCATTTTCCATTTCTTCCCATACATTTCGCTAGGGCTAGCCAAGCCGTACATTTTGAGATAAGCTTCGTTGGAATAAATACATTCTTTATTATTATTAAAAATAGCGATGCCGTCATAAGCAGCGGCCATTGCTACTGCTTGTCGCTGGAGTTGGGACTCTGCTTGTTTACGAGAGGTAATGTCGTGACCGACTGAGTAGATTAAACCTTCTTCGCTAAATGGCGATGCCGTCCACAGGAAGTATTTGTAAGAACCGTCTTTGCAGATGTAGCGGTTTTCAAAGGATATACTGGACGTACCCGCTATTAGTTTTGCTCCTTCGGCAGCAGTGACTTTTCGATCGTCTGGATGAACAAAATCGATCATTGGCTTGGCAAACAATTCACTAATACTGTACCCTAAAGCTGTTGACCAAGCTGGGTTTAAACGTTTAAAACGACCATCAAAACCTACAATACAAAGCAAGTCTAAGGAGATAGTGAAAAAACGATCGCGCTCTGTTTGTGCCTGCTTTAATTCAGTGATATCCATCACTAAACCGTCCCAGAGAATATCGCCTTCGCTGCCAGATTTGCTTTCATTAGTGAGCCTTTCTGGTCTCGCAGCTCCTTGCAGCCACTTAACTTTTCCAGATGGCAAAGTCTGTCGCCACTGCTGCTGCCAAGGTTCCAGCGTAGTGGCTGAAATTGCCATTGATGCTTTTAAATCTAAGAGGTCGTCTGGGTGAATTCCATTGGAAATCAGTTCCGCATTTTGCTCTATTGCTTCTGCCTCTAATTCGTAGAGTTGGCTACTGCCTGAAGAAATGTAAGGGAAAGACATTTTTCCAGTTGCTGACATTCGTAATTGATAAATTATTCCCGGCAGGTTAGCTACCAATTTTTGAAAGCGAGCTTCGCTTTGTTCCAGGGCTTTTTGTTGCTGTCTGTATTCGGTAAAATCTCTAATTGTACCCACTATTACTTTACTGCCGTCTGCTATTTGGAAGACGCTTTTTTTGGTAGAAATTATGTGTTCTTTTCCGGCAGAGTCTGTGAAGCTTTCTTCGGTTTCCAAGCAGATACCCGTTGTCAATACTTCTTCATCTTTTGTCCAAAAAACAGCAGCTTCTGATGGGGGGAAAAAGTCATAATCTGATTTGCCGAGCAGTTCTTGCCGCGATTTGCCGACCAACTGACAAAAAGCATCATTTAATATCATCCAGCGGTGTTGCTCGTCTTTGACAAAAATTGGGTCTGGCGTAGCATTTATGGTGTGGTTTAAAAATTCTTCTGATGCTCTCAGTTTGGCTTCGTAGCGGTAGCGATCGCTCACGTCCAACACTACTTCTATTATCCGGTCGATAGACCTGTCCAGGCGGCGGATGCAGCGCAGGGAAACTCGCGTGTGAACTATTTCGCCATTTTTTCTGAGCAACCTTTTGTCTAAGATGTAACCGTCGCTCCTACCTGCTAACATCTGAGAAAAATTTTCACAATTAGCCTCCAAATCTTCTGGATGAGTCAACTCTAGCCAATTATTTTGCACGAGTTCGTAGCGCTCATAGCCCAGCAAATTGCACAGGGCATCGTTAACTTCTATCCAGTGGCAATTTAGAGGAATTTCGCTGTCAATAATTGGAGCGATGATGGCAATGCCGATCAGGGAATTTTCCACCACCGAGCGATATTTTTCTTCACTTTTTCGCAAAGCATCTTGACTGTTTTGGCGTTCTATGGCGTAGCGGAGCGATCGAATTAACAGTTCGCTGTCGATTTTTCTTTTTACCAAATAATCCTGTACGCCGACAGAAATCAACCGCAGGGCAAGTTCTTCGTCGTTTTGGGCGGTCAGAACTACGATCGGCACATTTACCCCGTACTCTTGTACCCGAGCAACCGTCTCGATTCCCCGACTATCTGGCAATGAAAGGTCTAATAAAATTATGTCAAAAGTTTCTTGATTCAATCGCTGCTGCGCTTCGCTGAGGCGCTCTACTTTCGTCAGCACTATACGCTGCGCGCCGCCTATTTCTGACAGCAAATCTTCAATCAGCTCAGCTTCATGAGGGTTGTCTTCTACTAACAGAACTTTAAAGCAGATAGGAGGCAAAGCTAAGTTAAAAACTGCTTTCATAATATTTGTTAATCAAGAAAATATTAAAATAACTGGAATTTTACCTTTTATTTTCCGGGCAGTCATTCAATTCCACGTACACATACATCGATCGTCAGATTCGGGGAGGGTAAGCAATCTTTACAAATAATATGTTTAATAAGTAAAATTATATCACGCACCAACTAGACTGTCAACGGAAAAGAAGTTTTATTCTAAATTGCCATTTATACCAATTAAAACAATGAATGCAACTGTAGCCCATATCCCCACCCCGATACTCACACTCCTTACCAACAATTATTTAATGTTTTTATCTCCCCCTATTGTTTTTTTTGACTTCTACATTATATATTCGATGTAACACATTTTAAGGATAGAGAAAGTGATTAATTTTGCCAAGATTATAGCTTATACATTGGCGAAACTATACCTCAATTAAGCGAGAGTAAAGTAAAAAATTGAACCTTGCTCCGGTTCCGATTCCACCCAGATAGATCCGCCGTGAAGTTCCACAATTTTTTGACAAATTGCTAAACCAATACCAGTCCCAGAATATTCTCTTTGAGTGTGCAAGCGCTGAAAAATTTGAAAGATACGTGTTTGATGCTGTGGAGCAATCCCAATTCCATTATCTGAGACAGAAATTAACCAGTTTTCCTCCTGTTTGCAAGCGGTAATATGAACCACAGGCGTTGCATCGTGGCGATATTTAATCGCATTGCTGACTAAATTTTGAAATAGTTGTACGAGTTGAGAAATATCCCCCATTACCGCGGGTAATTCACTGTAGGTGACAACGGCTTTAGTCTCGCGGATCGCCCCTTGCAGGTTCGCGAGTGCTTGCTCGACTGCATGATTGCAATCTGTCAGTTGAAAAGGTTTCCGACTCCTGCCAACGCGGGAATATTCGAGTAAATCGTCAATTAAAGTTTGCATTCTGGTGCAGCCCTGAACGATATTGCCGATAAACTTACTACCTTGGCTGTCGAGTTGGTCTTTGTAGCGTTTTTCTAAAAGTTGAGCGTAACTAGCAATGGTTGCTAAAGGCGCTTGCAAGTCATGAGAAGCCACATAAGCAAATTGTTCTAGTTCTGCATTTGAACGCGCCAATTCTTGGTTAGATTTTAATAGAGCAGATTCGGCGCGCTGGCGGTGGGATATCTCTTGCTGGAGTACCAAATTTTGCTCTTGCAGAGCTTTTTCAACGGCGCGACGGGTGCTGATTTCTTGTTGCAAAATTTGGTTTTTCTCCTGAAGAGTTTTTTCCACTGCTAATCGGCTCGTAATTTCTTCTTGCAGCAGCATATTTTGTTCTTTTAGCTGCTTTTGTAAATTCCGCAGGCTGAGGTGACTTTCGATGCGGGCCAGCACTTCTTCAAACTGAAATGGCTTGCTGATATAGTCAACAGCTCCCACAGCAAATGCGTTTACTTTGTCAAATACTTCATCTTTAGCGCTGATAAAAATTACCGGAATTTCGCGAGTTTTAGGTTCTAATTTCAAATGCTGACAAACTTCGTAACCGTTCATTTCCGGCATCATTATGTCGAGCAAAATCAAATCTGGTGGATTAGAATTGCACGCTCTCAAAGCCATTTTTCCGTTAATCACGCAGCGGGGGGTGTATCCTCTCTGAGTCAACATCGTAGACAACAGACGCAGGTTTTCTGCTGTATCGTCTACTACTAAAATGTTTCCTAGTGGCGTCTCTGGTTGCTGATTGTTCATTGATTATTTCCCTGTTCCTGTTTTCTTCACAAAAATGTGGGCAGCTATTTTATTTAGGATTTACGGAAAACACCCGGTTTCTAGTAGGAATATCGAGAAAGAAAATGAGGAACCCGCTCCTAAACCGAGTGTTTAGCCGTTTGTGCACAAGCAAGTCCTGTTATTGTTCGTTTAGCAATCCTCAAATCCCCAGCAGCAGAGTCAGAGCATTATTGTCCCAAGTCAATCCTTTATCTAAAACCTTAAATCCCGCGACTTCGCACATAGCTTCTAAAGCATTAGCTGTAGGTAGCCACCAGCACGCCGCAAAATTGTCCATGTCAAAAACTGCTTTTTCAGTTATCCCTATAAGTGCGTTGTTGTTGATGTATGGCCGCCAATAAGCTGTTAAAATAGCTCGTTCAGCGTCGTCCAAAGCGGGAATAAACATTACTCCAGAAGGCGGAAGTTCATAGCGTCCTAACTCATTCTCTATAACTTCTTGGGTAATAGCTGAAGTGAAAATTAAATGCTCGCGAGTTATCTGACGCAAGGCAACTAAAATCTGCAACGGATGGGGGTGATGGTACAAAACTCCTGCACAGTGAACTACATCGTAAGGTTCGCCAATGTCTGCAAGTTGAATCTGAGTGATATCTTGATTGATACAGTGATAATTAGCAATATTTAAACTTGTCATGCGATCGTGAAAATCTTGCCACCAGTGGAGGGATGCCGGCATGGCATCAATCATTGTCAGAGAAACTGCACCGTATTTGCTAGCTACAGATACTTTTTCGCTGACAGTTCCCCACAAGCCGCCGACTTCTGCAAAAGTCTTGCCTTTGACTACTCTGGCAATGTAGCGATCGCGAATATCCTTAGCCTCTAACTCTAATAATAGAGTAGATTCCCCTGTTTGACGCTGTTTTTCTAAAATCTCCTCTAATTTTTGGGATATTTCTGGATCTTTGGGTCTAATTTCTAATGCCATCAAGTACAACATTATGGCTTCGTTAAGCCGATCGCTCTCAGCAAACTTTTGGGCTATTTCGCAGTAAAATTCAGGAGCGTGCAGCGGCTGCATTTCGTGGTGATAGTAGCTAGTTGCTACATCTGAATCTACCGGAGTTCTTTTAGTTAGAGCCTCACCTAATTTTATGTAAATTTTCGGGAGGGACGGCTCGATTTGAAGCGCACAAAGGTAGGCGGAAACAGCATCGTTCCATGCGTGATTTCCACTCAAAGCATCGCCTAAATTGTAATAAGACCAAGAAATAGTGGGATTAAGTTCAATAGCACGTTGGTAAGCGGTAGCTGCGGCTTTCCACTGTTGGGTTTTTAACAGCGCTGCTCCTAAATTGTGGTAAGTCCAAGAGAATTCTGGATTGAGTGCGATCGCCCGCCGATAAGCGAGTGTTGCGGCTTCAAACTTTTGAAGTTGAACTAAAGTCAAAGCTAAGTTATAATGAGACCAAAATAAATCCGCATTTAGTGCGATCGCCTGTTCGTATGCAGCCTCAGCTTCCGACAATTTTTCTAGTTTAACAAGAGCATCTCCTAACTGGTGAAAAGCTGCAAAAAAATTCGGATCTAATTCAGTAGCGCGCTGGTAAGCTGCGGCGGATTCCGACCATTCTTCTAATCGATCGCAAGCTACACCGATGCTGTAGTAAGACCAAGAATAATCCGGGTTAATTTCCACCGCCGTGCGGTAGGCGATCGCAGCTTCTTGCCATTTTTCTAAATTGAGCAGCACGCTGCCTAAGTTGTAGTATGACAAAAAAGAATTGGGATTTAAATCAATACTTTTTCGGTAGGCTGCCTCCGCTTCGCGCCAGAGTTCCTTAGCTTGCAAAACATTGCCTAATTTGTAATGAAAATCAGAAATCTCCGGCTGGAGTTGAATAGCTTTGCGGTAGTTAACAATAGCTTCGTCCCACTGCTTTAGCTCGCTAGCAGCTTCTGCTAATTGGCAGTAAGCTTCGCAAAAGCTGGGGTTTAAATAAATCGTGCGGTGGTAACAAGTCAGCGCTTTTTCTGGCTTGTTTTGCGCCAACAAAGTATTACCTAAATCGAGATATTCTTCTGCTATCTCTATCGGTTCCACCATGAGTGCTTGATACCAACAATCTGCTGCTTCTTCAGCTTGACCGACTTGGGTAAATATCCGGCTCAAATTACGGTAAAATCCTGCAAAGTTGGGTTGCAGGGAGATGGCTTTTTGGTAACAGGCGATCGCCTCTTGCCACTGTTCCAAAGTAGCGCAGAGAGTGCCGAGGTTAGCAAAAGCTTCGGCAAAATCCGGTTGCAGGGCGATCGCAACTTTATACCAATACCTTGCGTCTTCTAGTTTACCCTGAGCTTGCAGCGCCTTTCCCAAGGTCTTGCAAGTCTCTGCTGAATTGGGTTCAGATGCCAAAATTTGTTGGCAAAGTGCGATCGCCCGATCGAAGTTCCCTGTAGCCAAATAAATTTCTGCCTGCTGCTGGAAATTCACTTGCACTGTTTCTGAATTCATTTTTTATTTTCCTTTTGAGTTGTCATTCCATGTAAAATTATATGCTACACTTTGCCAAAATTCAAGTTTTTGTAATTAGATCAACCGAACACAGAATAATGATGAAAATCCGCCAAATTAATCTAAACTATATAATCATAGGTTAACAGCGAGCTAAATAATGTCAACAGCTACTCAAACACCGCAAGTAAGCGTAATTATACCTGTATATAATGGATCTCGCTACATCGTACAAGCCGTGGAAAGCGCCCTAGGTCAAACTTTTACTAATTTGGAGATTATAGTTGTAGATGACGGTTCGACAGATAGCACGCAGCAAGTATTGCAGCCTTATTGTGACAGAATTCGCTACATATACCAGGAAAATCAAGGAGTAGCAGCAGCCAGAAATATTGCTTGCCAACTAGCGCAAGGCGAGTTTTTAGCCTTTCTCGATGCCGATGACTATTTCCTACCATCCAAGCTAGAGAAACAACTAGCTTGCTTTGACGCTAACCCCACCTTAGATATGGTGCAAACAGGTTGGGTAATCGTCGATGAAACCGGGCGAGAGATTTCTGCTGTCAAGCCTTGGCAACAAGCGTCTAAATTAAATTTAGAAAGCTTTATTCTATATAAATGCGTGCGACCCAGTGCGATGATGCTGCGCCGAAACTGGTGGGAAAAATTGGCCGGTTTCGATTCTCAGTTGCCACTAGCAGAAGATTTAGACTTTGCCTTGCGTTTAGCTTTAAAAGGGTGCAAAGCAGTTTGGTTAGAAGAAAAACTTACCTGTTATCGCCAGCACAATTCTAATCTCATGTCAATCGGTTTTCGCGTAATGAAGAATATAGAAATTGTGATGAAAAAATTCTTCGCTCGACCCGATTTGCCCCAGTCAATCCGGCAGTTAAAAAACCCAGAACGCTATCAATGCTTAAAGTGGCTGGCATGGCGGATGTATCGCGACGGCCATCTAACAGAGATGGCCCAGTGTTTAGAAGAGTCATTGCAATATACGCCTTTTTCGCCCACACAAACAGTGTTGAATTGGCTGGAAAGTTTTCAGATGGCTTCTGAAGAATATGGTGAAAATTTTGACGCTTATTCGCTGAGTAAGTTAGCCCAATGGCAAGAGATAATTCAGATGGTGATGACTAATCCACCCCAATCTCAACAGAGTTCTATTCCCACACCTTCAAAAGCGCAAGCCCACATTCTACTCTACAACACGGACGATCCGGGCGTGGGAGGATTAGCGCAGTACAATCATGCCATTCTCTGTGAGTTAGCCTTGTTAGGCTATCGAGTCACCTGCGTGCAAACCAAACATTCTAGCCCCTTGCTTGAGCGAGAACGAGAGTTAGGTATAGAACACTTGTGGCTGGATTTTAGCGGGCATAAAGATTTACAGCGGGTGTTAAGAAATACTCAGGATGCACGAGAGCTTTTTGCTAGCAATCAACCGGATATGATTATTTTTAGCGATGGTTGGCCATTTTCCAATTTTGCAGCTAAACAGGTAGTGATGCAAATGGGAATACCATACATGATGGTGATTGGGTTAGTTATGCCAGAACACGCCACTTTTGCCTGCGGAGATGTAGTGCCTTATGTAGAAGGAGTGCTCTACCACTGCCTGCAAGCTAGAGCCTTGATTGTTGGCGCTTACGAACATTTGAATTTATTGTGCCAACATTTCAAGTTGCCAAAAGAGCGAGGACAAGTGATTTACTTGGGGCGTTCTTCTGAATATTTTGCACATCCTAATGCTGCAGCTCGTCAACGCCTGCGGCAAGAAATAGGAATTCCTGAAGAGGCGATTGTCTGTTTCACATCTGCTCGATTGGCATCGATTAAAGGGCATCAATATCAGATTGAAGCAATCAAGCAGTTGCAGCAGTCTCCTGTGTGGTCTAAACTGTATTTTGTGTGGGCAGGAACGGGTGAGGGAAGCGCTGATAATGTAGAAATAGAATTGAGGGAAACTATTAAAGAGTTAGGCGTGAGCGATCGCGTGAAGGCGATCGGACAACGCTGGGATATCCTAGATTGGCTGGATGCTAGCGACATATTCATTTTGACTTCTGTGGCAGATGCAGCGCCTTCTCTTGCAGTTATGGAAGCGATGGCTAAGGGATTGCCGGTAGTTGCAACGGCTGTGGGCGGGATTCCTGAAGGGCTTGGCGATACTGGGAAATTGTTGCCCGATCCGAATACCGATCCAGAGGGAACCGCGAGGGAATTGGCGGAAACTGTAGAAGCTTGGGCGATGAATCCAGAATTGCGACATCAAATCGGTCAAGCTTGCAAGCAGCGGGCAGAGCAAGTGTTTAAAGAGGAACGGATGTTGGCAGAGTCGATGGAGGCGATCGAAAAAGCTTTACTTTGCGATCGTCAAACAGATCCATTTGTTACTCAAAAAAAGGTGCAGAGGTCAATGGCGAAGATAGAAAACCGGGTGCACTACAGCTCTTTAGTGTGGAATGCTTGGCAGGCTTACTGTCAAGAAGATCTAAGCGGAATGCAGAAGTGGCTTCAAGAATCTTTGAAGTACACACCTTTTTTGAGTACAGAAACGCTGTTAAACTGGGTAGAATATTTTGGCAATTTTTCGTCAGCTAAAGGGCATAGTTTAGATACATATTCTCTAATTAATTCAGTAGAATGGCAACAATTAGTCGAGGAAGTACAGGGTATTGAATCTGTATTTTATGCACGTTAAAATACCAAATTTACATTTCAAATTCGGATTGCTCTCAACAGTAGAATTGCATCTGCCTTCTGCCTGACATCCGTTACATCCGTTACATCCGTTACAGAATCCGTTGCCGAACCCTTCCTTATCACCGATAAAATTCATGTCAATAGCAAATCCGACACCGCGAGTAAGTGTAATTATTCCAGCATATAATGGATATCGCTACATCGCGCAAGCGGTAGAAAGCGTCATCAGCCAAACCTATAAAAACTGGGAAATTATCGTCGTAGACGACGGCTCAACCGACGACACCCGCCAAGCATTGCAGCCTTATGTTGAAAAAATTCGCTATGTTTATCAGGAAAACCAAGGAGTAGCTGCCGCTCGCAACCGAGGAATTCAGGAATCCCGATGTGAATTAATTGCTTTTTTAGATCAAGATGACTTTTTCTTGTCCGATAAGTTAGCTGGACAAGTTGCGTTATTTGACGCTCAGCCATCACTAGGAATTGTTAATAGTGGCTGGCGAATGGTTAAAGAGCAAGGCGAAAGTATTTTCGATGTCACACCCTGGGAATACTTGCCTCAGCTAGACTTAAAAACCTGGATTGTTTATATGCCCCTACTTCCCAGCGCCATGATGTTTTCGCGGCAGTGGCTGGAACGAGTCGGTGGCTTTGATTCTCAGTATGATTCAGTAGATGATGCCGACTTAATTGTGCGTTTAGCACTATCTGGTTGCGAAGCTGCTTGGTTGCCTCAAGTGACAGTATGCTACCGCCAGCACGGGCAAAATGTGTCCATCCAGAGAGCGATAAAACAGGCAAACCTTTGTATTAAATTAAAGCAAAATTTCTTCAGTAGAGCAGACTTACCAGAGGATATCCGCCAATTAGAAAAGCTTGCTTTTTATGAGGCTCTGACATGGATGGCGTGGCAACTGTACTACAGTGGCCATCCGGCAGAAATGACTGACTATTTGCAAAAATCTTTGGATTATACCCCGTACTCCCTGACAGCAACTATAGCAGATTGGGTAAAGCGCATCACTAAAATTTCTAACACCTACGGCTGCAATATCGATGCAAATTATCTCATAAACTTACCAGAATGGAAACAGTTAATGGCTAATATCATTCCTTCAAAAAAATCGCGCGTCAGTGTCATCATCCCGGCTTACAACTGCGATCGCTACATTGTCAGAGCCGTAGAGAGTGTTCTTGACCAGACTTATCAAAACTGGGAAATTATCGTCGTAGACGACGGCTCAACTGACAACACTCGCCAAGTTTTAGCACCTTACCTCGATTTAATTCAATACATCTATCAAGATAACCAAGGAGCAGCAATTGCTCGGAATCGTGCTTGCAAATTAGCAAAAGGGGAATTTTTAGCTTTTCTAGATGCTGACGACTTCTTCTTACCAGAAAAACTAGAAAAACAAGTAGCTTGCTTTGACGCTGACCCTACATTAGATATGGTGCAGACAGGTTGGGTTATCGTTGACAAAAACGAGGAAGGCATCTATGGAGTAAAGCCTTGGGAAGAAGAACCAAAATTAGATTTAGAAGCCTTTGTTTTCTACAAATCAGTGCGTCCTAGCGCCATGATGCTGCGGCGAGAGTGGTGGGAACGCTTGGGCGGTTTCGAGCATCGCTTGCCGCCAACCGAAGATTTAGATTTTGTGCTACGTTTAGGTTTAAAAGGCTGCAAGTCAGTTTGGTTAAAAGAGATATTAACCTGCTATCGTCAGCACGACAGCAATATCATGTCTAACGGCTGCAAATTAATGAAAAATACGGAAATTTTGATGGAGCAATTTTTCGCGCGGCCAGATTTGCCTCAGCACATCCGCGACTTGAAACGGGCGGAACGTTACAAGTGTTTCGTATGGATAGCATGGCGGATGTACCGCGACGGATATTTGCCAGAAATGGTCGAATGTCTGGAAAAATCTCTGTATTACACTCATTTGACAGGCACTGAAACTGTTTTTAATTGGCTGGAAACTTTTAAGGGGGTTTCGGAACAGTACGGCTACAACTTTGATGCCTATGCCTTAACCAATTTACAGGAATGGCAAGACATAGTGGCGATCGCAGCTAACAATCCTTACCAGTTTCAATCGGCTCCCCGTTCGACTTCTCGGCAGCCAAGACAGCACGTACTCCTGTACACAGAAGACTCAGGAGTCGGCGGATTGGCTCAGTTCAACCACTCGCTGATGTGTAAATTAGCGGCGGATGGCTACCGAGTAACCAGCGTTCAAAGTCAAGCTTCTAATCCTTTAATTACCGAACAAAAACAGCTAGGTATCGAACATATTTGGCTAGAGTTCGACACGATGAAAGAGTTTTTGCGAATAGCTTACAATTTGGATGATGCTCAAAAGATTTACGCCCAAGCTAGACCGGATTTAATTATATTTAGTGACGGCTGGCCGATGGCTAACTTTGCAGCTAAACAAGTTGCGATCGAGCAAAATATACCGTACATCATCAGTCTGGGTTATATCAATCGCAATTATGAAACCTTCGATCGCGGCGATCAAATTCCCTATTTCGATGCAGTTGCCTATCAGTACATTGTAGCCAAAGCAGCAGTAGCAGTTTCCCACGAGAATTTAAACTTGTTCCAAAGTCTATTTAAAGCGCGTCTAGAACGGGGAAAAGTAATCTATTATGGCAGACCAAATAGTTATTTTGAGTCACCGAATCTTTCCACTCGCCAACGCCTGCGTCAAGAACAAGGAATCCCTGAAAATGCTGTCGTTTGTTTTACAGCGGCAAGATTGACTCCAATTAAAGGATATCAGTATCAATTGCAGGCGATCGCCCAATTGAAAAATCGTCCAATTTGGCCCCAAATTTACTTTGTTTGGGCCGGGCCGGGGTCTACTACTCACGACAATATGGAACCTGAATTAAGAGCAACTGTGAGCAAATTGGGAGTAGAAGAACAGGTTAAATTTTTAGGACAGCGCTGGGATATTGCCGATTGGCTCGACGCCAGCGACATCTTTATTTTATCTTCCCAAGCAGAAGGAATGCCGCTAGCAATTATGGAAGCAATGGCAAAAGGATTGCCCGTAATTGCCACAGCAGTCAGCGGGATTCCTGAAGAATTGGGAGATACGGGAAAGTTGCTGCCCGATCCTACAATCGACCCAGAAGGAACAGTAAAAGAGTTGGTAGAAACGGTGGAAATATGGGCAGAAAATCCCGAATCGCGTAGACTTGCAGGACAAGCGTGCAAAGCGCGAGCCGAAGAACTATTCCAAGAAGAACGGATGCTTCGGGAATATGGAGAAATAATTGAACAGGCATTGGTAAGTGACGATGAGAGCGACAGTTTCTCTATTAGTCCGAAACTCAAAAAGCAGCTACAGCAAGTGGATAGCCTGCTGAAATACTATTATTTAGTGTGGAAAGCTTGGGAGGCTTACGATCGGGGAGATATGTCCGAGATGGTGAATAATTTGCAATCTGCTTGGGCCTGCACACCTTATTTTACCACGGAAACTATCTTTGATTGGGTGAAAAACTTTGGTATTTTCGCAGCCGAAAAAGGCGTTACGTTCGATACCCACGAGCTGATCAACTCCCGGTCGTGGCAACAAGTGATAGAATCAATACAGGGTTTTGAAGTGTTTTCATCGGTTCGTTAAAACAGAGCTCTTGTAGCATTCTTAGGAACGGGATATCCGGCCCATTCCACAAAACATCAACCAAAGAAAAGATATGCAATTTACATTCAAGTTCCCACGGATTAATAAACTGCTGCCAATTTGTTTAGCTATTGTCACTGTTCTGTTAATAGCCTATTTGGGACAGCAACCAACTGTTGCCCAACTGCGATCGAACGTTACAGTAGATTTTGGACAGCCAGCCACCGGTACAATTTCCATGAGTGGCATCCTGCACGGAATTGATACTAGCCAGCCGCCGGATAGTTCTATTAAACCCTTGCAGCCCAAACTTTGGCGGGCGGGGAGACTCGATATTTACGATCGCATAATCGCCAGCGGAGCCGAGTTTCAGTTAGTAGTCAGCGACTTGTGGGGCTACGGTAGCAATCCCAATGGCTGGCCCTATCAAAACTACCCCGCGTGGGAAGCATTCGTGCGGCAATTAGCCCAGCAAAATAAAGGCAAAAAAATTATTTGGGATGTATGGAATGAGCCAGATTGGAAAGATCCATTTTGGAACGGAAGCAGAGAACAATTCTTTGAAACTTACAAAAGAGCTTACAAAATTTTGCGGGAAGAATTGGGGCCGTCAGCAATGATTGGCGGGCCCAGCCTCGGCCGCTACAGCAAAGAATATCTCGCCGCTTTTTTGGATTACTGCAAGGCTAACAAACTTGAAGTAAATTTCCTCTCGTGGCACGAACTTAACGACACGATGATCTTATTTGTTGACGATCACGTAATTGAGGCTAAACGCAATTTTCAGCAAAGTCCCTCTTACAAGGAACTGAAATTGCAAAAAATTTACGTCAACGAAATTGTCGGCAACTTAGCGCAGTACCAGCCGGGGGAAATCTTAGGTTATTTGTATAACTTAGAGTATGCAAAAGCTGACGGTGCTTGCAGAGCTTGTTGGGATACTAAAGGGCCAAATAAAGTTAGCAATTGCTTCAACAATACGCTGAGTGGGATGGTCACGCCTAATACTTTTGAGCCGAGAGCTGCTTGGTGGACTTACAAAGCTTATGCTGACGGAGTTAATTCGCGGGTGCGGAGTTGGTCAAATAACAATCGCCTTGTCGCTTTAGCCAGCAAGTCCAATCCTGAAGGTAAAGCACAGATACTTTTAGGTTATTTCGACCCCAATTTTTCCTCAGCAACAACGGTAACATTAACCATCGGCAATTTGGAGCAGCTAGGTATTCAAAGAGGTCAGAAAATCACTCTAAAATTAGAAAAGATTCCCAACAATCAAGAAGGAGCCGTGCCACAGCTTGTCACAGTTAAAGAAGAAAGTTTTTCGGTTGGTAGCGGCAGCTTGGCTTATGTTATCCCTAATTTCAACGTCCACGAAGGCTACTTATTGACGGTTAGCAAGTGAGCTAGCAATCCTATTAGATTGTGAACAAATTGTAGGGACACGGCACTGCCTTTCGTCGTGTCAACTTAACGTTAAACCGATAGTCCGACAGGGGTTGAAACCCCTGCCTCAAAGCTGAAGTCCTCTAAAAGAGGACTAATGAATTATTCAGTCCTCTTTTAGAGGACTTTGACTATTAGACAGGGAATTCATTCCCTGGCGGACTGGCGGGTAGGCGCGAGGACTAGCGGACGAAAAGCTTAATTTGACACGCATTGGGCACTGCCGTGTCCTTACAAATATATAGACAAATTGTGGGACAGGGCACTGCCGCGTCCTTACAAATATATAAAGTTTAGCTGGGATTATTCAAAGATTTTTGCACAGATTCCAACCATTCTCTGACTGTTTGATTTTCGGATTGGGGGTCGTAGTAACACCCTAATTCATCGAGGATAAATGCTTCTAAATCGGCGGGGGCGATCGGCATTTCGAGCAGTTTGCTGAGCTCTTGCGATGCAGCTTCAACACTTGCGGGCGGTTCGCTGCTGCGGTAGTTGTTCACTACATCGCTGGGAGTGTCAGCTTCTAACTGCCAGTCTTGGTGAAAGTAGGAACTGAAAAATTGGGTTAAATGAGGAAATTGATCGATCATTGGGGATAGGCTGTGAGAATAAAGTATCCGGGAGGTAATTTGGCGCTGCGCTGGAGGACGATTCTCAGGCGAGATGTTGAAGTTGCTTTGGATGCGCGGCGACGCAGAGTAATACCAATGATTCTGTTGGCATTGTAGTCGATCGTATAACGATTACCTCGACTTTTCACCCAGGAGTCGATCGCACTTTGATTTCTGTTCATTGCTTCTGCAATAGCCGCTTCGGCGACGGAACGATCGATAAAAGAAGATGCAGCAGAAATTCTCGTTTCGCTTGCGAGTCGCTGTGCTAGTTGTGCTTCTGTTTTACCAACGTGTCTCTCTAAAGTGTGTCCTCCTGCTGATTCGTGAAATTCTAATCCCCCGCCCGGTATGTTGGGTACAAAAGCTACGGTGGTTTCTGGTATGGTTGAGATTTTCGGTGCAACAACCGTGGCGTAAACACCAGGTATAGCCCATTGGAATAATATAATTATGGAGGCGATCGCACAGAGGATACCTAAAAAATTTTTTAGGCGATCGAGTTGATTTTTCATTGCTGCTTAATCTCTTTCTTATATTTAGTATAGGTGTTTGCTGTTTTTTTGTCTATTTCCTAATCTACCATTCCTAAGTTAGAAATTGCGCGCTGTATTCAAATATACTGTCCGCAGTACCCACCCTACTGTTAGTTAGAAATTGCGCGCAGCATTTAAATACATGGTGTGCACGGAACACCCTAGGATTATTACTAAATACACGGTGTCCACGGATCACCCTACGATTATTTATAATAATTCGTGATTTCTGGGGTTGACAAAGCTTCACTCACTATGAGAAAAAGTTAATAATTCTTTGAATAAATCCCTGATTATTGATGATAAATTAATTGATCATCTTTTAAAAATAAAAAAAATGCAAGTAGTTATCCTAGCAGGTGGTCTCGGTACTCGTCTCAGAGAAGAAACAGAATTTCGTCCCAAACCCTTAGTGGAGGTGGGGGGACATCCAATTATTTGGCACATCATGAAGATATATGCACACTTCGGTTTCCAAAACTTTATTGTGTGCTTGGGCTATCGCGGCAACATGATTAAAGAATATTTCCTTAATTATGAAGCCATGAACAATGACTTTACTATCTGTCTGGGACGGCAAAATACGATCACTTATCACGAGGAACATCTCGAACAAGATTTTCAGGTGACACTGGCTGAAACTGGCGCGGAAAGCATGACAGGAGGGCGGGTCAAACGGATAGAAAAATATATAGATCGCGAGAATTTCATGGTGACATACGGCGATGGAGTAGCTGATGTCAATATTGAGGCTTTAGTCGATTTCCACAAGTCTCATGGTAAGCTGGCAACTGTCACCACATTCCGTCCGATTTCTCGCTTTGGAATTTTGGATGTAGACAGCGATAGCCGCGTAGTACAGTTTTCTGAAAAACCTCAAATAGATGGCTGGATCAGTGTTGGATATATGATATTTAACCGCCGGGTATTTGAGTATTTGGGGGGAGATGATTGTATTTTAGAACAGGAGCCGATGCAGCGTTTAGCAGCAGACGGACAGTTGATGGCTTACCGTCATGATGGCTTCTTCTTTGCGATGGATACTTATCGAGAATACAAGTATTTAAACGAACTTTGGGATGAAGGAAAGGCTCCTTGGAAAATGTGGAAATAAATTAGTTTTGGGTATTCTCAGTAAGCCTTTTATGAACGGGCTATCCTGCCCGTTCCACAACAAATTTACTTTTTGTGGAACAGGCCGGAGAGCCTGTTCTAGAGACTGGTGCAAAATGTGAGTAAATAAGTTAGTTTGAGGGCAGATTTTTAGGCTGGTTCACAATGATTTAGAGAAAAACAGCTATAAAATAATTATATAAAATGGATTCCCCATATATTCTCAACAGCACAGAAAGTTACCTGCAAAAGTGCGTTTCACCCCACGCGGAAATTATCGACAGCGACTCGGAAGCGCTAGAAACAGCATTTGCGGGATTGGAAGATCGATCGCTCTTAGCATTGCGAGTTCCCCAAAAATGGGGCGGTGCCGAAATTGCACCCGAGATTTTTTACAAATATCAGGAATTGACGGCTCGATATTCCGGCGCTTTGTCTTTCCTGCAAACTCAGCACCACAGCGCAACTGGGATGATTGCCAACAGCGACAATGAAATGCTAAAAAGCAGATACTTGCCCGCGATCGCCCAAAAAGAGTTACGCTTGGGTATTGGGTTTTCGCATTTAAGGCGATCGGGCAATCCTGCCGTCACCGCAACTCCCACAAAAGCGGGCTATTTACTGTCAGGAAAAGTTCCTTGGGTAACAGGTTTTCGCTTGTTTCAAAAGTTTATTGTAGCGGCGGTACTTCCTGACGAACGCGCTGTTTTCGGTTTAGTGCCTTTTGCCAATATTGAAGGCGAATATGGTAAAATAGCTTGTAGCGAAATCATGCAGTTAATCGCCATGAACTCGACTAATACTGTGACAGCAACTCTCGATAATTGGTTGCTGCATGAATCGGAAATAATTTCAATTAAACCTGTCGGCTGGATTGCGGAAAACGACACCAAAAATATACTGAATTTTGTTCCGGCTACTTTTGGCTGTATTCGAGCAGCATTGGATGTAATTGCAGCCGCCGGGGCTGCTAAGAATTCACCTTTTATAACGGCGGCTTACCAAAAACTAGAGCAAAAGCTCGATCGGCTAAAACAGAATTTCCCACAATCTCAACATAGCTCGAAAGCAGAACAATTAGCGCTGCGAGCTCAAGCCATTGATTTAGCCGTGCGTTGCGGACACGCTGCGGTAGCAGTTTCTAGCGGTGCTGCTAACGGTGCGGTACACCCGGCGGGGAGAGTTTATCGAGAAGCTTTGGTGTATACTGTTTCCGGGCAAACAAAGGATGTGATGGAAGCAACCCTCGATCGACTAATCGAATTTTAGATTTTAGATTTTAGATTTTAGATTGAGAGTGCAGACGGTCAATCGATTTTAGATTTTAGATTTTAGATTTTAGATTTTAGATTTTAGAATTGAATAAACTGTGTTTAATAAATAATAGATATATTTTACCTGATGACAGACCAATTAAACTCCAATAATCTCAAAACGATCGCCTATAGCACAATTGTAGACTTAACCCATTCAATTCACCCAAATATTCCCATTTGGCCAGGAGATCCAGCGACAGAAATTGCCACAGTATCTCAAATAGAAACAGACGGGTATTTCCTGCGAAAATTTTCGATGGGCGAACACAGCGGCACTCACATTAACGCACCCAACAGCTTTTATGCAGGAGGCGCCAGCATTGATAATTATTCCCCGCAGTCGCTCGTTGTGCCGGCAATTGCGATCGACATCCGAGAGCAAAGTCTTGCCAATCCCGACTACACTTTAACAATTGATGATATATTGACTTGGGAACGGCAGCACAAACTTATAGAACCGGGAAATCTAGTTTTATTGTATACTGGCTGGCAAGAAAAATGGGATGACGAGAAAGCATTTTTCAACCGAGACGATCGCGGAATTTGCCACTTTCCGGGATTTGGCAAAGCAGCAACTCAATTTTTGCTAGAAGAACGCTCTATCGCGGGAATTGGCACCGACACCCACGGAGTCGATACCGGGCGAGATGAAAGTTTTGCGGTTAACAAATTGGTATTGGAAAAGCAACGAATAGTGCTGGAAAATCTAGCAAATCTCGACTTGTTACCTGCGGCTGAAATCACTTTAGTTATCGGAATATTGCGTCTTTTGGGAGGTTCCGGTTCGCCTGTATCGGTGTTAGCTTTTGTTGCTTAATGCGGTAAAACTTACATCTTGTACTATGCTCAAGAACGGGCAAGATGCCCGTTCCACAAGAAAATTCACTCTTTGTGGAACAGGCCGAAAAGCCTGTTCCTAAACAAGTAATTGAAAATGGTGCAATATCTCAGGTAAAATTAGATTGAGAGAAGTCGAGTAAAAACAATTAAATTAATGACAGAACTGCCCAAGGATCTCAACGAGGCGATCGCCCAATCCCGCATTGCCACCGCCGCTGCCCTCTCGGACGGCAAAACTCTACTGCAAGTCGAATTAGTATTTCCAGAAATCGCCCTGCAAGCACAGTCTATCACCCTACAATTTCTCCCAGAATTTGAGGAAATATACCCCGGAGTAAAAGTCTTTTTTCCCGACACCGGTGCGGCAGCCCTCGCGCGCCGCGACTGGGGAGAAACACCGTTTAAAGTCACTGATTTGGGTAGCAGTCGCACCCCTGTTGAAGATAAAATATCACCGGAAGATCAACTTTTCATTTTGATCAATCCAGCAGCCGTAGAAGTTGCCCAAGTCGAAAAAATTTATATAGCTGCGGCCGGTCGCCCCGTAATTCTACTCAACCCGCGTCTGGAAGATGTTGCCACCATAGGTATAGGCTATGCGGGCCGCCAATTGCGCGATCGATTCCTCAGCAAAATTGAATCCTGCTACTATATCAGACCCCTCGACACTGCTGCTTTATTCCGCTGCTACCCCCAATCGTGGCAAGTCTGGCTGGAAACAAACGACGAATACCAACTAATTTCTGAAACCGCCCAAAAACCTGTCGGAGACGATTTAGAGCGGATTTTAGCCGGTTCTCTCCCAAGCGCCGATCCTGATTCCACCGCACCTGCCAAACCCTTAAAAAAGAAAGGTTTTTTGGCAGAACTCCAGACATTCCTCAAAGCTTTGACTCAGTGACAATCGTTAAGGCTCGATCGTATTTTACGGTGTGTCAGCTAGGATTATTTTCGACTTAATCCGTCGGCTAATCGCTGATGCACCCTAAAGCGTGAAATAACTCAAAGCTTTGCCTCAGTAACAGCAGTTGCAGAAGCAGAATTAGCAGCTTGCCTGTGTTTATATCAGTAGCTACGCAAACAGGTACTGGTGAGCTTTACAGAATCTTTATAAAAAGCACTATAATGGGTGACACCCCTCCACCGTAAAAGAGGGGAGGCAAATAACAGCAAAATCAGATGCTATAAGCTAGAGATGGGGCTTTTGAGTCAGGGAAGCGGATAAACACAATGGAGCATCGGCGCATTGTTATCGGGGACGTACACGGGCATTACGACGGGTTAATGACCCTGCTAGAGGCACTTGCCCCCGGCTTGGACGATCGCGTCTATTTTTTAGGAGACTTAATCGATCGTGGCCCCAAAAGCGCTCAGGTATTAGATTTTGTGCAGCAAAGCCCCTACCACACTCTGTTGGGCAACCACGAACAACTGATGCTGGAGGCTTTGTCGGGAACGCCGATGGATATGCGAGCGTGGCAATCTTGGCTATACAGTGGTGGCGATGCGACAGTAGCGAGCTACAGAGATACAGGGATGATGCCGTATAAACACTTAGAGTGGCTGCGATCGCTCCCCACGCACCTGGACTTAGGGGACATCTGGCTGGTTCACGCCGGCGTTGACCCCCATCTGTCGCTCGATGAACAGTCGATCGAACAACTGTGTTGGATTCGCAGGGAATTTCACACCATGTCGAAACCCTATTTTCCCAATAAATTAATTATCACCGGTCACACGATCACCTTTACCTTTCATGGGGTCAGACCGGGCGAATTAGTCAGGGGCGAAGGGTGGTTGGATATTGACACGGGTGCTTATCATCCCAAAAGCGGCTGGCTGACAGGATTTGACCTCAGCTACCGCAGAGTTTATCAAGTAAATGTATTTAACAATCAAGTCCGAATTTTGCCCTTTGACGAAGTTGTCCGGCAATTGAAGCCGCAGCCGATTCCACCCCCCCAAGCTGCGATCGATTATGTTGTTCCACAGGAGTGTTAAATCAATTTGTAGTTTTAGGGTGCGTCAGTTTAAGTTCGATCAATTAAATCGAAATTAACCTGCTTCTGACGTACCCTAGTAATATCATGTCCGGTGGAGGAACCGCGATTTTTGTAGGGGCCCGTGAGCCAACAATACGTGCCAATAATTGACAATCTCAAAAACCCGCCCCGACCGGGCTATTATGGTTAATCCATGGGACATGATATAACTGGATTTATTTTTTAACGAACCGCGAAGGCGCGAAGAGCGCGAAGTAAGAAAAGAGAAGAAAAGAGAAGAGAAAACAATAGAGCCCCTGACAGATTGAGAATTTCTACGAACCTAAAAGCCTGCGGATTTCTAGCCTGTAATCCTCATTATTCAAACCTTCACCGCTAGCAAGATCCGGATCTATCGCCTGTGAAATAGCAGCAATACGATCGCCAGTTGCCGGGTGAGTGCTCAAAATGCTAGGAGGAGAAGGCTTGTTGAGCAACTTTTTCATAAAATCAACCATCCCAGATTGAGCGTAGCCTGCTCGCCCCATAGTTTGCAATCCCAACTGATCGGCTTCATACTCAGCTTGGCGACTGTGGGGACGGCGCAAAGCCAATTCCACCCCAATCTGAACCGCCTGAGATCGATCGAGCCCAGTGGCGGAAGCTACGCCTGAAGCGATGGCCATTTGACGCATTTGTTGAATCGCGTGGCGAGCATTAATGTGAGCGATTTCGTGGGCGATCACACTTGCCAATTCTGCCTCATTGTCCGCCGCTGTCATCAAGCCTTTATTCACATAAACAAAACCGCCCATAGTTGCAAAAGCATTAATCGCGTCGTCGTCAATCACTTGAAAAGTATAAGGAATATTGGGGCGAGTGCTTTCTTGAGCGAGTCGTTGACCGATACGGTTAATATATTCTGTAGTGTCCCGATCGCGGTCAATCTTAAACTGGCTCCTGGTTAACTGCTGATTAATTTGTCGGCCAATAGTCACCTCTTGGCGATCGGACATATTCGACAATTGAATAACTTGAATGCCTCGAAAAATAAGTTCGGGCAAAGAAAATGCTTGAGTCGGTTCCGGGGAAACCACCCAGATACCCGCAGCCACCATCAGGGACAGAAACAGATAAATCCCCCGGCCACAAGTACGCCGGCAAGTCAACCAAAAACTTTTTAACATGATTGATACGTGGGAGAAGTTAGATAAAATTTGAGGAAAAACTCGAAAAGTCACTCAATAGGCAGACGTAATTTGAGGCTGCTTAGTTGCTATTCTAGCTTTTTGTCAATTTTTAACCGCGCCACCAGCTTCTGGGCGATCGACCCACGGCCAACCAACCGCCGTCAACGGCCTTCCGGGTTAAGTGGCCCAGTCATGCGGATTTGGGGCGATCGTTGTGGTAATATCTTTTAGCTTCAGGACTTACGCATCAATAAAGTATGTCATTGCCAGCGGTAGCCAAGCAATCACAGCATCTGTTTTTCATCGATTTCTGTGTAAGTCCTGAGCTTGTAAACATACTCCTGTCGCTATCAGTATAATAGGCGATTTATGAAAATTTTAGATTCTCAAGGCCGACTGTTCGGCAAACTCAGCATTCTAGACGTAGCTGCCGCTCTGATCGTACTGCTAGTTGCAGTCGGAATCTTTTTCTTTCCCGGCACTTCTGGCGGTTCCGTCGCCCAAGTCGGCACCAGTATCAAACCTGTAGAGATTGATGCAATTGCGATCGGTCTCAAAGGAACAAACGTTCCAGAGTTGTTCAAAACAGGTGATAAAATCAATGTGGTGATCCGCAATCAACCGTCCGGTCAGATTACCATCAAATCGGTCAAAACTCTCACCAGAACCCTAGCAGTTCCTCAGCCCAACGGCACTCTGAAAGCTCTCCCCGATCCCAGAGAAGAAGAAGCCTTCAGCAGAAATATGATGTTTACCTTAGAGGGAAAAGGTCAACTTACTGAAAATGGCCCGGTTTTAGGTAATACGAAAGTCAAAATTGGCACTACGCTAGAGCTTGAAGGCAACAAGTACATTTTCAACGCCAGCGTTATCGACGTGCGAGTAAAAGAATAATTAGTAGTCAGTAGTCATTAGTCATTAGTCATTGGTGTCAAATTCAGACTAAAATTCATGAGAAATCTCGCTTCTAGCAGAGTATAGATCCCCCCTAGCCCCCCTTAAGAAAGGGGGGGGCAAGATTATTGTCAAAGTCCCCCTTATTAAGGGGGATTTAGGGGGATCTAGACTTGGATATAAACGAGAGATACAGCCGTCTTTAGGATTAAGTTGACATCTATGGGTTGTGGGGAATTAATCTTCCTTCTTCCCTCGATCCAGGAACCTCTATCCGTGACATCCGTTACATCCGTTACAAAATCCGTTGCCGAACTTCTTTACCCTTCCGAAAGCAATTTTAAGTATTGCCTAATTAAGCCAATCGTGACAGCGGGAATTTCTAACTGCGGAGTCAAACCTACGTTTTCCAGAGGTTGAAAAACTTTGATTGCTTCGGGGTTGAGGTTTGCCAACCGCTGGCCGATATCGGGCCCGGTAAACTGCGATTTTTCTCCCCAAATAATCGCTGTCGGCGTTGTTAGCTGAGTGATGTACAGCGACAAGTCAAAGCACAAATCTCCCCGCACAAAAGACAGGGCTGCATATTCTGCATTTGGTTCCAAAGCAGATTGGAGGTAAGCATCAACAATTTCTTGGTAAACGCGACGCGAATCTGCAAATTGGCGCTGTTCTAGGAAGTTACGGATGCCGCCGTCTGTGGCGATTCCGGTACTGTAGAGCAAGCGATCTAAAATCGGCGTGTTGACTAGCTTAGCGAAGAAACTGCTGCCGTAGTCTTGTCCGAAGTCCGACAAACCGCTGGGTATGGTCAAAATTAGGGATTTGAAGAGATCCGGCCGTGCGATCGCAGCTCGAATCGCGATCGCCCCTGTTAGCGAAGAAGCAATCACCTCTGTCGGACTGCCGCAAGTTTTTTCGAGAAATTCGATCAAAGTTGTGATATAATCTTCCACCTGATAATTTCTTGCCGGATGTTCCGATCGCCCCCAACCGATTAAATCCGGTGCTAAAATTCGATATTCTGCGGCAAAAGCCGGATAAACTTTTGACCATTCGTAGGCACTCGACCCGCCGCCAAAACCGTGAAAAAATACTAAGTTCGGCTTATTTTCCGAAGTTGAGGTCGGCAACCCCATCCAAGGCATTTTTTCAGCAGTGTAGTAAACCATTCTGCCGAGAGAAGTAACTATTGATCGCTGACCGAAGCCGAGGGGTACAAGCATAAACTAACCTTAATCGCTGTTATATTTTAGATTCTTTTCCGTCGCCCCGTCTTTGTTTAAAAAACTTGCAAAGCTGGTGGCGTTTTTGTAAAGATTGAGTAATGATTTAAATCTATTTTAGTACAGGTGAAGCGTGAAACTACAGACAGCAAGTAAGTTTTGCGATTTGGGCAATTCGGCTGTGTAGTTATCCTTACTGTTGCAAACTACCGCCGATCGGAGATAATAGCAAAATGATGGGTGAGACCCCTCAACAAAATAGAGTCTGTTCGCTAACCCCGAAAGCAGGCGCTCGGAAAGGAGGACTATTAGAACTCGCTTTCAGGCAGGCGGCAGGTTGGCCGACGCTCGCCAATCACAAATCATTAATCACGATATTTTGCGGAGCAGTGGCTTTTGAGGTCGAAAGTCTTTGTTGGAGGGCGGGCAATGGGGTTTCGATTCCTAATTGCAGGTTTGGCAATCACGGGCCTCGCCGTTATCAATTCCAAAACACAAGAAATAACTAATCTCAGGGAGGTCTACTAAAATGCAACTGCTCAGAAAAAGGGATCGCGAGGGTTTTATGGTTGATGCGAAAAGTCTTCAATCTGACGGGTTGGCAGAGTTTGACACAGCCTGTCGAAGCATGGATTTAAACGGCAAAAAGTCTGTTGTCGCCACTCCAGAACGCTCAGGCGCAGGGTCAGAGGTGCGATCGCGCGCCACGGTACCTGCGATCGTCCGGGTAGCTTTAGAAGACTTGAAATGCTTTGAAGTAGTAGAACACCAGTTTGCACATTGGGGGGTGACTTTTAGCAATGCCGTCGCCATCCAACCTTCAAACCCAGCATTTTTCACAGGTTCTGGGGCAACAGTGTTAATGGGGGCCCCCAAAAGCGGACTGATAGAAGTAACTTTTAAGTATCCAGTTCGCTGGGTGTCAGGACTTGTCACCAGTTCGCGACGAACTGTTTTATCTGCTTGTGACATTGACGGCAACCCAATAGTTCAGGATGAAATGCCGGCGCCCAATCTGGTGGGGTCTAATTCTCCGATCGACCCTAGGACTCCCCTGCGCGTAAAAGCTCCGAATATTCATAAAATTACTTTTTACGCTTTTGACGGTCAGCTAATAGTCGATGACTTGATGTTTGGATTGTGAACTACCAGACGCTGACCACTTAAGGGGTACAGCGCTGGCTTCCTGATTCAACGGGGCGGGGCGTCCAACAAAACCGAAGTTTTACCAGATCGACTTACATCC
>NZ_JAUBUY010000095.1:0-8055 GCF_036705565.1 Microcoleus sp. AT8-B5
TGAACTTTAGCATCGGCTTCTTCAACTTTTGCCAGTGCTTCATAGGCGCGTTTAGACTGTTTTGCACCGTCTGTTTTCTCCTTTGCTAAATCCTTCATGGCGTCCGCTTCTTCTTTGGTGAAGTAGCGCGGTGCTGGCACAACTGGAACACTACGGATGCTGGAAAAGTTACCAGGATTTAGCGGTGTGATAACACTTGCGTCGGTGCTTGCCAAAACTTTGGATTTGTCGATTGCGTGTCCGCCGTCGTTGCTGGCAGTGAGTTTTCCAGCATCAGAATTGCCGCCGAATAGGCGTAGTTGTAAGCTCATAATTTTGTCCCGATTTGAATGTTGATGCGAACTGGGGAGGGAAATAAATTCAGGGGATTGATTTGACGCCACATAGACATAGCCAGCACAAACACTCCCGTCGATGCGAGTATGAGTGCGATGAGTTGCCCAAGGTCAACCCAGTCTAAAAAGCTGGTGGAATTCTGGCGGGTGAAACCGCACACAGGGAACGAACCGTCGTTAGTCCAATCTAGGGTGTCTACACTTTCTAGAACTGTGTCTAGTGGTGCAGTCAAGGTATACAAGCAGTCGAACTGCTTGCGACTACTTGCGACTGTTTGTATAACTTCGGGTACTGTGTCAAGCAGTTCAGGCACTGCGTCTACACTTCCTAGAACTGTGTCTAGTGGTGCAGTCAAGGTATACAAGCAGTCGGACTGCTTGCGACTGTTTGCGACTGTTTCACCTGTGTCTAGTGGTATGTCTAGCACTGCGTCTACAGTGTCTACAGTCGCTGTGTCAAGCAGTTCAGGCACTGCGTCTACACTTCCTAGAACTGTGTCTAGTGGTACGTCTAGCACTGTGTCAAGCGATTCACCGTCAACCAGGTACAGTTCTAGCAGCGCTTCCCATGTAGCAGTTTTGCTGAGTTTCCCAAACTGTCTGGCGTCTTCATTGGTGAAGCCACGGTCAAAGGCGATCGCCTTTAATTGGTCAATGCGACGGTAGCTGACGGTAGGTTTAGTCATGACAAAACCCCGCCAACTCAATCATTAAGAGTTGCGATCGTCCGTTAGGACAATCGGCTGAAAGTGGCATAATTTATAGGCTCCAAACGTACTAACTCTACGGTTTGGGGAAGTCGTGGTTTGGCTAGCATTGCAAGTGCTCGTCAACCGCGCAACAATCTTCCTTAGTTACTCACGATTGCAGACTTACACTTCCTTGTCAACACAGGGACTGTAAAGTTTTGTTTCAAATTATTCGGCAAGCAACTCCATCACTTTGTCGGATGTAAGGCCGTAAATAGCAGCTAACAAATCAACACATTGTGTGTTACTTCCTATCCGTTTGAGCACCCCAATTGCGCTACCTAGAGGAATAGTTTCCTTTGTAGATTGAGTCAACAGGTTAATTGTTGTTTCAGTGTTAGCTCGTCTCTTATAAATCCCTTCATTCATCTGTGTTGAATGCCCTAAACTTTTAGCTCTCGTCTCCTGAGACATCCCTCCCATTTGACCATTAAGGTTAGCTAAATGACGCAGTGCGTGAGTTTGTGATAGACCTTTGTTTAGTCTGGTTAAAAATTGACGCGCTCTCCTAGCGTAAGCCTTACCAATGGTATTTGGATTATCTGAAACTGAATGAATCTCCGGCAATTGTCCTGCTTTGAGTTCTAAGCGTTTTACCAAATCGGGATGGGTAGGAGGAAGCATCGGCACACACAATCTGTAGCCAGTTTTGGTTGTGGTGTCTAACAACGTTTTATCACCCACTACAGCAATCATTTTTATATTGTTTGGCTCAATCAGTGCCGGGATAATAACGCCATCCTTTGCTGTAAATGGTTTGTCGATGTTCTGAACAGCAAAGACCTCGTGAACCCGAAAGCCATACACCACTTGCATTGACAGCACCCACATCCACCGCTTGCGTGATTCTAAATGGTATCGTTTGTCATCAGGAATTGTTAAAATTTCCTCCCGAAGTTTCAAGAATTCATCAACCGATATAGATTGAAGGTCTTGTCTAAACTCTGTCTGCGTACCATCAACTTCTTTAAGGCGACTGAGTAAGTCAGTGTTTTGAATCGTTTCGGCGAGCTTACGCATAGCGCACAAGCAGTTCTTGAAACATTTAGTTCCTTTTTTTTTGCTGTTAACTGCCAACAGAATATCTGCCAAATTGACAACCGTGTTTTGTGGCAACAGTCTGTAATAGTGGCCGTAAACTACATTCCAAGAACGCTGCTGACTAATATTGCTTCTGTCACGCTGTTGGCGGCGTTTAGTGCGTCCATCCCAGTATTCTTTCTCTACTTTTGTAATTGCCTCGCCAAACGTTATTAAGTCATTTTTGATGATGTTTTTTTGCAAAATAACATCATCATACCAGCTTAAAAACTGAGTCTCACTAGAGAACGACTCTAGGGCGGTAGCAACCAAGTGAGCTTTATTTAAGGCATCGGTGATGCCCTGCATTGTGAGGTAGCACCCACAGGTTTTATTGACCCGCTTGTCACCTAGTCTGAACTGAAGGGTGATGTAAGACCCCTTAGCCTTACTGTCCTTCTTTAGTCCTACCCCTTTGGGGCATTCTTTCTGTGCTTGCTTGAAGTAGTCCAAAATCCGCTCATACCCAATAAGGTAGTCAGCAGATGTGCTGAGTGTGACTGAATTAGATTTTTCGCTCATCTTTCGCTCAATCCTCCATAGTGCTAAGTCGCCTACTGTGTAAAGAATACAGCAAGCTGCTCAGTTTTCGCTCAGATGCAAAACAGGTTGCCTAGATTGAGCGAAAAAATGGGCTAGGATGGCGGAAAGTGGTAGAATAGTTCCGAGAGCTTAATTCAAATCCTGTCATCCCGATTATAAAATTAAATTGGATATGCTCCAGCAAGTGAGTTTGTTTTGGGCGATCGTCCGGCTGTGTATATTTCTGGTTGGGATAAATTAAAGAATCGGGCGATTCCCTACGGGATAGCTGCGCTTCACGGGCGGGTTAATTTTCCTTTGCCAAAAAATCAACTCTAGCGACTGTTTTGGCAGACGGAATTATAGAATAAAACGTAAACAATCAGAGCAGCAGTAGAGAGTAGAGAACAAGTCTTTGCCTTCTCCCTCTGTGATGATTTGGGACTGTGTTCGATCGCAGGTACTTACTCAATGCTGAGAACTTTGAGCAAGGTTTGAAACCGGAGGCAAGTATAAATACTGCAATAATTCTTAAATACAAGTTAATTAAGATTTACATCTTGAGATAGATGAATTAATAGCTGAATGAGCTTATAATAAAAGATAGTTCTTAGCGGGTCTAAAATTAACCCGAAAACCGGAGGATATTCCAATGCAAATAAGTGGCAAAGCCTTCGGCTCCTGCTCTCGCTGCGAAACAGTACCCGCAAAAATAGAGGGCAGCGGAGGTCTATACCTGTGGTTTCCAGTATCGCACACGCTCAAAAAGGTTATTTCTGCACTAACCAAGGCTAAACTTGAATTCAAGCTTTTAGAAGAGAGCAAGTGTTTGTACGTTATGCTTGAGGGAATAGCGAGAGAAAATTTTAGCGCACTAGCATCATCGGTGCTGACAAGTCAAGAGTTGAAAGAGACTAAAGTTTTGTGGATGCGGGAAGTTGAACAGCCTAAATTTAGCGATTTTTATCGCAGCACTTCCTTAGACTCTTTTATTAATTTCAGCAAGTCTGATTGGCTGTTAGATTTATTGTCCGAAGAACGAATTACTACGCATTTTCAGCCCATTGTTTATACTTCAGATACTTCTAAAATTTTTGCTCATGAAGCCCTACTCCGAGGAATTGACGAGCAAGGAAACTTAATTTATCCGGGTCGGATTTTTGCCCAAGCAGAATCAGCAGGCATAATTTTTCAACTAGATGCTTTAGCCCGGACTCGCGCTATCCGGGAAGCCCATGTGTACGAGCTCAAAGAATTACTTTTTATTAATTTTTCTCCGACTTCAGTTTACGATCCCGCTACGTGCCTGCGAATGACTGTACAGGCTATTGATGAAGCGGGAATTCCTCACAGCAATATTGTTTTTGAAGTAGCGGAATCTCAGCACCCCCCCGATATCGATCACTTGATTAATATTCTGAGGTTTTACCGAGAGGCGGGATTTTTAATTGCCCTAGACGATTTTGGCAGCGGTTCTTCTAATTTAAATTTGATGCACCAATTGCGTCCAGATTTTATTAAGTTGGATATGCAATTAATTCGCAACGTCGATCAAGATTATTATAAGGCCCTAATTACTGAAAAGATGTTAGAAATTGCGTCTAAATTAGAGATTAAAACTGTTGCTGAAGGTGTGGAAACTTTGGAGGAGTTTGAGTGGGTGCGGGAACGGGGAGCAACTTTTGTTCAAGGTTATTTGATTGCTAAGCCGACTTCTCCGCCGATCGCACTTACAAGCTATATTGGTGCTCAACCACTACCTATTTCTGCTTAAATGGTTTTCAGGTGCGATTTTGCGTTACATTTGCTCATTACCAGGCAGAGCCTGGTAACGAGAATTACTAGCACTTTAAACGCTCAAATTGCGCCGCAAAAAGCTTTCTAAGGATTCCATTTTCATGCTGTAGATTGATTCCAAGTTTTGCACTTCTTCGGGAGTACAGAAATACTCATTACCCAGCAATACCCGCAAAGTTCCTAAGTCTTTTTGAGCTTGAGGATTCAATAAACCCAAGGCATTTCTCAAACCGTCAAACACAACCAGTGGCGGGTTGATTACCATCGGTTCGCGCTTGAATAATCGTCCGAAAATGCGGGGAATGTCATCCCTTGTCAGCACATCCGGGCCACCGACTCGCAGAATTTGGTTGCGTGCGCCTTCGACTGTTGGCGAGTTTGCGGCAATATGAGCTAAGTCGTCGGTACTGACAACAGAGGTGCGGTTTTTGCCGTCGCCAATCAGCAGGTAAAGTCCGGTTTCTCGAAATCTTTCTGCTAGGGGTAACAAGCTGGAAGCAAAACCGGCAGGCCGCAAGATTGTATAATTCAATCCACTGTTTTGCAGGTATTTTTCTACTTCTCGCTTGGCTTTGAATACTGCGGAATCTTCGTATCCTCGATCGACTCCCAGTACCGAAAGAAAGACAAAGTGCTGCACTCCGGCTTCTTTGGCACAGTCGATCAATTCTATGTTAGCGCGGTAGTGTACTGCTTGAACGTCGCCCCCGGTGCCGTGGCTGCTGATGATGTACTGCACTCCTTGGCAGGCTTTTTTAATATCTTTGTCTTGTTTCAAGTCGCCAATAAAAATCTCAGCGCCTCGGTTTTCTAGTTCAGAGTAGCGAGATGCGAGGCGAACGAATGCGCGGACAGGCTTTTCTTGCTGTCTGATTTCTCGTACAATTCGGCGGCCTAGTGCGCCTGTTGCTCCGGTTACTAAGAACATGATTTTTGGTTGTTGGTTGTTATTAACTGGATCGGGAGTTACGCATAGGATCGAGAAACCGGGTTTCTTAAATTTATCGTTGCTCAACCTAAGATTTATGGTAGAAACCCGGTTTCTTTTGCCTTAGTTTTATTTATAACTCATAAATCAAATTTCGACAATTACGGGGGCGTGGTCGCTGGGTTTGATTAATTTTCTGGGAGCAATGTCTATTGTACAGTTTTTTGCTTGTTCGTACAGGGGAGGGCTGAGATAATGGTGGTCGATTCTCCAGCCGTTGTTGCGGGGAAATGCGGCGGCGCGGTAGTCCCACCAGCTATAATGACCGCCTTCTGATGTGAATTTGCGAAAGGGGTCGTTTAATCCTAATTCTATGATTTCTGTTAGTGCGAGGCGCTCGGCAACAGACAAGCCGACGGAGTTAGCATTGGCTTTGGGATTGTGGATATCTCGATCGTCCGGGACGATGTTGAAGTCGCCGCAAATGCACAAGTTGGGGGATTTATCTAGTGCTATTTTGAGGTATTCTTGCAGCAGTTTGAGCCACTTTAGCTTGTACTCATATTTCTCGCTGCCGACTTCGGAACCGTTGGGAACGTATACGCAAATAATGCAAATATCGTCTATAATCCCCGCTATGAGGCGTTTTTGTTCGTCAAAAATACCTGTGGTTTCGTCGCCGAGAATGGGGGCAAATCCGGTGGTGATTTGCGTTAGGGGCGATCGGCTAAAAATGGCAACGCCGTTGTAGGATTTTTGACCGGAAATGTAGCAGTTGTAGCCGAGGTTGGTGAAGGGTTCTAGGGGGAAGTCTTTGTCTGTAACTTTGGTTTCTTGGAGGCAGAGAACGTCTGGGGAGTTGGTTTGCAACCAGCTAGTAACGTGTTCTATGCGGGTGCGGATTGAGTTGACGTTCCAGGTGGCGATTTTCATTAATATAGTAATCCTAAAGGTTAGGTGAGAGGGAGAGCGATCGCACCTATTTTAAGCTATTTTTTGCCGTGTCAACTCACTTGATTTGATAAATGTAAGCATCTTCGACCCACGTCTGATTAATCCGATCATTCGTCATTCTTCTGCCTGATAAGTCTAAATTCCAATCTTGTTGTATCTGACGTAAGCCCTCAATTAAGTCATGTTTTGGGCTTACTGCTACAAGTGCTGTCCAATCGATTTTCAATTCAGGTTTAACTTCGCGAAAGACTGACAGAATTTCCCCATAAGTTTTAAGAGGCCCTTCGCTATCGTACAGAGGTGAGGTGAGCATTAGCCGCCATGTTTCTGGTTCTGGTGCGTAGTTCCAGAGAGCAGAGTCAACTGATAGATGTGCTGCATTTAGAGCGTCTATTAGTCTTTGACCTTCTGCTATTTCGTGACTTAATAATGTTGCTGTAGCCATTGTAAAACTCCGTGAGTGGGGTCAGTAATTGCTAAGTAAATGCAGATTCAAGACTTACGCATCAATATCAAAGAAACCGGGTTTTTTACCAAATTCTAGGCAGGTATGCAGTATTTTCGTAAAAAACCCGGTTTCTGCCTCCACGACTAAAATTGATAAGTTTATCAGTTTTTGTGTCGGGTTTTGTTGATTATATACTCTCTGATTACTGGCCCGATCGTAAAGTGCGATCGCCCATTTTGTTTTACCGTTTCAACTAATGACCGTCGTCCTAAAGATTGCATGACTTTCAAGAGTTCGGGCGGTGATAGTTGCAGGTTTTCTGGTATTTTTGAGATGTCGGCTGGTTCGGGGGTATTGGCTAGCCATGCGATCGCCTGTTGTTCGGATGCGGTTAGGCGATCGAAATGCTGGTGCAGGAGTGATTCTAAGTCTCCTAAGAATAGGGTATCATAGGAGAGGAATTCGGAAACGCTACCGCCGAATAAGTCTTGAATCAATGTGGCAACTATATTTAACCATAAGGGATTGCCTCGGTAAAGGTCGATTAATTCTGACCATTTCTCCGGTTCTGCTAATCCTTTTTCTCTGAATATTTCTTGTGCTTCCGGGCCTAAACCGTTGAGTTGCAGAGATTTGCAGGGGCGGTTTTCGCCTTCTAATGCGGCGATTTCTCTGGGTTTTTCCCAACTCAGGAGGATTAAGCAACTGTTGTGGGATGATTCTGTTATTTGTTTGAAGAATGCGCCGTAATTTTCATATCCAGGTTGGTAATTTCCTGCGAGTTGTCCGCTGCTGAAGATGGTTTGGATATCATCGAGGATGATCAGACAGCGGTGCGATCGTAAATAGTTGATTACCCCCCCCAACCCCCCCTTGCTAAGGGGGGGAGAAAGAGGTTTAATCTCTTCGCCGCGCCTGGGAGAAAGAGGTTTAATCTCTTCGCCGCGCCTGGGAGAAAGAGGTTTAATCTCTTCGCCCCCCCTTGATAAGGGGGGGTTGGGGGGGTTAGTTTCTTGCTGCTGGGAGAGGAATTTAATTAAGTCGGTTTGGAGTGATGCCAGCGGTGGAGAGTTGCGGAGACTTCGCCAGATGATGCGATCGAATTCGTGTTGAATTTGTGAGATTAGTTGGAGTGTAAGGGCGGTTTTGCCAATACCGGATAAGCCTAACGGGACTTAAACAAATTTTAAGCCCAAACAAAGCCTAAACTGGCTTTATAAGCGGAGAATACGTCCCAATTTT
>NZ_JAUBUY010000096.1:0-7987 GCF_036705565.1 Microcoleus sp. AT8-B5
GATGCGCTCGTACTGTATCCATAACCAGGATTACATCACCCAGGAGCCGTGTGCGGTGAAAGTCGCAAGCACGGTTTTGTAGGAGAGATGGTGGGGGACACCCTACCATCGACTCTCTAACCGATTACCCCTAATACGGTAGGGGTTCCCCTCACGAAAAATATCTGCCAATAATTGACAATCTCAAAAACCCGCCCTTTTAATCGCTCGATCGGACATGGTATTATTAGTCATTACGGTGACAGAGTTTTTCAATTCAATCAGCTAATCGGCATTTAAGTTGTATTTAAAGAAACAATCCCAGTCTTGTGGGTGGGATTTGAGCAACGCCCAAAATATCCAATTGAAATGTTGACCCGCTTACTGAGAATTTTGACCCCATCACCGCTAAGCTTAAGCTCTAATTTCTTAGTCGCGTTCAACGCTGTAAATTGCCTGCAAGCGGAACTCACCATGAGCGGGAACTTCCACAATATCTGTAGCTGCATTGGTCGTTTCTACGCAGAGTAAGCGCTGATAATCTGCATCATCAAGGTCGGCCATATTTGCAGAAATTGTCACCCAGGGATTCCACACTACGACGGATTTACTACCAGAGGATTTAATGCGAATACGGCGATTGAGGGCGCTATCGTCAATGACTAATTCATTGGTGACATCGAGATAAATGCGATCGACTTCACCTGTTACTACCACTGCACCCACTTGAGTCTTTTCCACCCCACCATCCGCTTTATCAAGATATTGGCTATTTTCTAAACCTAAAACCTGCACGCGGTTGATATCCCCGACTTGGAAATAGGTGTGGAAAGCTTGGGTGAGGGGAAATGCTTTGTCGCCTAGATTGCGGGTGATTAATTCTACAGTGAGGCTGGTGCCGATCGTAATCTCGATCGCCAGTTCAAAAGCTTGGGGCCAAATTCCTCTAGTTTCATCGCTATCCTTGAGTCCGAGAGTGACTTTAGTTGCACCATCGGGGGTTGTGGCGGTTTCTAGCACATTCCAGAGGCGATTCCGCACAAACCCATGACTTGGACGCCCCAAGGCTTCGGGATCTGGGCCAAACCAGGGCCAACAGATGGGTATACCGCCTTTGATGGCTTTCCCTTCTGCGTAGTAGGCTTTGTCGCTGACGAACATCAAGTCTGTGGTTTCGGTGGCTGGTTGAAAGGAGAGCACTTGACCGGAATACACAGAAATTAAGGCTTTGGCTTGACCGTTGTCGATGTGAATCATCGGGAAACCACCGTTTCCGGTGGCGAAGGTGAGGTTCCCGGCTATGCCGTAGTCTGCGTTTAATTGGTCAATACTCATCAGAAATATGGGTTTGAAACCCCGTCCTTTTAGGACGGCTTTACATTGGATGGGAGGGGGAGGAATTCTCCCCCGATGAATGCTTGTTACCGCCTTGGATATACTAACGACGTTCGACGTTTTGTATTCGCCTTTAACCCGGACAGTTACGGATCGAGTGCTTTCTACCTGTACGCATAACAAGTGGCGGTAAGCCCGTGTGTGTATATCCCTTCGCCACTGATATCCCTTGAGGTTACAGACTAGGGAGGCATCCAGTAACATCGTTCGGTGTACCACCACCAGATAATTCAGTTTGTCTCAAAGACGCAGGCTAGACACTGTTTTAGTCTCAAATTAAGAAGGTGGTGAGTCTTCCTCTTTCAAGCCCCATGCCTTTAGGCTGGGGTTAGTGACGCTGTTGGCTTGGTGAATTGCTTTACAATTATCCGATATTATGGTTACTAGATTGATTAGATTGTTGAGTTTGACCTGCGAGGGTGCGATCGACACAACGATGCAGTCAGAGAAACCGATAGCGAGTCCCCACACATCGCGAGGGGATGTGCATCGAACCCACCGGCACACCTTGCTGATTTCTCGGATGGCCAAGCTAATGCAGCACTTCATCAAAAGACGGCGCAGCCGCAAAACTCCGCATCTGGCTTGATTCGTTGTATAGCCCGGAAACCCTTGTGGTGTCGCCCACAGCCTCCCTCGCTAAAATTTGTCTTCGTAGAGTCTGGCGCCAGGGGATTAATGTAATGGGTAATAACTGTCATGGTACAAGCGCACTCAAACATTTGAGGTAATCTCATCTTTTCTGTGCGCTTAAGTTTTGTTATGCTGAGCCAGAATCGGGTTTTTTCAAATATATACGTTCCATATCCCGTGTATTTAAATATAACGAAATTTTATTTAAATGCAGTTTAACTGCCACATCCTTAAGGATTTGTTTAATGGCCTGACTTTTGCTCACAACGCCCAAATTATAAAATAGCCTGTCGAGTGTTAGCGATCGCCCCACATAATCTGTTTTAAGCACGGTAAATCCTGCCTTAGTTGCAAGTTTTTCTAGCGTGGTGGTCGTAAAAAAGTAAATATGTCCGTCGCAACTGAGACTTCTTTCTCTTTTACCCAATAATTTGAAAACCAATGTATCGTAGCGGGGGGTTTCCATCACGAATATCCCACCCGGCTTCAAGATCCGATAAACTTCTTTCAACGTACTGCAAGGATCGGATACGTGTTCGATCACGTGCATCATCAATACAGCGTCTGCCGATCGATCTTCTAGTTCAGCTTTTTCTAATATGGTTGGGATGATTTCGATTCCAAACTCCGATTCTGCATATCTGCACATACCCACATTAGGTTCAAGCCCAACTACATTCCACCCATCTTGCTTAAAGAAGTTTAACAAATACCCCAAGCCACTTCCCACTTCAATTAACTTACCTTTATTGGGATAATGTTTGTGAAGAAAAGCTCTGGTTTTTTCATAATCTTTTACCTGCAGTGCTTCTTTTTCCAGTCTCTGCGAATCTTGGTTAACTATCGCAGATAATACAAACTCTGGATCGTAGTTTTCTATTAATACACTATCTACTTCTGTGCTTCTCGGATTAGCATACATCAATCCACAGGCTTTACAATTGACAATTTGATTTACCTGGGCTACTCCCTGCTCAAATCTCACAGTATAGTCATTACTACCGCACAAATTGCATGCAACGTATGTCATAGCTTTGATTTCTTTTACTTTGTTCAACTGAGTTCGGCATTGATTCTAACATATTCACCTGTGGCCAGCCACAAGTGTTTATTTTTGTTACACAAGTTTACATGATTCTCGCTATTCCTGCTACACACTCTAAATTTATTATCCGCAAAAATTAGTTTATTAAACCAATATTTATTGTTAATTAGGAATGAGAATTAAATAACTTAGAATGCGTGATGCTTCTTGTGGGATGGGCGTCCCGCCCGCCATTTCTGGACGGGCGGGACGCCCATCCCACTGTCAAGAGTGTAAATTATTTAATTCGCGATCCTTAGTTCACACACAACAGCTTGAATATAGCGGAATTTATAGAATATCTTTTTTCACCCATGCCTTTTATAGTCTCCATAAAATATAAAATATAAAATAGTATAAACATAAACATAAATCTCAATTTAATTTATTGTATAATTGGGTGATTATCAATACTCCGGACAGTTTTTAAAGAGGGATGCGATGGCTTCGGCAAGCAACGCTTACGCAATAAATCACAGAAGCGAAAAAAGTGAGTGCAATCTGAACCCAAAATGAACAGAAAAAAAGGCGCTCTTTTAGGTTAAGCTATAAAAACACACAAGCTTAACAGATTGCCTTATGAAGATTATTGAATCCATCTTACAACAAATGCCAGGGATTAGTCAACCCCAAAAGAAGTTTTTAATCACTTTATTCTCAACTATTTTGCTTGTTTATGGCAAGGTCAACTTCACCAATCTCAGTCGTTATAGTTGTTTGAGCGAAAAAACCTACCGTCGTCACTTTCTCAAAAGCTTTAATTTTCCACAATTTAATCAATATTTCCTCGAATCTGCCTTAAATCCTGAACACACAGTCATTGCCGTTATCGATTGTTCTTTTTTAAAAAAAAGTGGCAAAAAAACTGACGGTAAGGGTTATTTTTATAATGGTGTAGCGGGGAAATCGGAACAGGGGTTGGAAATTTCTGTAATTTCTATTGTCGAAATTGAGAGTCGTTTATCTTATAGCTTAAGCGTACAACAAACTCCATCACGCCCTCAAATAAAGAAGGTGAAAAAAATACCACAAAAACCGAAGAATAGCTGGTCAAAAAAATCTCGCAAAAAACAGGAGTCTCAAAGCTCAACGCCTGACATCACAAGAGTTGATGACTATGCACAACATCTAAAGAATACTCGTTATTTCTTCCCAAATTCTGTACGTCCAAATGGTCGCTGATGGCTATTACTACCGCTCTAAATTCTGGGATGCTGTGCGGGAGTTAAATTTAGACTTTATTGGCAAGTTAAGAGTTGATGCTAACCTACGCTATCTTTATACTGGTGAACAAAAGAAACTGGGAGCTCCACGTAAATATGATCGCACAAGTTGACTGCCATGATTTGAGTCGTCTTAATTTTGTTAAAGAAATAAAACCGGGAGTTTCATTATATACATTGGTGGTGTGGAGTTGTTGTTTAAATTGCCAAATTAGGTTGGCTTGTATCTCTGAGGTTCAAGCCAACGGAGAAATTAAAAATGCTTTATTATTTAGCACTGATATTCACTTACCGCCTGAGCAAATTGTTGAATATTATCAGGCTCGTTTCCAGATTGAATTTATTTTTCGTGATGCCAAGCAATTTACGGGATTGTCGGATTGTCAAGCTCGTCATTTACCACGGCTTGATTTTCACTTTAATGCCAGTCTAATTGCCTTAAACTTAGCCAAACATGAACTTTCTAGTTGTCATTCATCTGCCAAATCTTTTGTGTTTTCTATGGCCTCTTATAAACGTCTGGAATTCAATAAGCATCTACTTTCTACCTTTATTGATAAGTTAGATTTAGACCCGGATTTGATTTTAAATCACCCTAACCTTCCTTCAGTCTTGTCTTATGGTACTCTGGCTGCTTAAAAACTGTCCGGAGTATTGTCTTTAAATACTTTTTCAAATAAAATTGATGGAAAAGTTAAAAATCTTTGTGACAATGCTTGTTGACTAATTTCTTGTGGCTGACACCATAAAAATCCTTCTTTATTTAATAATCGGGTTAATTCTGTTACTCCTGGTACGGATCGCCATAGTAAACTTAATATTGCTGCCATCATTAATGGTAGTGTTAGAATTCTATCTCTTAAATTTAGTTGGCGATAAAAAGTTTTTTGGGCCGCCATTGCCGGAATTAATAAATCTTCCAGGTAATTCGCGATCGCTTCGTTTTCTACTTGGGGACGATTTTTTTTCTTTGCATGATCTCGGTTGATGCGTTTTTTGCTAGTCATAACTGGTTCAATTATGGCTCAAATGCTTGCCTGACAAAGGTTTCATCCTATTTTACCTTTCTTTTGTATACCCCTTGACAATTTGCACTTTTTCTTAACTTGTCACAAATGGTCTAGCACTGTGTCTAGCGATTCACCGTCAACGAGGTACAGTTCTAGCAGCGCTTCCCATGTGGCAGTTTTGCTGAGTTTTCCAAACTGTCTGGCGTCTTCGTTGGTGAAGCCACGGTCAAAGGCGATCGCCTTTAATTGGTCAATGCGACGGTAGCTAACGATGGGTTTAGTCATGACTAACAAGCCTCAAACTAGACTCGTCAATCAAGGTTTCGTCAAAACATGGATACATCCAGTCAGCAGAATCGCCACCTGTCCAATTAATGAGATATTCCCACTGCTCATTTCTTGGATGCCAACCATTGGTGACAAGTTAAGGCTGTAAGTCTTTTGTCAAGAGGCTTTCGGAGAGTTCTTAAAAAAGAATTGGTCAGACCCTCGTTGCTTTTCAGGAAAAGGGGCAATAATTAACTTAACATTCGGTTTTCGCTGCTGTTTAATAATGCCTAAATCTCGATTTTGGGGGTCAGCAAAATACTTGATTGGATCTGTTGCTTTACCTTTATGATGAGCCATAGTAAAATGATAAAGACCGCGATAAATCATTTCTAAAGAAATCTGCTCAAAAGGTAGAGCTAGTTCATCAGCTACCGCATCACCTAAATCTACTAAAACTGCATAAAATAACCAAGTTGCCCAAATCTGTAATGGGAGCATCCCGATTTTGTAAAAGTGCTATCCAGAGAGGATAATAGGTAGAGCGTCAACGGAAGCGTGAACTGCATTTGTAGGAGGAGTGGCTATGACCCCTGAACAGAAGGAGCGTTTAAAAGCTTGTGCTGCTGAGATTGCCGAGATTATGTACACAAATACTCCGGTCTCAGAATTATCAAGTCTGGAAACAATCGAAAAGCATATTCGAGAGCAATGGCTAGAATTAGTCGGGCCCGAGGTTGGTTTTTTGTAGAAGTTCACGGGGGTAGCAAAAACCCAAAAAATCTGATAAGGTGAGGCACATGGAGAAGACAGTGCCGGAATTAATGGCGGCAATCAGCCCAGCAGAGTGGGCGCAAGTGCCAGGCAGCATCCTCGAACTAATTTACGAATTAGTGGGTAGGATGGATCAGTTTGAACAGGAAATAGGGGAACTGAGAACAGAAAACGAGCTTCTCAAAGAGCAATTAGCCAGAACTTCGGCAAATTCATCACAACCACCATCGAAGAATCCTCAAGGATTTAAGCCAAATAGAAAGGAACCCACCGGAAAGAAGCGGGGTGGGCAACTAGGACATTCGGGACATGAACGGAAGCTATACCCGACCGAAATGTGTCAAGAAGTAATCAACCATTACCCACAGCAATGTAGTGGATGTGGAGGCATCCTAGAGATTGAAAATAATGGTCAAGCATATCGACATCAAGTAGTGGAAGTCCCACCAGTACAGCGGCTCGTCATCGAACATCAGTTTCATCCAATTACCTGTACTTGTTGTGGGAAAGAAAATCAAGCCCCAGAAATGACCGAAATAATAGGAATGGGTGGATATGGTCCAAGAACAGCAGCCTATGTAGGTTTATTCAGTAGTGAGTATCGACAATCCTACCGCCAAATACGTGCGCTGATGCAGGCGGTATTTGGGATTGAAATGTCCGTCGGCACTATCAATCGTCTACGGACAGAAGTGAGTGAGGCAGTTGGCGATGGGGTCACAGCAGCCCAACATTACATCCAGCAGCAGCCGAATGTGGGAGTAGATGAGACTGGATTTCAGCAGCGGAATGGAGATGGTCTAAATGCCACCAAGACCAGCGGTTGGCTGTGGGTGGCTGTAACGCCATTGATTCAGAGCTTTCAGGTAATTTTAAGCAGAGCTAGTAGTGCTGCTCAAACGGTTTTGGGCGAAACTTTTAGTGGCTCGATCACCAGCGATCGTTGCCCTGCCTATAATTGGGTGGATGTCAATCACAGGCAACTGTGTTGGGCACACCTCAAACGAGATTTTATTCAAATATCCGAACGAGTTGGAGCTTCAGCCCAAATCGGCAAATCCTTGCTGGAGCAGGAAAAAGAGCTTTTCAATCTCTGGCATAAATTTAGAAATGACCAACTCACTCGTTCGGAGTTGAAAGAAAGGGTTGAACCTATTAAGACTGAAGTTTTGAGCATCTTGCTAGAAGCTTCGCAGTTAGACATCGACGAGAGGGAAAAGACCCCACTGGCAAAAACTGTGCGGACTTGCCGTAATTTACTAAAGTTGGAAGTGGCTCTGTGGTTATTTATCTCCTCAGATGGTGTAGAGCCGACCAATAATGCCGCTGAGAGAGCCATTCGCCCTGCTGTGATTTGGCGACGGACTAGCTTTGGTTCAGATTCAGCAGCAGGAAGTCTGTTTGTTGCCCGTTTACTCACCGTCGTGTCTTCTCTCAAGCTGCAAGACCGGAATATTCTTGAGTTCCTGACTGAATCTGTCTTGAGTGCTCGTTCTGGTCGGACTCCTCCTTCTCTTCTGCCACGCTAACCCCGTGAACTTCTACGGTTTTTTTTTATCAAACAGGCAACAGGAACAGAATCAGGACGGTCTCGCACAGTAAAAAGTTGCATTGGTAAGCTA